>DASUGQ010000559.1:0-27981 GCA_036273935.1 Cyclobacteriaceae bacterium | reverse complement strand
AGAAGTGATGATCAATCGATTTGTATCAATTGACCATCACCATCTATTTGCAAACCAGCATGGTGCGACTATGATTTTTCAACTACTCCGCATCCCACGCGAGCACCGGCATTCCCGGCTGGCTGCGAAACGAAATCATCTTCATTGGCATGGATGATGACCGCTTTTCCAATAACGTTCTTTTGATCGTCTCCACCGATCGTCCAGTCAGCCGCGGTTACTTCCAGGGTACCAGTACCGTCATCACCAACCTGAAGATTGGCAATATCACCAGCGTGAAAATCACCACCTCCAGCGCGATTTCCATGCGCTTCGTGTGTGGGATTCCAATGACCGCCGGCTGAAGTAGCATCGCCGGCACTGCAATCACCTGACTCATGTAAATGAACAGCATGAGTTCCCGGTGTTGCCCCCTTCACAGTCAGGGTCATCTTCACTCCTCCGTTAGTTTCCTCAAAAATCGCTTCACCTGTTAATGTACTTCCGCTGGCGCTTTGAATCATTGCTTTAGCTTTGCTCCTCTTAGGACCACATGAAGTGCCCGCAAGCAAAAGCAAAATAAGCATCATTGATAGAGTTCTTTTGATCGCTGTCATAAGAAATTTATTTTTAGGATGACAAACTGATTTTGTTAATACACTTCAAGTTAAGACAAATGGAGAGATAAATGTTAGCAATTGATAGAATGAAATATCAACTTTGGTTTGTTTTGACCGCTTATCCAATTTCAATTTCTTTCATTGTGGATTATTTTAAACCGATGGGTACTTAGATGAGTAAACAAATCCACAAACGCTATTTTCTTTATGGTTTCATTCTAAGTTTTCTGGGAGCAGTTTGCTTTTCTACAAAGGCCGTATTGGTAAAACTGGCATACCGTGAGACCTCCATCGACGCAGTGTCATTACTGGCCTTGCGCATGGTCTTCTCGTTACCTTTCTTTTTAATTTCAGCATTTGTTTCTTCATCACGGGCGTCTAATGTCACGTTTACAGGCATACAATGGTTAAAGGTCGCTTTGATTGGATGTTTGGGTTATTATATCAGCAGTTTGTTGGATTTTATGGGTCTTCAATACATTTCCGCAGGAATTGAAAGATTGATCCTTTTCATCTACCCAACCATGGTGCTGCTGATGTCATCTTTCATTCTTAAACAAAAAGTAAATACGATTCAATGGTTCGCGGTTGGCATTACATACGTTGGGTTGCTATTAGCTTTTTTTGGAGAAGCTGATCTGAATCAGAACGACAACAAGAATTTTTTCTTTGGGGCGGTGATGATTTTTACCTGTGCAATTACCTATGCCGCCTATATTGTTGGAAGTGGGCGATTAATTCCTTTGATTGGATCGGCGAAATTTAACAGTTATGCTATGAGCTTTGCATGCTTTGGCGTGTTGATACATTTTTTCGTTAGCTCACGGCATTCACTCGGTTCTTTTTCCAGCGAAGTCTACCTGTATGGCGCACTGATGGCCATTATAGCCACCGTTGTACCATCTTATCTGATCTCCGAAGGGATAAAGCGTATCGGATCCGACAATACAGCTATCGTGGGAAGTGTAGGTCCGGTGTCCACTATTATTCAGGCTTATTATTTTTTAGGAGAGCCGTTTCTTGCATTGCAGATCGTTGGAACTATACTCGTTTTAGCGGGTGTGTTGATTGTGGGGAGAAGTGCAAAATCTACACGTTCACATTAGTCCTTTATCTGCTCACATCAAAGGGGACTTGCATAAGAACAAACTCCTTAAAGATTTGCCAGACTTTCCCTGTATGCTTCAGTAAGGTAATTTGCTCAACGAGAAAATCTGCTCGAAAGTCTTTATCCTTAAATTCTTCCCACGCCTTGTGAAAAGCTGGCTTTTTTAAATCACGAAATGCCAGGGTAATATGGGGGTAAAAAGGCTGTTCCTTATAATCGGCATTGAAAATATTCAGTTCGCGTTTGCAAAATTTATGTAACTGCGTTTGCAGCTCATTTAGACGGGGACTCGTCTCGATGTCGATAAAAATTACTTTCGGGGAAAAACATGAGAAGTTCTTCAGGCATATCGAAAATGAAGAAAAATCAGCTGTGAAATCTGACAAAGTGTTGATCAGGTCGTCCTCTTTTTTTTCTTTCCATCTAAATGGCATATGCAACGTGATATGTGGCGGGGAGTTAAGCGACGCTTTGCTTTGATAGTTGTCCCGGAAATGCAGCTTTAGGTTCTGCGCTTGCTCGTAAACAGGGGATGGCGGAACTATAGCAATAAAATAATTGGATTGATGACCTTCCTTCCGCGCCATAACCTAAAATGGAATTTCGACAACTTGGTTTTATAAAATAATTTTTGAAGGTAAAACTTTAACCCGTTTGAGCCTAAAATTTCCCCAAACTATTCATCCCCCCAAGCGTAGGCTTCGTGCAATAAAATTAATGAAGCAAATAAGTTAGAAGTTAAACGATTCATTATTTTTAAACCATTAACCTAAACTTATGAGCACTGGTTTCGCGGGGTTCTGGCTGCGCTTTGTTGCCTTTATTATCGATTCGATAGTATTATCGGTAGTTTATCTGATCCTTCTTCAGCCATTTTTTTCATCGGTATTACCTGTGGGCTATGATGAATGGAAGGAAATTGGTCCACAAGGAGGGGTTTGGGGTTTTAGCCTGTGGGCATATTCGTACTTAGGTTATCCCGAATTATTCCTTGTCGTTATAGCCATTTTGTATCACACGTTGATGGAGTCATCAAAGTATCAAGCTTCACTGGGGAAACTTGCCCTTGAACTCAAAGTGACCGATGTAAAAGGAGATAAATTGAGTGTGGCAAAAGCCTTAGTTAGGAATGCCTCGAAGGTTATTTCATCCCTTACGATTATGATCGGTTATTTAATGGCGGGGGTTACACAAAGGAAGCAAGCATTACATGACATTATTGCAGATGCACTGGTAGTGAAGAAATAGCCGAATATTCAACGCCGGCCTACTTACAATTCTTCTTTATCAGAGACTTTGCTTCCGATGAGCCCAACTCCTCCGCCCGTTTGAAGTCAAGGCAGGCGTCGTATTTGTTATTCATGCTTAACTTAACCATGCCCCGTTGGAAATATGTCTCCGGATCGCTTGGATACAACTCTATAGAGGATGTGTAATCTTCTACTGCCCCGGAATAATCTTCCTTACCGGTTTTGCTTAAGGCCCGATTGTCAAAATAAACCGGATTAGCATTGTCAAGTTCGATGGCTTTTGTGTAGTCCGCAATGGCCCCATCATGGTCTTCAAGATTATATTTCACAACGCCCCGGAGATTGAACGTTTCAGGTTCTTCCGGGTTTAATTCGATAGCTTTATTGTAATCTTCGAGGGCACCTTTGAAATCTTCCTTTGCACTTCTGGCCAGGGCCCGGTTTTCAAACTTAACGGCATCTTTTGGATCCCTCTTTATCGCCTCATCATAATCTGAAATAGCATTATCGTAATTTCCCGAGCTATAATAGGCGACACCTCGATAATTATATAAGGCGGCATCGGTACTGTCAATTTTAATGGCCTTGCTGTAGTCATCAATGGCACTTACAAACTCACCAAGTTCCGACTTAACAACACCACGATTAAAGTATTTGTCTGCATCTGCCGGGCCGAGCTCGAGTGCCTTTGAAAAATCAAAATATGCGCCTTGCAAATCTTCGATATTGTATTTTGCCAGACCGCGATTAGTGTACGCGTCGGTGAGTTTCGGATTGAACTTAATGGCCTTGTCGAAATCATCAATACTACCCTCGTCATCGCCAAGGTTCATCTTTGCCTCACCCCTGTAATTGAGTGCATCTGCATAGACGGAATCAATTTCCAGGGCGGAGTTGAAATCGCCAATAGCACCATAGAAATCTTCGAGACCTATTCTTGCCTGTCCCCTTAGACAAAGGGCAATTTTATTTCTTGGATTTGAACCAAGAAACTTAGTAATATCTGCCTTTGCTCCTTTGAAGTCACTTGCCTGAAGCTTCTTTTTTACCGTCTCAAAAACGTCACTCTGCGCTGACAGTGAGATATTGATGAACAGGAAGCAGGCAAAAAGACTGATAATTTTGCTCATATGAGATTTTAATGATAGCAATTTAATGTTTTTACGGTGAGCCAGAAATTGTAATACAACTGAATCGCAACGAAATTCGACCAGTTGGATGGGGTTTAGTTGTTGTCACTTAAAAAATTCTTTGGCACCTTATTCAGGTTTCTTTTAACAGACAGCAGACCCAGGGCGTGGTTGTCATAGAGCATCAGGGCCTCAATTATCCAGAGATAAGTATTTTGCCCAAATGTTTTTTGAGCCTAACGTCCTTAGTGGTATTTCTTTTAACCAATCACATAATAATTCATCGTATACAATAAATTATTTCATCGCGTCGGTTGATTCTCGTTATTTGCGAAAAAACAATTCGGGTTATGATTTGGAAACTAAGATTGATTGAAGGGCTAATGCTCCTCTCCTTTTTTGCGTGTGGCCAGTCAATGGACTTTGAAGACTACGATCCACCCTCAACTCTTGTAGTTCCTGAACACCATTTAACAAAGGCAAAATTTCCTTTCATTGACGTGCATAATCATCAATTCTCCATGCCCACACAGAATCTCAGCCTGCTCATCAATGATATGGACAAAATGAACATGATGGTAATGGTCAATCTTAGTGGAAGGGGACGAGGAAGCGCAGAACATCTGGAAGGGGCGCTCGAGAATGTAAATAAGCATTATCCAAAACGATTTATCGTCTTCACAAATATCGATTTCAGTGGAATTGATGATCCTAAATGGCAGGGAACAATTCTTAAACAACTTGAAGACGAGGTGAAACTCGGAGCAAACGGATTAAAAATTTACAAGAACCTCGGGATGTCCAGTCAGGATAGCAAAGGGAACAGAATAAGAGTTGATGATCCCAGAATAGGTCCAATATGGGATAAATGCGGCGAACTAGGTATTCCGGTGCTAATTCATTCCGCCGATCCAAAGTCCTTTTGGGATCCCTTTGACAAAAACAATGAACGATGGCTTGAGCTGAAGACTCACCCGAATAGAAAACGGAGCGATACTGATCCCGCACCCTGGGAGAAGATCATTCAAGAGCAGCACAACATTTTTCGTGACCATCCGAAAACAAAATTTATAAACGCCCACCTGGGCTGGTATGGAAACAATCTCAGGAAACTCGGTGAATTACTTGATCAGTTTCCGAATATGTATACTGAGATTGGTGCAGTTATCGCAGAGTTGGGAAGGCAACCGCGCGTAGCCCGGGAATTTTTGATCAAGTATCAGGATCGGGTAATGTTTGGAAAGGATTCATGGGTTCCAGAAGAATACGAGACCTACTTTCGTGTTCTTGAAACGGAAGATGATTACTTTCCTTACCACAAGCGCTATCATGCGTTCTGGCGGATGTATGGACTGAATTTGCCCGAAGAAGTGTTGAAAAAAATTTATTATAAAAATGCCCTCAAAGTGATTCCAAATATTGATGCAAGTCTTTTCCCAAAATAAAAAATCTGCTCCGGTCTAAGGAGCAGATTTTTTAAAACGATATTCTCTCATTTGAGCTATACCCGTCCGCTTTTAACTTTTGTTTTGAATTTTTTCAGTTGCATGCGTAAGGCTGTGGTGGCAAGATCAGTGGCGGCCTCAAATGTCCTCGCCTTTTCGGTTGCAAATAATTGAGATCCTGGCACCTTCAACTTAATTTCTACTGTTTTATTTTCTATTCCTTCATTGTTTAGTCGTAAGAAAACTTCGCCAACCACCAACCGGTCATAAAATGTCTCAAGCTTATCCACTTTTCTCTGAATAAAATCAATCAACTTTCTGTCAGCATTAAAATGGATGGAATGAACCTGTAACTTCATAGTAGTAAAAAATTAAATGAAACATAAAACTAGCCGACTTCATTTCTGACCTGTTCGGCAAGGTCAATTGTAGATTCTTTTCTTACATATCATTCGAGTTAATCATCAAAAATCAGTTTAAGCCTTGGGATGAGCTTTATTGAATGCCTTCTTAAGTTTTTCCATTGAATTGTGAGTATAAACCTGGGTTGCCGCAAGACTTGAATGACCCAGTAAATCTTTGACTGCATTAATTTCAGCGCCTTTGTCCAGTAAGTGAGTGGCATAAGTGTGTCTCAGAACATGAGGACTCCTTTTATCATACGATGCGAACTGATCCAGATATCTTCTTACAATTCGATATACCATTACAGGATAACAGCGCTCGCCCTTGTCAGTGACAAACAAATATTGGTTCTTCTTCGTCACCTCCCTGTCTCTAATCTGACGATAACTTGTAATGATAGAAATAAGGCTTGCCGGGAAAGGAATAACTCTCTCTTTGTTTCTTTTTCCAATAACCTTTATTGTACAGTTTCTTAGATCCAGGTCCGATTCTTTTAATTGAATGAGCTCAGAAAGCCTGATCCCTGTTGAATAAAACAGCTCTAAAATAAGTTTGCCTCGTTCGCCTTCAAATGTATCACCAAAGGTTGCAGAATCAAGAAGGGTAGTGATGTCAGCTTCCTTAATAAAGTTGGGCAGTTTCTTTTTTGTTTTAAGGACACGGATCTTTAGTAGTGGATCTTTAGTAATGGTTTCCTGCCTCATCAGGAATTTATAAAAACTTCTCAACGAGGCAATTTTTCGATTTACTGAGCGTGGGTCAATGTCATTCTCCGTCAGACTAATAATCCATGACCTTACGGTTCCTGGCGTAACAATTTCGACTGATTCGTCCGGGAACGTTTGTTTTATAAAAGCTTCAAATTGCTGAAGGTCGTTTTGATAGGCCAATAACGTGTGAGGACTTACACGTTTTTCAAATTGGAGGTATTTCAAAAAAGATTCCACCATGCTATGCACCTTGCCCGTCCAATGTATAGTAGCAATGTAAAAAAATAATCCCCTTTAGGAAAGACCCGAAGGGGATATGTTGATAAAATGTGTACAGAGAAATTCTTGTACACATCGCTTGCCCTGATGTTATTTAAACTAGTTCGTTATTTCTTTGTTGTTCCCTGTAAACTGCCCGAATGATTTCGTTTCTTCTCCTTACAGAGGGCTTCTCATAAGATGTTCGTGACCTGAGTTCCTTGAGCACACCGGTTTTCTCAAACTTCTTCTTAAAGCGTTTCAGCGCTTTGTCAATTGATTCGTTTTCCTTGACGTTTACTATAATCATAGATTATCCAATTTTGGGTTGCAAATATAGCGAATACATGCAATAATCTGCAACTCTATCTTACGAGCATTCTGGAAATAACCACCTTTTGGATTTCAGAGGTGCCCTCTCCTATTGTGCAAAGTTTTGCGTCTCTATAGTACTTCTCTGCCGGAAAATCTTTGGTATAGCCATATCCGCCAAAGATTTGCACACATTCGTTGGCGATATCCACTGCTGCCTCCGACGTAAACAATTTCGCCATCGCCGCTTCTTTTGTGACTGGAATGCCCTTATTTTTTAATTCTGCGGCTCGATAGGTAAGGAGTCTTGCAGCTTCTATTTTCGTACTCATTTCTGCCAATTTGAAGGAAATCCCCTGAAATTCGGAAATTGGCCTATTAAATTGATGTCTTTCCTTTGAATATTTTAAGGCAGCTTCAAATGCCCCGATAGAAATACCCAACCCTAAAGCGGCTATTGAGATTCTTCCACCATCAAGAATTTTTAGCGACTGGATAAATCCATCTCCTACATTTCCTATTAACTGGGACTTGTGTATCCGGCAATCCTGAAAAATTAGCTCAGCAGTTTCAGACGCTCTCATACCAAGCTTGTTCTCTTTTTTTCCTGACGAAAATCCCGCAGTACCTTTTTCAATAATGAAGGCACTCATTCCGTGAGCATCTCCTTTTTCGCCGGTACGTGCAATGACAACTGCAACGTTGCCAGACCTTCCATGAGTTATGAAGTTCTTTGAGCCATTAAGAATATACGAATCGCCATCTTTTATTGCGACTGTCCGCATATTGGCTGCATCTGATCCGGTATTCGGCTCGGTTAGTCCCCAAGCGCCAATCCACTTGCCGGAGGCTAAGGGTGGAAGATATTTTTCCTTTTGTTCTTCATTCCCGAAAGTGAGAATATGGTTGGTACAAAGGGAGTTATGTGCGGCAACCGAAAGGCCAATGGCTCCATCGATTCGCGATATTTCCGATATTGCCGTGACGTACTCGAGATAGCCAAATCCTGAGCCACCATACTCAGCGGGTACAAGTACCCCCATTAACCCTAGGTCTCCCATTTTGTGAAATAATTCAATTGGAAAAGTCTGATTTTCATCCCATTCCATTTTTTTCGGCTCCATTTCCTTTTTACCAAAATCACTCACCATTTTGGCAATCATTTCCTGATTTTCAGTTTCCTGAAAACCCAAAGGCATGAAAACGTCGGCAGATCTAGAATTCATTTCGTCATTCAATTTGGTCCAAAGTAGACGATAGTTGGGAAATACACAAACAGGTGTTAGGTTGATGCGTGATTAAGATTCTCTTATTTCGGGGAAAGGGTCATGAGGGAGTCAACCCAAAGACATTATTTTCGCAGCAGTAAAATCAATAGAATAAAGAAAAAATATGAAAATCGCTGTAGTTGGTACTGGTTACGTTGGTCTTGTAACCGGAACATGCTTTGCGGAAACTGGAAACACAGTTACCTGCATCGATATAGACCAGGAAAAAATTAAGAAGTTAAAAGGGGGGCAAATTACTATCTATGAGCCCGGCCTTGAGCAACTTTTCGAACGTAATCTTAAACAGGAAAGACTTTTTTTTACAACCAATCTTTCAGAAGGGATTAAAGGAGCTAAAATGATTTTTCTTGCCCTCCCCACACCTCCCGGGGAAGACGGGTCCGCAGATCTAAAATATGTATTGAAAGTCGCTGAAGACCTGGGCCCTCTTCTTTCTGAATACACAGTTATCGTAGACAAAAGTACAGTACCTGTCGGTACAGCTGAAAAAGTTCGAGCTAAGATTGCTGCCGGTAGTAAGGTTGAATTTGATGTTATCTCAAATCCTGAATTCCTTAGAGAGGGCGTGGCGGTGGAGGATTTCATGAAGCCTGATCGCGTGGTAATTGGCACCCGTTCGGAGAAGGCCAAAAAAATTACCGAGGCTTTGTATGCGCCATTTGTTCGCCAGGGCAATCCAATCATTTTTATGGATGAGCGCTCAGCTGAGCTCACAAAGTACGCAGCGAATTCATTCCTTGCAGCAAAGATTACCTTCATGAATGAGATAGCAAATCTTTGCGAACTGTTGGGAGCAGATGTGGACGCTGTTCGGAAAGGGATTGGCACTGATAGTCGAATTGGCAAACGGTTTTTGTTTGCAGGAATTGGATATGGAGGGAGCTGCTTTCCAAAAGATGTCCAGGCTTTAGCAAAATCATCAGAGGATGTCAACTACGACTTCAAAATGATAAAGGCCGTGATGGAGGTTAATCATTCGCAAAAAACAAAACTGCTTCCGGCAATGAAAAAATACTTTGGCGGGAACTTGAAGAATAAGACAATTGCCATATGGGGTCTGTCATTCAAACCTCACACCGATGATATCCGGGAAGCACCAGCACTTTATAATATCGAAGAACTTATAAATGAGGGCGCGATCGTAAAGGCACATGATCCCGAGTCAATGGAAAATGTAAAGAAGATTTTCGGCGATAAGATTCAATACAAGGATTCGCCTTATCATGTGTTGGAAAATGCCGATGCGTTGTTAATTGCAACAGAATGGCCGGAATTTCGAACGCCGGATTTTGAAAAGGTTTCATCTTTATTGAAAACTAAAGTTATTTTTGATGGTCGAAATCTGTATGAATTGCAAACCATGCGTGATTTGGGATATACTTACTTCAGCATAGGAAGGGAGGTAGTCAATGGCTAAAAAGGATAGGGTTCTGATAACCGGTGGCGCCGGGTTTATCGGTTCGCACCTTTGTGACCGATTTCTCAAGGAAGGATATTATGTGATTGCCATGGACAATCTCATTACCGGAGACCTCCGCAATGTAGAACACCTTTTCAAGCATTCAGATTTCGAGTTCTATCATCACGATGTATCTAAGTTTGTCCATGTTCCTGGAGAATTAAAATACATTCTTCATTTCGCATCGCCCGCAAGCCCGATCGACTATCTGAAAATTCCAATTCAAACATTAAAAGTGGGATCCCTGGGAACTCATAATTTATTGGGATTGGCTCGCTCCAAAAAAGCCAGGATACTCGTTGCATCTACATCAGAAGTCTATGGGGACCCATTGGTACATCCACAAACCGAAGAGTATTATGGCAACGTAAATCCTATTGGGCCTCGCGGGGTCTACGATGAAGCAAAAAGATTTCAGGAAGCCATTACGATGGCCTACCATACTTACCACGGACTGGAGACCCGAATCGTGCGTATCTTCAATACTTACGGTCCGAGAATGAGGCTAAACGATGGAAGGGTGTTGCCCGCATTTATCGGACAAGCCTTGCGAGGAGAGGATCTGACTGTTTTTGGCGATGGTTCACAAACACGGTCATTCTGCTACATTGACGATCAAGTGGATGGAATCTTCAGACTCTTAATGTCGGATTATCATCTGCCTGTTAACATTGGTAATCCTGACGAGATCACGATTAAGGAATTTGCAGAGGAAATTGTCAAGTTGACTGGTACCAAACAAAAAATCGTTTATAAAGCTCTGCCACAGGATGATCCGAAACAACGGCAGCCTAATACTACCAAAGCAAGAAATATTTTGGGTTGGGAGGCAAGGGTTTCCAGGGCGGAAGGGTTGAAAATTACATATGAATATTTCAAATCGTTGCCTACAGAGGTGTTGTACCAACGTGATCACAAGAACTTTGATAGTTATATTCGATGAATAATTAGTTCAGTCTAAGAATGATCAAAACCATCATTATTACTGGTGGCGCTGGATTTATTGGCTCACATGTGGTTCGCTTGTTCGTCACCAAGTATCCTCGTTACCGCATAATAAATTTGGACAAACTCACCTATGCGGGGAATCTAGAAAATCTCAAAGACATTGAGGGCAATGCTAATTATCATTTCGAAAAAGGAGATATCCTTGATATAGAAAACCTTTTCTCAATTTTCAAGAAGTATGATGTTGACAGCGTAATTCATCTGGCGGCTGAATCCCATGTCGATCGTTCATTACATAATCCAGCGGAATTTGCCACCACCAATGTCATCGGCACGATTAACATGCTAACTGCGGCTCAAGCAGCCTGGAGTGAGAATTTTCAGAACAAACTTTTTTATCACATCTCAACGGATGAGGTGTACGGATCAGCGGAGAATGCATCCTATTTCACAGAGACTACTCCGATCGACCCGCGGTCCCCTTATTCTGCGTCTAAAGCCAGCAGTGATCATTTTGTAACAGCATTTAATAACAGTTATGGAATGCCTACGCTGATAAGCCGATGCTCAAACAATTATGGACCATTTCAGTTTCCAGAAAAGTTGATTCCATTGATGATTAACAATATCATTAATAGCAAACCTTTGCCGGTATATGGTCAGGGAGAGAATGTTAGAGACTGGCTCTATGTAGAAGATCATGCGAAAGCCATTGACTCAATTTTTCATAAAGGGACGGCTGGCGAAGTTTACAACATAGGAGGCAACAATGAATGGCGAAATATTGACCTGGTTAACCTCCTTTGCAATATCATGGATCACAAGTTAGGCAGGACGGAGGGCGATTCAGCAAAATTGATCACTTACGTTAAAGATCGCCCGGGGCATGACCTTCGTTACGCGATTGATGCAGCAAAGGTGATAAGCGAAACCGGTTGGCGCCCGGAGACTTCATTTGACGTTGGATTGGAAAAAACAGCTGATTGGTATTTGTCAAATCAGCGATGGCTTAACCATGTGACATCCGGAGAATATCTGAAATACTATGCGAAGATGTATCAGAATCGATAGGCCCGAGAATTAAGCTCCGGGATGTTCATAATAAATAACGTTAATAATCGTCGCGCCAACGGCCTGCAAAACTTCTTTGCTGATTAAATCGATATTATCGGCGGTCGTGTGATGGAATGAACCAAACGAACCTGAGGCCGGATCGTAGTTTACGATGTCTATCATGGGGATTTTGCCAATTTCTGTAACGAACTTATGATCATCGGTAACCTCTCCCTGATTTCTCTTTACAAAAATATGAGAGTAACCCAGCCTTTCAGCCGTGTTCCAGACTTTTTCAACGACCCTGGGGGCATAGCTTAGGGAGAGAGATTCCCTGTAAAACTGGCTCCCTTTTGCGCCAACCATGTCCAGCAGAATTCCATAGTAGGCCGAATAGTTCGGCTTGTGTTTGTGCTTAGCCCAATATTGTGAGCCAAGGCACCACCAACTCTCTAAATCAGAGGGAAGTCGGGTTCGTTCGTATTCGCCTTCACCCCAATCTTCTCCATCGAAAAAGATGATATCAATTCCTACACCGGGGGGAGTCGAATGGCTAGTAACGCGAGCTATTTCCAACAGAACAGCGACGCCACTGGCGCCATCATTTGCTCCATCAAAGAGAGCGTTGGGTTGGCTTTTGTCTTTGTCTGCAAAAGGCCGGGTGTCCCAGTGAGCTGCAAGGAGTATTCGCTTAGATTTCTCCGGAAAAAACGACGCGATGATGTTTCGTAGTCGCACTGAAGCGCCGTCGAAAGTCTTTTGATCAAACTCCTGCACAAAAACCGTAGCGCCCAGACTCTCCATTTTCTTAATCAAATAATCGCCAGCTGCTTTGTGTGCTTGGGTGCCCGGGATTCTGGGGCCAAAATCCACTTGCTTTTTCACAAATTGATGGGCTGAATCATCGCGAAAGGTCGGTACCTCGATGTGTACGTCTGGTTCAGCTTCACTATTCGCTGCTTTTCCTGACTCTTTTTCCTTGCAGGAAAAAAACACGAATAAAGAGGAAACAAGCCAAAAAGATACTCTCATAACCAAAAACCAAACGCTCAAATAACACAATATTTTTGTGATAAAGTAAAAAACAACTAATTTTGAGCCCGTTTCTAAATGACGTTTCTTTTGAGGGGACAATAAGTCCCCTCATTTGTTTATAAAATTTATGGACTCAGCCGAGGAAATCAGGAATTTGGCGGCCGCTTGCCTGGCAAATGAGGATAAATTTATCGTTGACGTTTTGGTTTCATCCAGGAAGGGGCCAAAGAAGGTTTTGGTAGTCATCGATGGTGACAAAGGGGTTACTATTGACGATTGTGCTGAGGTAAGCAGAAAGTTATCAAAGGCACTTGATGATTCAGAACTGATTAAGGATCAATACCTGCTTGAGGTATCCTCACCAGGCCTTGACCACCCACTGACATTGAATCGTCAGTTCAGGAAAAATATAGGAAGGAAATTGAAGATCGTAACCGATAATATGACGCTTGAGGGGAAATTGGAATTTGTCGATGAAGATAGTATTCGGATTAGAAGATCTGTCGGTAAGGATGAATTGTCAGAAACGATCCCATTTTCAGCCATCAAGAAAGCATTTGTTTTAATATCACTTAAATAATAAAACTATTAATACTGCTATGAATACGATGAGCGCGAGTACTCTCATTGAGTCGTTCGCAGATTTTGCAAAGCAGAAGAACATTGATCGTCCAACAATGATCAGGATCCTGGAAGATGTTTTTCGAAACATGATTCGCAAAAAGTATGGAACGGACGACAACTTCGACATCATTATTAATGCTGACAAAGGTGACCTTGAAATCTGGCGCTTCCGCGAGATCGTGGACGACAATTCAGAAGATATCTGGGAGCATGATAAAATATGCCTTACCGACGCAAAAAAAATAGAACCTGATTTTGAAATCGGGGAAGAAGTAGCCGAAGAGATTTTTCTTGAAGATTTTGGAAGGCGTGCTGTAACCACAGCTCGCCAGACTTTACTTCAGAAGGTGAAAGATCTTGAGAAGGATATTCTGTTTCAAAAGTATAAAGAACTCGTCGGTGAAATAATTACGGGCGAAGTTTATCAGATCCTGAGTAAGGAGGTTTTGTTAATAGATGCCGAAGGAAATGAGATCTCGATACCGCGCAACGAACAAATACAGAAAGACCGTTACCGGAAGGGAGAAAACGTTAGAGCCATTGTTCATAAAGTGGAAATGGTGAACGGTAATCCCAAGATTATTCTCTCGAGAACTTCCCCTGTATTTCTCGAAAGACTTTTTGAACAGGAAGTTCCTGAAGTGTATGACGGTCTTATCACGATCAAGAAAGTTGTAAGGGAACCTGGTGAAAGAGCTAAGGTCGCCGTGGAATCTTATGACGATCGGATTGACCCCGTGGGTGCCTGCGTTGGAATGAAAGGTTCAAGAATTCACGCGATCGTCAGAGAATTACAAAATGAAAACATTGACGTGATTAACTATACCGATAATCTTGAGCTCTACATCCAGCGCGCTTTGAGTCCAGCTAAGATAACCTCCATAAAAATTGATAAGGAGACGGGACGCGTCTCGGTCTATCTCAAACCAGATCAGGTTTCCCTGGCAATAGGAAAAGGGGGCTTGAACATTAAACTTGCCAGTAAACTCGTTGACCTGGAAATCGATGTGTTTCGTGAAATTGACAACCAGGAGGATGAAGATGTCGATCTTGATGAGTTCTCAGATGAAATTGAGAGTTGGGTTATTGACGAATTGAAAAGAATCGGATTGGATACAGCTAAAAGTGTATTGGCACTTTCTGAAGAAGAATTGGTAAGACGAACGGATCTCGAAGAAGAAACCGTTACTGCACTGAAGAACGTACTTAAGAAAGAGTTTGAATGATGAACTCAAAAAAGCAAACTGTGATTTTAATAGAAGAAGTTGGTAAAAAATTAAAGTCAGAAAAAAGAATAATATTTGAATATGGGAGAAGATAAGCTTATTCGGTTGAGCCAGGCTGCCAGAAAACTCAATGTGGGGCACAATACCATATTGGATTTTTTGGCGAAAAAGGGTTATGAGGTAGAGAATAATCCCAATGCTAAACTCACGCCCGAACAGTTTAATCTCCTTTCTAAAGAATTTGCCTCGTCAGCGACCGACAAAATTGAAGCATCCGGCTTAACAATTGGGACGAAACACGCCGACAATGTTATAATTGAAACTGAACAGGAAAGCTCCAAGAAACGTGTTGAAGAAGAGGAAAATATCATGATTAAAAACCTTGTTTCGAAAGAGCTTAAAACAAGGGAAGAGCCGAAACCGGATAAAGTAGAACGCGATAAACCCAAGCTGGAAGGAATTAAAGTTGTAGGCAAGATTGATCTTGAAAAGAAGCCTGCATCGAAGGAGGAGGAAGCACCTGCAAAGGAACCACAAGTAGAGGAACCCAAGAAGGAGACAGTAATTCCTCAGGAGAAACAGGATCTGGATCTTATCAAAGCAAAAGCAGACAAGCTAAAGGGGTTAAAAGTTGTTGACCGAATTGAGCTGCCTGTTGAGAAAAAGAAGGATCAACCGGTTGCCTCGTCTGATCTCTCAAAGGATGACAGGAAAGCTAAGAGACCGAGAAAACGGATCAGTCCCCTGCCGGATTCCAATGTGAGCAAGCAAGCACCAAGGCAGCAACAACGGGGTGGTGGAAAAATGCAACAGCAACCACGATTCCAGAAGGAAGAGCCATCCGAAAAAGAAATTCAGGATCAAATTCGCGCCACACTTGCCAAACTTAGCGGAAGCGGTAAGAAGGTATCCGGAGCAAAGTACAGGAGAGAAAAGAGACTTGCACAATCGGAAGCTCAGGAAGAAAGGGTGCTTCAGGAACAGGAAGATTCAAAGACGCTGAAGGTAACAGAGTTTATTTCTGCCAACGACCTTTCTTCTTTAATGAATGTCTCTGTTAATGAGGTAATATCTGCATGTTTAGGTTTGGGAATGTTTGTTTCCATCAATCAAAGACTGGATGCTGAGGCAATAACTGTCATTGCAGATGAGTTCGGATATAACGTTCAATTCACAAGTGCTGAAGACGAGATTAAAGTCGATGAATCGCAAGATAGCGACGAAGATCTCGCCACCAGAGCTCCAATTGTTACGATAATGGGTCACGTTGACCATGGCAAGACTTCCTTGCTTGACTATATCCGTAATACAAAGGTGACTGCACAGGAAGCGGGAGGAATTACCCAGCACATTGGTGCATATGATGTGATGACTAAAAGCGGTCAGAAAATTGCATTCCTTGATACCCCCGGTCACGAAGCGTTCACTGCTATGCGCGCCCGTGGTGCGAAAATTACTGACGTCGCCATTATTGTTGTGGCAGCTGACGATGACGTCATGCCACAGACCAAAGAAGCGATAAATCATGCGCAAGTTGCCGGAGTGCCAATTGTGATTGCGATCAACAAGGTTGATAAACCTTCGGCGAATCCCGACAAGATCAGGGAGTCATTATCGAAGATCAATATCCTTGTTGAGGAGTGGGGTGGTAAATATCAATCGCAGGAGATATCAGCTAAAACAGGTAAAGGGGTGGATGAGCTTCTGGAAAAAGTTGTGCTTGAAGCCGAATTACTTAACCTGAAAGCAAATGCTCAGAAAAATGCCGTTGGAAGTATAATCGAAGCTTCACTTGATAAAGGTCGTGGATATGTAGCAACCGTGATGGTGCAAAATGGCACATTGAAGATCGGGGATATCATGTTGGCGGGATCTAATTATGGTCGCGTGAAAGCGATGTTCGAAGATACTGGAAAGAAAATAACGGAGGCAGGGCCATCAACACCAGTGTTGGTTCTCGGTCTGGATGGCGCGCCTCAGGCAGGAGAGAAATTTAACGTGATGGAGTCTGATCGTGAGGCAAGAGAGATTGCAACCAAGCGTGGCCAGATTATTCGTGAACAATCGATGCGTACCAAGAAACACATTACTCTGGATGAAATTGGACGCAGGCTTGCAATCGGAAACTTCAAGCAGCTGAATGTCATAGTTAAAGGAGATGTGGATGGTTCTGTTGAAGCGCTATCGGATTCATTGCTGAAGCTCTCCACCCAGGAAATTCAGGTTGGTATTATCCATCGTGGTGTGGGGCAAATTTCCGAATCGGACGTTTTACTCGCGTCGGCTTCAGATGCTATTATTCTGGGATTCCAGGTACGACCCTCTGCGGCGGCAAGACGATTAGCAGAAAGTGAAGAAATCGAAATCCGTTTATACTCCATCATCTATGATGCAATCAACGATGTAAGGGACGCTATGGAGGGTATGCTTGCGCCTGAAGTGGAAGAGATAATCGTGGGAAATGCTGAAGTTCGCGAGGTATTCAAAATATCCAAGGTAGGAACAATAGCAGGCTGCATGGTCACGGATGGATCGATCAAACGATCGAACCCGATTCGCCTTATTCGCGACGGTATCGTAACCTATGCCGGGAAACTAAATTCATTGAAGCGTTTTAAAGAAGATGCAAGTGAAGTGAAATCCGGGTTTGACTGCGGGATAGGCATCGATGGGTTCAATGACATTAAGGAAGGCGACGTAATTGAAAGTTACGAAAACCGGGAAGTTAAGAGGACACTCTAGTCTCTATCGACTTGTTCCTTCCGTCATCCTCTCAGCGCTGTCAGCAATTCTAAGTTGTTCGATAAATTCGTCGAGTTCTCCATTCATGATAGCCGGAAGATTATAAACGGTTAATCCAATTCGGTGATCCGTTACGCGGCTTTGCGGATAATTATAAGTTCTGATCTTTTCGGATCGATCTCCGCTTCGGATCATTGACTTGCGAGCTGCGCCTATTTCACTTTGCTGTTTCTCCACTTCAATTTCATAAAGCTTTGTCTTTAACATTTGCAGAGCTCTTTCCCTATTACCGTGTTGAGACCGCTCAATCTGGCACGTGATGACTATGCCAGTTGGTTTGTGTGTTAACTGAACTTTTGTTTCGACCTTATTTACATTTTGACCCCCGGCACCACTTGATCGCGCGGTTTGAAATTCAAGATCGGCGGGATTAATTTCTATGTCGACGTCTTCTACCTCGGGCAAGACTGCAACTGAAGCCGCTGATGTGTGCACTCTGCCCTGCTGTTCAGTTGCTGGTACCCTTTGAACGCGGTGTACACCGGATTCGAATTTCAATAAACCATAAGCCCCATCACCAGATATACTGCTGATAATTTCTTTATAGCCGCCAGCCGTCCCTTCCGTTACATCAACAACAGAAAGTTTGAGTCCTTTTTGGTCACAGAAGCGTTGATACATGCGAAATAGATCACCTGCAAAAATAGCCGCCTCGTCACCTCCTGTTCCTGCTCGAATTTCCAGCAACACATTCTTATCATCGTTAGGATCTTTAGGAATCAGGAGTTCCTTTAAGTCATTCTCCAACTGCGTTATCTTTGGTTCCAACTCTTCCAACTCCATCTTAGCCAGTTCCCGCATTTCGCTGTCGCGTTCCTTTTCCAGAACTTCTTTAGCGTGCCGCTGATTGCCCAAGGCATTTGAGTATTCATTGTATTTGATTACAATTTTTTCGAGGTCGCGATATTCCTTCCCTAAAGTCGAATACTTTTTCTGATCGCGAACGATATCAGGCTGAACAATAAGTTGTCCGACCTCTTCAAACCGGTTTTTTATCTCTTCAAGCTTTTCGATCATACTTAAAAATAAAGCGCAATTTAATGAATAAGTTGAGTATTGAGAGTTTGATGCAGATGGCTAATTTTGTTTCATGAATCCAGTGAAGTACATCTTGCCATCTCTGCTAATCCTCATATCTGGTTGTGGGGGCTCTCTCTCCAAAGAGCAACGCGAGGAAATGAAGGAGGCCCGAAGCAAACAAGAGATTAAAAAAGTTTCCGAGGCGGAGTTGCTTGAAGCCACAATCAGTCAAGGCCGTGAATTAGTTAGAAAAACTAAAGCCTTCAAATTGACTAGTGCTGATACCACCTATCAAATTGATCAAATCGATGTCAGGTGGCTGAGGGCCGGAACAGAAAAGGCACTCGATATTGAAAAACAGATAATAGACGCATACATAATTGGTGCAATAAATGGGGACCTCCCGGAGAACGTTCAGTTTCTGGGCGAGGATTCTTTGCTGTACACCCAGCCGGTGGTTGAAAAATTACCAGACGGTGCCATTGAAGTAAAGGGAATGTGGAGCATTGCCTTTTCCAGGAAGGAAGTCGTGCTGCATATGTAATTTTGGGAAAGGGAATTTTATAGCAAAATCTTAAATTACCTTTTCAAGAATCCTACCAGTCTTTTTATTTTTCAGGATTAATTTTTTTGCTCCGTAATGCGTGACTTCCTCTTTGATGAGGTAATGTTCCTCATCGTAAGATTGCAGATGGCTGTCTTTAGAAACGCCGGTTTTACCGCGCCAGATGTCAAGCCTGACCGGTTCCCAGAGTTTTGTTTTTGCCGATCGATAGGCGGCATCAAGAACGGCATTTACAACATACCCGTCATAGAAAGTTTCCTTGGGTTTTTTACCCTGCTCCAACGCCTGAAACATATCCATGAACATGTGGTTGTACCCTAATTCGTTCAACTCATCACCCACAGGAAATAGCCACCCGGTATTGCTCTCAGCTTTTTCGGCAACGTAGTCCGCACCCTTACCTGTTGTAAACATTTCGAAGCCCGTGCGGAGAAAACTATTGATCCATATCGTTCCTTCTGTACCCATCACTTCATCGCGAAGATCAAGGCCGCCGCGGAAAGTCCAACTCACTTCAAATTGACCAATGGACCCGTTTTCATATTTCACCAATCCAATCGCGTGGTCCTCCGCGTCAATTGGTTTTACCTGTGTATCGGCCCAACACATTACTTCCATTGGCTTAATGTCTTTTCCGATATAACTTCTTGTAATTTCAACGCAGTGACATCCCAAGTCAAGAATACAACCTCCACCGGCTTGATCAATGTCCCAGAACCAATCACTATGGGGACCAGGGTGAGTTTCGCGTGACTTCGCCCAAAGTATTCTTCCCAGCGCACCGCCCTTGACACTCTCATACGCCTTCAGAAATTTAGGTGTATATACGAGGTCTTCGAGATAGCCATTAAAGATTCCCGCTTTTTCGACGGCTTCCAGCATTCTTTTTGCCTCTTCTGAATTTCTCCCCAAAGGCTTTGTCGTCATCACAGCTTTCTTGTGTTTGCAACAGAGCATAACCGCCTCTTCATGCATGTTGTTTGGTAATGATATGCATACAACATCTACTTCCGGCCGGTTAATAGCATCTTCCATTAGTGTCGTAGCAAAAGCAACGTTGTAATCCTTTGCAAATTTCTTAGTGCTTTCCTCCCGACGTGAATAGATACTTACAATTTTGTCTTTACTTCGATAACCTTGTAGTGAGTCAGCATAAAACCTACCAATAAATCCCGAACCAAGCATTGCGATGTTCATAACATTAAATTTTTTTCAATTCTAATTTAAATAATCAATTCAGAACTACACGTTGGAAATTTCTCTGGGCTGACGTTCATCCCGGAAGAACAACATAAACAAAAGTAAAACGACAGCTGCAATTCCGGCCGGAACGAGCCACACGTTTGTCCAGTTCGTAACAACGGGCTCACCCGAAGAATACAAATCTTTTACTTTGCCTGAGACCACCGATCCAATAAACATTCCAATACCATAGGTAGCGAGAGAGATTAATCCCTGAGCTTGCGATTTGATTTTTTCGCCGGCTTTCAGATCAGTATAAATTTGTCCTGTGACAAAAAAGAAATCGAAACATACGCCGTGAAGAATTATTGCTACATACAACATCCAGACAGAGGAGTCTGCGGTCCCGTATCCGAAGAACAGGAATCGAACAATCCAGGCAAGCAGCGCAATGATGAGAATTTTTTTGACACCAAATTTTCGAAAGGCCAGTGGAAGCAGCAACATGAAAATCACTTCCGAAGCCTGGCCCAATGACATTTTGTTCTCAATCTTGAACCCGGTCGGATCCTCGCCAGGAAAAGCAGATATGTAGGCATCCGTTAATGAGGGGTTAGCCCATGTATAATAAAATGACAATGGAATACAGATCAATATCGAAGAGATAAAGAAGACGGTGAAGGAGCGACTTTTAAACAATACAAATGCGTCCTTCCCGATGATTTGTGCGAATGAAACTGCTCCTGTAGCGGTGGGTGGTGTGTTGGGTAGAAAGAAGGCAAGAACACCTAGAAATGCGGCAGACCACATGGCGATTTGCAAAATGGCAACCTGGTCGCCGAGGCCAAAGAATCCGATAATGTTCGTAACCGCGATCCATGACAACGTTCCAAAGACCCTGATAGACGGGAATTCTTTCTCAGGGTTCACCATTTGCTGCATTGAAATGGAGTTTGTCAATGCAATGGTGGGGGCAAAGGTGAAACAATACAGCAGCATGACCCAGAAAAATGAACCTGGGTTTTCAATTTTAGTAAGAACAAAAAGAAGACCAGCACCCAGAAGGTTAAGAATACCCAAAACTCTTTGCGCGGCAAAAAAGCGGTCTGCCAGCATGCCAATAAAGAAAGGTGCCCCAACCATGGCGATAGAAAATGCTGCATATGCACTGCCAACCTGGTCGCCGGTGGCTTGCAGCTGATTCGTAAGGTACTTGCTCAATTGTCCATACCACGCGCCCCAAACAAAGAACTGTAAGAACATCATTAAAGATAACTGTGCTCGAATGTAGGGCTTCATAAAATTTAAGGTGAAAGTAGAAAGAAATATACAGGGATGGATTTTAGGAATAAAAACCTCTGGTATAAATTTTTTGAATCGTCGTCTGTGTTAATGACACACTTGAACCAAATTAGATCTGACGATTAATCATGGACCGGGTAAAGTCTGCAAGCTGAGATGTGTCCAGGGATGAATCAAGTTTGTCGAGGGACTTAAACCCTCGTACAAAAAAATGATCTATTTTTTGTTCAGTCAGGCGTTGAATTTTTAAGTCGTCGTAGATCTGTTTTACGGCACTAATCTTTTCCTTTTTATTAAATTTGGACGAGGTTAGCCATCGATTTAATTCCGCCTTGTTTTTCCCCCGGGCGTTTTCAAAGGCTTTAATCAGCAAGAACGTTTTTTTGTTTGCTATAATATCGCCGCCAATCTGCTTGCCGAATTTTTTAGGATCTGCGTAGGCATCTAACAGATCATCTCTGAGCTGAAAGCCCATGCCAATATTGATTCCAAATTCACGAAGTGCTTTCCTGTCTTCTTCTGAAGCGTTTGCAAGTATTGCTCCAAGCTCAAGACTGAATCCTAACAACACTGCTGTCTTGCGCCGGATCATTTCCAAATATTCCTTCTCATTTACCCTTGAGGATTGTTCGAATTCCATATCCCATTGTTGCCCTTCGCACACCTCCGATGCGCAGGAATTAAAAGTAATTACCACGTCTTTGAATTTATCAGCATCGAGACCGCTGAAAATCTCATACACTTTTACAAGCATTACATCTCCTGAAAGTATGGCTGTGCTTAGATTCCACTTCTTGTGGACCGTCGGTTTTCCGCGACGCACCGGTGCCTTGTCCATAATATCATCATGCATGAGGGTAAAATTGTGAAACGCTTCAACGGCGCAGGCATACGAAACGATATCGCTTACACTCTTTTTGTAAAGCGAATAGGACAGCAAAGTAAGCAACGGCCTTAGACGTTTCCCTCCAAGCTTCATGATGTAGCGAATGGGCTCATAGAGTGAAGAGGGTTCTTGACCAAACTTTTTCTTCTTGATTTCAGCTTCAATGAGTGCAAGGTGATTTGCAATGGATGACATTGGCGTGGGTCTAATAATATTCCGACGATTCTGGGCCTGGAGTTCTGCCGGCAAAAATCAAGTCAATCGTTCTCCGGTCGATGTCAGTTTTTTTGATTCTTACTTTTACTTTATCGCCTAAACGATAAATCTTTCCTCCCTTCCTTCCGATGACGCGATAATTTTTTTCGTCGAATTCATAGAAGTCGTCATCAAGATCTGCCAGACGGACCATTCCCTCACACTTCGTGGCGATGATCTCTACAAAAATTCCCCACTCTGTAACACCTGAAACCAGACCCTCATAATCTTTCTTTTCGGCATAACTCATGAATTCAACCTGCTTGTATTTGATGGACGCCCGCTCAGCGTCGGCCGCGCGCTTTTCCCGCTCCGACGAATGAATGCATTTGAGTTCATATTCCGCTTTGTTAGCTGATTTGTTCTCATCAAGGTAGTGTTGAAGGAGACGGTGTGCCATCATGTCGGGGTAACGGCGAATAGGAGAAGTAAAATGAGTGTAGTGTTGAAAGGCTAATCCGAAGTGTCCCTTTGCGTCGGTTGAGTACTTTGCTTTTGCCATGGAACGAACTGCCAGTTGCTCCAAAACATTTTGCTCAGGCTTCCCTTCAATTTCACTCATGAGTTTGTTCAATGATTGTGAAATTGATTTTTCTTCTACCTGTAACTTATGACCGAACTGTCGTGCAAATAATGCGAAGGTCTGCACTTTTTCGGGATCCGGATAGTCATGGATGCGATAGACATAAGTATTTTTATCTTCATCCTTGCGCATGTTATAAACGAACGTTGCGACCTGTTTATTCGCGAGCAACATAAATTCTTCGATGAGTTTGTGTGCGTCCTTTCGCACTTTCGGAATTACTTCGAGTGGTTTTCCTTTTTCATCCAGTTTAAATTTTACTTCCGTAGTCTCAAAGTTTACAGCTTCCTTTGCAAAACGCTCCTTCCTTAGTTTATAGGCGAAATCATTTAAAAGTTTAAGTTCTTCGGCCAGGGTTCCATTTTTGGTTTCCAGAATTTCCTGGGCCTGCTCGTATGTAAATCTTTTGATTGAATGAATGATGGTGCGACCAAACCATTCATTGATGATCCGGGCGCGATGATCCATTTCGAATACTGCAGAAAAAGTAAGTTTGTCTTCGTTCGGACGAAGCGAACATAAATTATTAGACAAGCGTTCGGGCAGCATTGGTATTGTTCGGTCAACCAGATACACGGAAGTCGCCCGATCAAACGCCTCTTCTTCGAGGCTCGTATTGGGCTTAACATAATGAGTTACATCGGCTATGTGCACGCCGACTTCAATATTTCCATTTTCCAGTTTTTGGATAGAGAGCGCGTCGTCAAAATCTTTCGCATCTTCCGGATCGATCGTGAACGTTGTGACGGTTCTAAAATCTCTTCTCTTTTTGATCTCCTGCGAAGAAATCCCTTCGCCAATTTGCTGAGATTCAACTTCAACCTTTTCAGGAAAACGAAAGGGTAATCCAAACTCGGCCATGATTGAGTGAATTTCCGCCTCATTCTCGCCGGCCTTTCCAAGTACCTCCACGACTTTAGCCTCAGGGCTCTTATCACCGTCGGCCCAAGCCGTAACTTCAATGACGACCTTGTCTCCAGACTTGGCCTTATTGATGTTCTCCGGATAAATAAAAAAATCCTGATGAATTTTTCGAAAGTCCGGAACAACAAATGCATAGTTCCTGGAAAGCTCAAGCTTGCCAACAAATCGTGTTCTGTTGCGTTTTAAGATTTCAGTAACTTTACCCTCAGGGTGCTCGCCATGGCGCGTGGAAAAAACGTTGATCTTCACGGTGTCACCATCGACGGCGGAACTGAGGTCTCTTGTCTTGATGTAGACATCCGGTTGATCTTCGCCGATTCTCACGTAGGCGAATCGGGAATTCACGTGATCAACAATCCCCGTAAGCTCTTGCAGTTTTTTCCTGCTCGCATAGTTACCATTGCTGAGTTGCCGCAGCCTGTTTTTGTTTTCAAGTTGGTGAATAATCTGAGTTGCAAGTTTGACATCATCTTTTTTTTTAAGGCCAATTTTTTTTGCGATTTCCTTAATGCTGTAAGTGCGGCCCGGATGGCTGTCGAATAAATTGAATATGGAAGTAATTATGCCGGTTGTTTGCCCGCTGTCATGCTTTGATGATTTACCTTGTTTTCTTTTCTTTCCCATTGGAGATTAAATGGAGAGTATAATTTATCTCACGCAATTTAGTTTGCTTGCTGAACGCTCAACTCTTTTTCGAGGCTTACACATTTCAGTTTTAGGAACAATCGAGCCAAGACCACGACATCGGATACGCAATAGTCTGTGATTTTTTCAAGGTCCTTCTCCTCGTAATAGACACGATTTACCTGGCTCCCATCCATCGCGCCCTTACTGGAGGGTAGATTAAAAATCGAAGCGAGCAGATCTAATGACGTATAGTGTTTTACGTCGCCAAATTTCCACATCTCTAATGTGTCAAGATGTTGAACATCCCAGGGCTTTTTGCCCGAGAGATTTAACAAGGCGGGTAAAGGAATATCATTTACTAGCATTCTCCGGCAGAGGAAGGGGTAATCAAACTCCTTTCCATTGTGAGCACAAAATCTAGTCAGGAGAGGATCAAGGCGCTCAATCATGCTTTTGAAATTTAACAGGAGCTGACGCTCATCTTCTCCGCTGTATGCCTTTGTGCGAAGCGCAAGTTCACCCTGGTCATTTTCAACAAACTTTCCCACCACGATGCAAATGATCTTACCAAATTCAGCATAGATGCCTGCGCGATTCTCGAAGAGATATTCATCTGTCTCTTCCTGGCTGCGGCGAAGGTAGACTGCTTTACGAGCCCAGAGAGATTTAAATCGTTCATCTAAAGATTGATACTGGTTAGTGGAGGCAACGGTTTCAATGTCAAGGAAAACTACGTCTCTGATTTCAGGATTCATGAATAACTTTTGCTCCTAATGTAAGGAATAAGTTCAAGAGGAATAACGCGACGATTGAAATAATTACCGATGATCAGCAGTGCAGAACACCTTCTGTCTCGAGTTCCTTAATGAAAGTTAAATTCTCCTCGCGGATGGCATCGGGTACGAAGACAAATCGTTTATCAAAAATCTTTGAACCAACATAATAGCTTACCCAGTATTCGTTGTTCAAATGAAAGATTGCCGGATCGATGGGCTCGACCAGAGCAACACTATTTGCCGGGACTGTCTCGAAATAATGCCTCAAGATCGAGGTCTTTTGTTTTTCGCCATTTTTTTCTCCATATCCCTTGCTGGCTACAAGGGTATTTTCTATTGGAAAATTGTTGGAGTTTATAAGATATACTTTCCACTCATCGCCTTCGCCTGGTGTTTTTTCTCTTGCTACCGCCAGCGTTACATTTTTAACTTCAGGTATTTCAATATCCTTAATCATTTTTGCTGATTAACTCAATTCCATTTCAAAAAGTGTATAAATATTTTTTTTAAGTCTCTCCGCCACCTGGTTAACATCCTGATCGCAACCCAGTTCGCGGGACAGAGAAGTTACATCCTTGTCTTTGATTCCGCAGGGAACAATGTGATCAAAATATTTCAGGTCGGTGTTCACATTCAGGGCAAAGCCATGCATGGTCACCCAACGACTTGTCTTCACTCCCAGGGCGCAAATTTTTCTGGCCCTCAGCTGATTTTCCGGCTCGATCCACACACCGGTGAGGCCTGAAATACGACCTGCTGCAATTCCATAAGACGCCAATGTCATAATCACCGACTCCTCCAGCAATCGCATGTATTGATGGATGTCGGTAAAAAAATTCTCAAGGTCGATAATCGGATAACCAACAATTTGCCCGGGGCCGTGGTACGTAATATCGCCACCCCGGTTGATGTGATGAAAAGTGGCGTCTATTTTATACAAGTCTTCCTTCCTTATCAATAAATGATTATCATCCCCGCTTTTCCCTAAGGTGTAGACATGGGGGTGCTCTACAAACAAAAGATAATTTTCAGTGGATAGTTGCTTTTCGCGGGGAAGGTCACGGTTGATCTTTTTTACGGCCAGGATTTTTTCAAAAAGTTCAACCTGGTAATCCCAGGTCTGCTTGTAATCCTTCCGTTGTAAATTTTGAAAAGCAGTCTTCCTGTTGATAACTAAATTCATGAGCCTTAACTGACGTCAATAAAGAAAATCAAAATGAAACATCAATACACCAGCAACATTGAGAGGAAGTAATTTGTTCGCCCTGATTCTATTTGACCTTTTCTAATTCGTTTTTCAGAAACGTTAGTGTCTCAACCGGATCAGGCTCAACGCCATTTTCTTTAGCCAGGTAAAATGAAATCCAATCGGTTAAATGAATCAGATAGTAGTATTGCTCCAATAGGGATGCTCCTTCGCCGATGATATCAATAATAGGGTTAGAGCGTCTTTCAAATATTTCGCGACAGATCTCCATTCTTTTTTCGACGCGCTCATGATCATGATCTGAATACAAATAAACTACCTGGAGCATGGGCAATAGCGATTCCGGAAATTGCCAGCCAATGAGCTCGTTGTGATTCATTTCCGGAAAAATGTTTACATGGGCAAGCTGTTTTGCGTTCTCATTAAGTTGTTGCTGAAAACGGATCGCCATTGAATGAAGTCTTGCATCGCAGTAAATCACAGGGAGTTTGCCCCGCAATTTTTTTGCAATTAATTCAGCCTCTGCCTGGATTGCTTTTTCGCCACGATCAAGATATTCAATCGCGTTTTCGGTTTCCTTGATAAAAGCGGCGCCGATAAGATTGGTGTGATAAAGCGCATACAGGAGCGCGATGATGTTGTAACCGAGCATCGCCCTTGGGCTGTTTGCGTTACCCGGAATTTGTATGTAGAACAGATTATACTCCTTCGCCACATCGAGCAACTTTCCGCCACTGGCAATAACGATAACGCTGGCCCTTTTGAGTAAGGCCTTGTGAAGAGCGGCAATTGTTTCCTCCGTGTTTCCTGTATAAGAGCATGCAATAAAAAGAGTGTGTGGATTTACAAACTGTGGAAGATTGTAACTTTTGCATACGGTAATCGGAATCGGGACCTTTCCGAAGGTCAGGGACTCGACGAGGTTTGCGGCCACACCGGAGGTTCCCATCCCTGTAATGACAATATTTCTTGTATCACTTCCGGGACGATGAAGGTCCATG
>DASUGQ010000558.1:0-7489 GCA_036273935.1 Cyclobacteriaceae bacterium | reverse complement strand
GCTGCCGCGGAGAAAAATTTACCGATGGTGGTACCCGGATGGGAAGACTCAACCATGGGAAATATTTTTGCATCTTATGTGTTCAAAGGTGAGCTCAAGGCGTCAACCATGAAAAGCGGTATCGAATACATGGCATGGCTTGCTGACTGGTATATAAAGAGTTCCGGCAAAGATGGAATTGGATTCTTCCAGATCGGCGGAGGTATTGCCGGGGATTTTCCGATTTGTGTTGTGCCCATGCTCCACCAGGATCTGGAGATGGACGGTATCCCGTTCTGGAGTTACTTCTGTCAGATCAGCGATTCGACAACCAGCTATGGTTCGTATTCAGGTGCTGTTCCGAATGAAAAAATCACGTGGGGAAAATTAAGCATCGACACGCCAAAGTTTATTATTGAATCGGATGCTACCATTGTAGCGCCATTGATCTTTGCCTACTTGCTGGATTGGTAATCATTACCTGTCGCTGAGTCCTGATTACCCTTAAAGAAATGAACCTGTAGCGAGGTCGTTTTTGTGCTACAGGTTTTTTGTTAATAAATGAGAATAACGAAATGGATCTTGATCAAATACTTCGGGCGGAAATTCAAAAAGCAATTGAATCACTCTTCGGTCAGAAGCCAGACGCTTTACAGATACAGCCCACTAATCAGGAGTTTGAAGGCTCGCATACCCTGGTTTGTTTTCCGCTTACTCGCATTACAAAGAAAAATCCTGAAGAAACAGGAAAAATCGTTGGTGAATACCTTGTTACCAACTCAACGCTGGTTTCAAAATATAATGTGGTCAAAGGATTTCTAAATCTTGTTTTAGCGGACAATGTCTGGATTGATGTACTCCGTTCAATTCATGAAAATCCGAACTATGGGCACCAGTCGCCCAATGGACAGGAGATCATGGTCGAATACTCTTCGCCCAATACTAACAAACCTCTTCACCTTGGCCATCTGCGAAACAACTTTTTAGGATCAAGTGTTAGCGAGCTTTACAAGGCAAATGGATATAAGGTTCATCGTGTACAGATCATCAATGACCGGGGAATCCATATTTGCAAGTCGATGGCTGCATGGAAACTTTATGGCGAGGGTGAAACACCAGAAACCAACGGGGTAAAGGGTGATCATTTGGTCGGAAATTATTACGTGGAATTCAACAAAGCCTACCAGGCCCAGGTCAAAGCTTTGATCGAAAAAGGTTTGAGGGAGGAGGATGCGCAGAAGGAAGCGCCCATCATGAAACTCGCCGTGGAGATGTTGCAGAAATGGGAGCAGAAGGATCCAGATACAGTGGCCTTATGGAAGATGATGAATAGTTGGGTGTATGATGGGTTTGCCATTACTTACAAAGCCATGGGTGTCGAGTTTGACAAGTTGTACTATGAATCAGAAACTTATCTCCGGGGCAGGGAAGAGGTGATGAAGGGATTGGCAAATGGAGTATTCTTTCAAAAAGAAGACGGTTCCGTTTGGGTTGACCTTACCGCTGATGGACTTGATCAAAAAGTTTTACTGCGTTCGGATGGCACTTCCGTTTATATGACGCAGGATATTGGTACTGCCATTTTACGTTTCAACGATTTCCCCGGGATCATCGGGCAAGTGTACACCGTTGGTAACGAACAGGACTACCATTTCAAAGTTTTGTTCTTGATTCTTGCCAAGCTTGGATATTCGTGGGCAAAACACTGTTATCATCTTTCGTATGGGATGGTTGATCTCCCAACGGGAAAAATGAAATCACGTGAAGGAACGGTTGTGGATGCTGATGATCTCATCGTCGAGATGGTGGAGGATGCTGCTGAACAAACGCGGGAACTGGGGAAGCTTGAAGGCGTCACTCATGAGGATGCGTCTAAACTTTTCGAGATGATTGGTATCGGAGCTCTTAAATTCTTCCTGTTAAAGGTTGATCCTAAAAAACGCATGCTTTTCGATCCGAATGAGTCCATACAACTTCAGGGATTTACAGGTCCATTTATTCAATACACACACGCCCGCATAAGGGCAATCATGAGGAAAGCTGAGTCTATGAATGTTTCCTTTACTTCCGCTGAGCTTAAAAAAGTAAGCCAGCTTGAACCTTCAGAGCGGGAAGTTATCAAGGTGTTATGCAGATATGAAAGTAAGGTAAGAGAAGCGGCCCAGGAATATTCGCCGGCATTGATTGCCAATTTTGTTTACGAATTGGCCAAAGAATACAATCAGTTTTATCAATCGATTCCTATCTTCAACGAAAGCGATTCCGCAAAATTGAAGTTAAGAATTGCGTTGTCGAAATCCGTTGCCGACACGATCAAAAAGGGGATGGGATTGTTAGGCATTCAGGTCCCCGAGAGGATGTAATGGTAGGCTTGGCAACCTATTTGAGGCCGTTAGTGTAAATAGCATTTGAGATTAGATGATTTCCCTGAACATTCAGTCTTTAATAGTTGTTCTCCAACAGTAATTTAAAATCCAACTTATGAAACTCGCAATTATTACCGTTTTCCTCACTATGATAACGACAGCTTCCTCGGTTTATGAATTCAAAATGAAAGACATTAATGGTGGGGTCATTGATTTCTCAAAATATAAAGGCAAAACATTATTGATTGTTAACGTAGCATCGCATTGCGGTTTTACGCCTCAATATGCCGACCTCGAGAAACTGCATGAGACTTTCGGCGATAAAATAACCATACTCGGTTTCCCGGCGAATAACTTTGGCGGGCAAGAGCCAGGAACGAACGAAGAGATCGCGACCTTTTGTGACAAAAACTATGGCGTGAAATTTCAAATGTTTGAAAAAATTTCAGTGAAGGGTGCTGACCAGGACCCCTTGTATGCATGGCTGAAAGAAAAAACAGGAGAGGAGCCATCATGGAATTTCTGCAAATACCTTGTAAAACCTGATGGTACTGTCAAGTTCTATCCCTCCAAAGTGAGTCCAATGGACAAAGAAATCCTGGACCAGCTTTAAAGGTGAAATCAATTTTTCGTGAAAATTATCTTTGCAATTTTATCCTTGTTGATCGTCATGGGAATAGCTTCATTCCTTTCAGGTAAATTTTCATCGGAGAAAGATAGCGAGCCGCTGGCCGGATCGATTTATGATTTTGTAATTCCTTCGATTGACGGAAAGCAAATTGATTTTTCTCAATACAAGGGGAAGAAACTTTTGATTGTAAACACAGCATCAAAATGTGGTTTTACCCCCCAATACGCAGATCTTCAAAAATTGCATGAACAGTTTGGAGGTAAGGTGGCGGTGTTGGGATTTCCGGCTAACAATTTTCTCTGGCAAGAACCAGGCACCAACGAAGAGATTGCCGCCTTCTGTGAGAAAAATTATGGGGTGACTTTTCAGATGTTTGAAAAGATCTCGGTTAAGGGAGGCGATAAACATCCATTGTATAGGTGGCTTGAGCATAAAACCGGAAATTCTCCAACCTGGAATTTTTGCAAGTACGTTGTAAATGAAGATGGGACCGAAATTCATTTCTTCTCTAACAAAGTCGAGCCGATGGATCAGAAAATCATTGAACTGATCACGAACTAACGCCCAAGCAGAATCTATGCACCAATCCCTGAATTCAGGGAGCGCGAAATCACAAGCGAAGATTCCTGTTGCTCTGGCACCCGTCGCCATGCCCGTGTTCCCAGGAAACTACCTTCAACAAGTTGCCCATGCGTTCTAACGGGTAGGCAACGCTTTTCATCGTGATTGCCTCAATGCGATAGCAAAATGAGATTAATTTTTTTTATATTTATTTTCATGAAGACCTTCATTGATTTATCCAAGTCAGTACGCACCACCTATCCCGGAGTGCCAAAGCAAGTTTTAAAAACCGTCATTCACTGGACCCTTTTAAAGAAAGATTCAATGCCGCATGCTCCGCGTAAAGTTTCCTGACACTGGGGTCAGGAGAGGATAGTAGTTTTTTTTGACTTGGACGTTTACGTTGATAGAAAAACCGCAATACATATGGATTGCCGTGCGGACTGGTATTCTCAAAATTGTCGGTTCACACCGTGCAACTGATCCAAAAGGTATAAAGTGTTTCGTGCCGGCGCATCTCTTCCCCACGTGCCGGGGACAGACTCCATTTGCGGTCGGCGAGCAACGTCCTGATCCGGATTCACCGGTCATTTCACCCGGATTCACCGACCCGGAGCGTTCAATTACCTGATTGCTATCGCTTTAACGCCTTTGATGCCGTTACATTTGGTATATTAAATTTAATTTTATGAACTCGCAAGAATCAAAAAATCCTCAAAAATTCAGACGTTCGTCCGGCAATAATATGTTGCTCGGGTTATTTGTAGTCGTCGGGGGATTTCTTTTACTCCTTCACCAACTGGACTTTGTGTTATTGCCTCATTGGTTATTTAGCTGGCCAATGTTTCTTGTTGCCTTCGGTTTATTAATAGGCGCCAAGCACCGCTTCGCCGGCGCCGGGTGGCTGGTAATGGTTTTAGTGGGTACTTTCTTCTTGCTGGATAGCATGACGTCTTATCACTGGCAGTTGCATCGATTTGGCTGGCCTATCGCGATTATCATTCTAGGTATGTTCCTTTTATTTAAAGCGGTGATGAAGCCATCGCATGGCGATTATGACCGTCGCGGCAGGCACTCCCGCCGATGGGGTTATGACACCAATCCAACTTCGGGTGGCGATTCAACGGACGAAAAAAAAAATGATATGAGTGGCTTTGGAGAAGACTTCATCGATGTGACCAATGTATTTGGTGGAACGAAAAAAAGAATATTCTCAAAGAATTTCTATGGTGGCGACATTACTAATTTCTTCGGTGGTACAGACCTCGACCTGACTCAGGCGGACATCACTAAGGAAGGTATCGCTACAGTAGACATCACACAGATTTTTGGTGGCGTAAAGTTAATCGTGCCCGCTAACTGGACCATTAAGTCTGAGATGACGACAGTTCTTGGTGGATTCGATGATAAACGAATGAACATCACGCAACCCACAGAAAAGAAAGTATTAGTGTTGACAGGGACCTGCATCTTCGGCGGGGTTGAGATCAAAAGTTATTGATCGTGAGCTGCTCAAGACTCTCTCAAACCAAAATGAAATTAAAATGTCAAATCTTCCGACCGGTATGAATTGGTATATTGCAAAAATCGTCTATCAGATTGTCAGCGGAAATGGGAAACATAAGGCTCAGTTTGATGAACAGTTTCGCCTCATCAAAGCCGATGAACTGGATTGGGCCTGGGAGAAAGCGCAGGTAATCGGTCGCCTGGAAGAAAATGCTTTTCTCAATAATAAAAAGGAATATGTTGAATGGAAGTACATTGCTGTAGAAGATGTAATGATGATAAATGCGCTCGAAGATGGCGCCCAGTTGTATGCACGCACAGCGGAACCGGATAATTTTGAAGAATACATTGAGTTTACAAAATCACGGGCTACACGTTTCTTAGATTGTCGAAGTAATGCTCAGTAAAGATGTTCTTTAGCTCCCGTTGGTTCATTGTTTCGCTTACGTTGCTTTCATGGATGGTGTTCCACTACTGGGTGCTGGTTTATTGGTACTCAATAAGTCCATACCTCTCTCTTTGGGATAGCATTCTTTCTACGGCGCTGGTGGGTGGCCTGAGCATGGGGTTAAGCAATGGTTTCATTAGCTATTATATCCCTTCGCAGAATAAATTTTTGATTGGGACAATTGCCAGTTGTTGCATTGCGCTGATCGGTCTGTGGTTGACGTACCAGGGACTCAGACAAATTGGACAGGATGATGACGCATATCTTTCCTTCCTTCAACAATCCCAACCTGTTCGCTATGCCGTGAATTTCCTCATCATTGCCGGAGTAACAATGTCTACCATATTTTACCAGCGCATGAAAGAGCAGGAGGAGGCGTCATCGCGTGAAGCCGCAACATCTTCGATGATCCGTGAAGCAGAATTGCAGAAACTTCAGCTTCAATTACAGCCGCATTTTTTATTCAATAGTCTCAACTCTATCAACGCTTTGATCCTGGCACGCCCGGACGAAGCGAGAAAAATGGTGCTTAACCTCTCAGATTTTTTGCGAACCACCATAAAGCGTGCAGACGAACATTGGATTACCCTCGCCGATGAATGGAACTATCTCCAACTTTACCTTGAGATTGAGAAAGTCCGGTTCGGGCACCGGCTTGATGTAGAAACAAATTTTCAGCCAGGAAGCTTTGAATGGAAAATTCCTACATTATTGCTGCAACCCATTGTAGAGAATGCGATTAAGTTTGGACTTTACGGCACTACTGGAAAGGTGACGATAAAGTTGGATGGTGTTGTGACTGAGGGTCTCCTTCAACTCAACATATCGAATCCCTTCGATGAGGAATCTCAACCACCTAAGGGAAGCGGGTTTGGATTGAACGGCATAAAAAGGCGTTTGTATTTGTTATATGCCCGGAATGATTTATTGGAGACGGTGGTAAATGAAAATTTATTTAAAGTAAAACTGAAAATTCCCAAGGTAGCATGACCAAGGTAATTCTTATTGACGATGAGCCTTTAAGCCGTGAGATCATAAAATCTTACTTAGCCTCATATAAGAATCTTCTTGTTGTGGCTGAATGCAATGATGGATTTGAGGGAGTCAAGGCTATCATGCAGCATCAACCTGACTTGATTTTCCTCGACATACAAATGCCGAAGATCAATGGTTTTGAAATGCTTGAATTGGTCGAGCAACCACCGGCGGTAATTTTTACGACTGCCTTCGATGAATATGCTATACGGGCATTCGAAGCAAATGCAGTTGATTATCTTTTGAAACCCTTTTCAGAGGATCGTTTCAGGAAGGCGGTTGATAAATTCCTGGAAAAGTCATCCGCAAATTCGAAAGATGAAACCAATACTTTGCTGGAGTCCGTTGCAAGTTCACCCAACCAGGCAGAACGGATCGTTGTAAGGACTGGAAACAAAGTCAAGATCATTCCAACACATGATATACATTATCTGGAGGCCGATGACGACTATGTGAAGATTGTTACACAGGAAGGTTCCTTTCTTAAAAATCGAACCATGCAATTTTATGAGAAAACCCTGGATCCTAATTTTTTTGTGCGGGTTCATCGTTCCTACATTGTTCACGTCAACCAGATAACACGCATTGATCCTTATCAAAAAGAAACTCACCTGGCTGTCCTTCGCGATGGCAAACAAATCCCTGTCAGCAAGAGTGGTTATGGCAAGTTAAAAGAGATCCTTGGCTTGTGATGTGCAAAAATGATTGTTGCTTCGGGGGTTAACTTCTAATCCTTATATTCGCATCAATATTTTTCAAGTTTTTCATGGCTCAGGTTTCTAGTCTCAGAATATGGCTCCAGGCATTCCGCTTGCGTACGCTCCCACTGGCACTTTCCAGTATCGGAATGGGTGGATTTTTGGCCGCGGCGAATGATGCATTTCAACTGGACATCTTTGCCCTGTGTATCGCCACCACCATCTTTCTGCAAATCACTTCAAATCTTGCAAATGATTATGGGGA
>DASUGQ010000557.1:0-4361 GCA_036273935.1 Cyclobacteriaceae bacterium | reverse complement strand
AGTTCAATGAGGCACCAGCCAAAAGTATACGCTAGCCCCTCAGTGAATTGTAATATTGCACCAGCCGGATCATTTCCTTCTCATTTCGGTGCGATATCTTTTCCTTTTTTGCGAACTGTGTCAGTTCATCCTGTCTGTCGGGCAGGGCGGCGATCATCGACTTGAGGTTTTCCACTTCCATCAACGCGCCATCGCCAATTTTGAAATAGAATGTGCTGACGGGTGGTTTAAACCGCGCGGGATCGTCAGAACCATCCAGGGCTCCTCCTTTTTTACCCGGTACAAAAGCAACAGTCTTCTTCGCATACAGCATAACTGAACCGCTGTCGAGCAACTCAAAATATCCAAGCTTCGATTTACCATTTGACTGATACTTCTCTGCAACAAAGGTGGAATTGCCAAATTTTATTTTTTTGATGATCAGGCTGGCATCCAATTCCATTGTCTGTCCGTTTTGCTTGTACTCAATAAGATCCCTGTAAGCGTTATATCGCATCGGAACGGTAAGACATTTGTTGGCATAAGTAATTACGCCCTCGACAAACTCCTCGTTCAGGTAGGGAGAACCTTTGATGGTCTCGGTGCTTGCTTGCTGCGCGTTGGCCATGGTAAAAGTAAAAAGCCATACGACACCTAAAATAAGTTTGAATGTTTTAATCATAGATGGATTACTTTAATGATTGAAAAAGGTTACAGCAGTAGGTGTTGCTGATTCGAGTGACTTCTCAGGTCTAGGCGTTGAAAGGGGGTGGCGAAAATTTTGCCAAATGTTTTAAAGTGAGAAGAAATGTGATTGCAGTGAAAAAACAAGGTGTCCGAAAAATGCACTGTCCGGAAAAAGTGGACAGTGGTTCAAAATCGTTCAGAAGAATTTTTTATACTGAAAAGAATATACCCCTGTTTGGTGTAGTAATTTTTTATTCCCCAAAGCTGGAGTGGATTTGTTTTCACACTATACTCTAAGTTCGTGCGGCCTCTCCGCTTCCGGAGCCCACGCTGTATAATCTAATCCCGAGTTTCTTTTTTTGTTCGGTCAAATGGGCGAGAGAAACGCAACAAAATGGTTATTTCCTTCGTGATTTCAACACGAGTCTCCATTTTGCGGATGGCATACTGATTGTTCATGAGCAGTGTGAGGATAGTCGATGGATAAGGGAAAGATAAATACGGTTTGTTCTCTAATTATCGCTGAAAGGAAACAGCAATGCAAATCGTAGACGTAGAGTTGGCGGAGGTTTGAAAATTAGACGATGAATTGTTTATATTTAGAATACTTCGGCCTGTGGGTTACGTGAGTCTACCTGATAAAAGGGATAGAGCAGCGGAACGGTGACGAAAGCAATTAATGATAAACAGTTGTTGTGAAATAATGATCAGGCGGACGGGGATGACTGACTTTCACTTTGGTTATCATTCAAAAATTTTCACTTATGATAAAGACCTTCCTCTTCATGTCAATTCTTGTTATTTCCATTGCATACGGGCAAAATAACCTCAACGAATTCAATCTTGGATTTGAAAAATTAAATTCAAGCAGACAGCTTCCCGACAGATGGTTTCAATGGGGATCTGGTTATGAATTAAAGGTTGACACCGTAACAAAATTCAAGGGTAGGACCTCTGTTCTGATAGTGCCCACAGGTGAAAAAGCAGCCGGTTCGTTTGGTTGTATTGCAACTGCCATTCCATCAAGATACAAGGCAAATGAAATTGAGCTTAGGGCCTACATGAAATTAAATGAGGTGAAAGGCGGGCCTGTTGGCCTGATGATTCGGGTCGATGGATCTTCAGGTATTTTGGGTTTTGAGAATATGCAAAGCAAAAACATTCAAGGGACAAAAGACTGGACATTATTCTCAGTGAAAATTCCCTTCCCGGAAAACGCCAAGACTATATATATAGGTGCGTTGCTCTCGGGGAATGGAGAATTATGGGTGGATGACTTCCAACTATTATTAGACGGGAAAGATATAAATGAAGCGAAAATCATTGCACCAAATGAATACAAAGCGGATGCTGATAAAGAATTCGATGCAGGCTCGAAGATATCCGGCATAGTCTTGACCCAATCAAAGATTGAGGACCTGGATATTCTCGGAAAAGTGTGGGGCTATTTAAAGTATTATCACCCTTCCATTGCTAAAGGTGAGTACAATTGGGACTATGAGTTGTTCAGGATTCTCCCTGACGTACTTAGTGCAAAAAATCAAAAAGAAAGGAATTCAATCTTAAATACCTGGGTCTTAAATCTTGGTGATGTTGAAGCAGTTGAAAAAGAGAAAATGATCAATGAGGAAATTAAGTTAACGCCGGAACTATCCTGGATAGATCAGAAAATCCTTGATCCGGATTTGACGGCCTCACTAAGTAAGTTAAAGCAGGCTAAGCGACCGAGTGAGAACTATTACATAGGAAAAGTGCCTGGAGTGGGTAATCCTGTATTCAACAATGAAAACGCTTACAGTTCAATGGCCTACCCCGATGAGGGATTTCGTCTCCTAAGCCTTTATCGCTATTGGAACATCATTGCCTACTACTTCCCCTATAAGAACCTGATTGAAGAGGATTGGAACAACGTGTTAAGGGAATTCATCCCCAAATTTATAAATGCTCAAAATGAACTTGACTATAAATTAAACGCGCTTTCGCTCATTGCAAGAATTCATGATACCCACGCTAACATTTGGGGAATGGACGATACTTTAAATGAATTTCGAGGAAAAAGATTTGTCCCATTCGAAGTGAAGTTTGTTAAGAATAAGGCGGTCGTTACAGACCTAGATAAACAACTGGGAGAACAGACTGGTTTAAAGATTGGTGATGCTATTGAGATGATCGACAATAAAACCGTTGATGAGCTAGTAAATGAAAAGCTCCCGTTAACGCCCGCATCTAATTACCCCACACAGCTGAGGGACATTGCAAGGAACCTGTTGAGGACAAACAAAAGTTCATTAGATGTTACCTACTGGAATGGGAAAGAAAAGAAGGCTGCAGCAATAAAAACATACAATCAAGGGGCCATAAAGCTTTTTGAAAAATATCAACAAAGAGATACTTGCTTTAGAATGATCAATTCAGAAATCGCCTACGTGTATCCGGGCGCAATAAAAAATGATTACTTGCCTGCGATCATGAAGGAGGTTTTAAAAACAAAGGGCCTGATAATCGACTTGAGATGTTATCCATCCGAGTTTATTGTATTTACTCTAAGTGAGTACCTCCTGCCTGAGCCAAAAAGTTTTGTTAAATTTTCAAACGGTAGCCTTGAGTCGCCAGGGTTGTTTACGATGACAAACGAGCTTCAGGTTGGAAAGATAAACCCTGACTACTATAAAGGTAAAGTTGTCATCATCATAAATGAGACAACACAGAGCCAGGCGGAATATACAACGATGGCACTCAGGACAGCGCCAAAAGCAAAGGTGATCGGCAGCACCACAGCTGGAGCAGATGGAAATGTATCACGAATCTTTTTACCGGGAGGAATAAATACCATGATCAGTGGTATTGGCGTTTACTACCCGGACGGAACCGAAACGCAAAGGGTAGGAATAGTACCTGATATCGAGGTTAAACCTACCATACAGGGGATAAGAGAGAAGAAAGATGAGTTGCTTGAAATGGCAATTCAGATAATTAGCAATGAATAGAATAAAACGACCGAGAAGGCCAATTGGCACCGGCATTTAGCTTGGCCATTAGAAAGTCGCGTGATGGGAAGGTCCATTAATTCATCAACGAGGAAGCTTGCCGGGAAATGAAATTGATTAACGGTGTGAATATTACCCAACACCACCCTGACGGTCTGAACACGTTCATCACCGATGGAATAGTAACGCTGCTGATAGAAGAGGTCATAAACGGGAAAGAAATTCTCTGACGCATGAACAGGGACATAATGGATGAACTGCTTTCGTTGAGCATATCGTTCATCCCAAGTTTGTCCGTCTATAAAGCTATACTGTATTTCCCCTCGGACGACGTGAAGAACACCTGCGATTACCTCCAACAACGTGGTCTTGCCGCTTCCATTGTCGCCCGAGACCACCCAGTGGTCATTGGGTAGAATCGTCCAATCGAATTTTTCAAAGATCTTCCTGCCAGACTTTGTGACATCAATTTTTTGGATCCTTATCATTTAGCTGAGTGAGGTCATAAAGGGTTGCCCTTTGCGCACGAATCACTCAATTAAATACATTTTATTTTGATTTGCATAGGCGGCGACAATTTGTTCGTAAAGATTGTCCTTCTCGATCAGTAATTCCGATTTGACTTTGTGCAAGCGATCAATTTCATGGTTGGTGAGCTTGCTGGAGTAGATCGCCTTCAGGAGTTGGTCGAAAGCCACCTGGCGATCG
>DASUGQ010000556.1:0-23315 GCA_036273935.1 Cyclobacteriaceae bacterium | reverse complement strand
AAAAGTACCCGAGCCCACGATCTACCTTAAACCAAGATGCAGGATCTGATCAAGCATTTGCCCGCGGTTATTTACGAGTACGCTATTTTTCCCGACGGACGTCAGGCATTCACTTTTATCAGCCCTTCCTGCAAAACGATTCTTGGTATTGAGGCAGAGGATATCTTGAGGGATCCCGCTATGGTATTCAAATTAATTCATGACGATGATCGCCAATCCTTCAGGGATTCTGCGGACTTGTGTTACACTCAGGGAAAGCAATGGCATTGGCAAGGACGTATGTATCTGAATGATCAACAACGGTGGGTAGAGGTGAGCGGTAATTACGAGAATAGACCCGATGGTTCGGTTTTGCGGCGGGGAATACTTCAGGATATCACGGATCGCAGGATATCCGCCAAGGAAAGCGAAATTCGATATCAGTCGATGGTAAAACGCCTTCCAATTGGAATACTGATTTATGTCGATGAAAAAGTAGTCTTTACCAATGATCTGGCACTACAGGTGCTTGGTCTCAGCCGATCCAGGGAACTGATTGGTAAAGGACCAGAGCATCACATTCACGCCGATCATCGGGAGCAGGCCCTGGAGCGAATAAATACTGTTCATAACGGAGGTACTGTTCCCGTTATTGAGCAAATCTACCTGGGACAGGATGGTAGAGAGATTCATGTGGAGGAAATGATCTTCCCTTTCATGTTTAGAGACAGGAAGGCTGTCCAGGTTATTTTTCGCGATATCACTGAAAAGAAACTAACGGAGGCTATAATCAGGAAAAATGAAACGCTGTTTACCCAGTTGTTTAACAGCATTCCTATGGCTACCGTTATGCTTGATGGACAGGGTAAGGTGCTCCAAATCAACGACGGCTTTAAAGAAATGTTCGGGTTTGAATTGGAGGAACTAAGGGGGAATAACCTTAATGATCACATTGTCCCGGAAGAGCTTCGCGGCGAGGGCATTGATCTCAATAACCTTATTACTGCCAGTCGCGTAATTAGTGTTGAGACTGTGCGCAAACACAAGAGGGGACACACGGTGAATGTGATTTTGTATGGTGTTCCTGTTATGCAAGACAATGAGACGATCGGTATTTATGGCGTTTACGTTGACATTACCGACAGAATGAAAGTGGAAGAAGAATTGAAGGTTCGCAATGCTGAGCTTGACAATTTTGTTTATAAGGTTTCGCATGACCTACGCGCGCCGTTATCCTCAATTTTGGGATTGGTAAATCTTGCTAAGGTGCCGGGGAATCCTGATGATCTTTCAGAATATATTGACCTTATTGGAACCAAGGTTGAACATCTTGATCATTTTATCAGCGATGTGTTAAGTCATTCGAAAAATCTGAAGATGGAGGTTTCACTGGCCAAAGTTGAAATGGCCCAGATCATTGATCGCACATTTTCAGATCTTCATTATTTGAGAGGTGCCAGGGAAATGTTGCGTCATGTAAAGGTAGAAGGTGTGGACTTTTACAGTGATCCGTGGCGTATTATGGAAATCTTCAGGAACTTGATTTCTAACGCCATCAAGTATCGTCAGATGAATGGTTCGCGGACGCCTGAAGTCTGGATAAAGGTGCATGTTGATAATTTACGGGCTGACATAAGCTTTGCCGATAATGGAATTGGTATTTCGCAGGAGAACCTCAACCGTATTTTCGAAATGTTTTTCCGCGCGACTGAACAGTCAGACGGATCGGGTATTGGTTTATATATTGTTAAGAATGCTGTGGAGAAATTGGGAGGGCAGATTTCAGTTGCAAGCAAGCAAGGTGAGGGCACTCGTTTCAATATTGTACTACCTAACCGGATTGCCAATTCACTTACTAAGTCTGTGCCGTTGATTTTTGAGCAGCGCGAATGAAAATTATAGAAGTCACGACTCCGCAGCATGCCGCCGAATTCCTGCGGCTGCCGATTAAACTTTACAGGAATGAACCTCGGTGGATTCGTCCTCTGGACAAGGATATTGAGACTGTTTTTGATCCAAAGAAGAACAAGGCGTTTCAGCAGGGCAAATGCGTACGCTGGATTTTGCAAAGTGATAGCAATGAAGTTGTCGGACGAGTCGCAGCGTTCATAAACAAAAAAACCGTTAATAAAGGGAATGATCAACCCACAGGCGGTATGGGTTTTTTTGAGTGCATTAATGATCCATCCGCAGCTGTTTTATTGTTTGAACAGTGCAAGAAATGGTTGCAGGAAGGCGGTATGGAGGCCATGGATGGCCCCATTAATTTTGGCAGCAGGGATCGTTGGTGGGGGCTTTTGATCGAGGGATTTGATCGGGAACCAAACTACCAATGCAATTATAACTTTCCTTACTACAAGACTTTTTTTGAAGACTATGGATTTCAGGTATACTTTTATCAGCTTACCTATGGACGTAGAGTGAGGGATGCCTTCTCCCCGAAGCTGGCGTATAAAGCCGATTTAATTGCACATGATCCGGATTATGATATTCGATATTTAAGAAAGAATGAAGTACATAAACTTCCAGAATACCTCTATACGGTTTACAACAAGGCATGGGCAAATCGATCTGAAAACCCTGAGTTGACCATGGGGCAGGCTAAAGTCCTTGTGAAACAAATGAAGCCAATACTGGATGAGCGATTGTTGTACTTCGCCTTTTATAAAGGTGAGCCCGTGGCTTTTTTCATTTCGTTGCCCGAGATAAATCAAATATTCAAGTATGTAAACGGCAGGCTGAATTGGCTGGGAAAGGCGAAGTTTGTATGGCACACATTTCGTAAAACGAATCGCAAAGCCTTCGGAATTTTGTTTGGTGTCGTTCCCGAGCATCAAGGCAAGGGTGTTGATGGGGCAATGATTATCTCAGCCGGTGACATGCTTAATGAATATGACCGTTATGATGAATATGAGATGAATTGGATCGGTGATTTTAACCCTAAAATGATTAACGTTGCGGAACAGGTGGGTGGCGATGTGGTGAAGCGGCACGCTACCTATCGTAAGCTTTTTGATGAGACAAAACCTTTTAAGAGAGCCCCAATTTTGGGTTAACAGATGGAACAGCGGGAAGAGACGAGATCAAGCTTTTTGTTTAAGAATCTGGTTCGTGGATTGTTATGGTTTGCGGTGATCATTACAATATTCATTTTACTGGAAGATTATCTCCAGGAAAATTTTAAAAATAGTATTGAGGCCATCCAGGACAAACCGCTTGTTCTCTACGGGGCGTTTTTTGCATCAGAAGTAATTTTCGGACTGATTCCGCCGGAGTTTTTTATGATGGTCTGGATTTTACATAAAATTTCACTTCCTGGCTATGCAATTAGTTTAACAATACTTACCATCTTATCCTACATCGCAGGCATCATGGGGTATTACATTGGAAAGAGATTTTCAAATACAGGTTTCTTTCGAGGCTTGCATGAACGGTATCTTGAGCAGTACGACAAACAGTTACGGCGCTATGGAGGCTATTTGGTGTTTGTTGGAGCAGTCACGCCGTTGCCCTTTTCGGCTATGTGTATGCTCGCTGGATCAATCCATTTTAACTTTAAGGAGTTTCTTTTAATTTGCGTGACAAGGGTTGTGCGATTCGCCGTCTATGGTTGGATGGTTTGGTCATTTCCTAATTGGTTCTCCTGAAAAAGACATATTGAAAAGTAACTGTTTTGTCTGTTTATGAAAACGGCAGTTTTACTCATTAACCTTGGCACGCCAGATAGTCCTTCAGTTTCAGACGTGAGATCTTATCTATCACAATTCCTAAATGATCCGCGGGTTATTGACATTCCGTGGTTGTTGAGGAAGATGCTGGTGAATCTCATCATCGTTCCGTTCCGTGCTCCAAAGTCGGCAAAGATTTATAAAAAGTTGTGGACCGAAAATGGATCTCCTTTGCTTTATTACGGCAAAAGAGCAGCAGATTTATTAAGTAAAGAACTTCCATCAGATTTTGATGTACACCTCGCCATGCGTTATAAGAACCCTTCAATCCCGGCGGTACTGGAGAACATTAGAAGAAAAAATTATGGACGCATCATAATCTTGCCACTTTTTCCACAGTATGCGTCAGCATCAACAGGCTCGGCGCTCGATGAGGTGATGCGTGTAGTGCGTAAATGGTGGGTTATCCCTGAGATGAACATAATTTCACAATATTATGATCATCCCAGGTTTATTGAAGCATTCGTGGCCCGAGGGAAAACGTATAACTTGAATGAATACGATCATATCTTATTCTCATATCACGGACTACCCGAGCGCCAGGTAGATAAGGTTTATGAAGATGGACTCTGTTCTGACCGGGATTGTGAAAATGAGATCACAGAAGAAAATAAGTATTGTTATAAAGCTACATGCTACGCCACGACGCGCCTGATCGCCTCCTCATTGAATATTCCGAAAGACAGGTATACCGTTTGCTTTCAGTCACGCCTTGATCAAAAATGGATAAAACCTTTTTCTGACGAGATAGTAAAGCAATGTGCCCAGAAAGGGATGAAAAAGTTACTTGTCTTTTCGCCTGCATTTACGGCCGATTGTCTCGAAACAGTAATTGAGATCGGTGAGGAATATAACGATATCTTTAAAGAGCATGGCGGCGAGAAGGTTCAACTTGTCGAAAGTCTTAATGACCATCCTTTGTGGATTCAGTGTCTTAAGGAAATGATACAGGTACAAGATTAGTCGTTATTTTTCTATGGATGCACCAATGCCACCGATGAATTTCCATACCCGCAAATGGGTGAAGCCGGAGGATCTTAATCCCAACGGGACGCTGTTTGGCGGAAGCCTTTTAAAGTGGATTGATGAAGAGGCCGCGATCTATGCCATCGTCCAACTGGATAATCACAGATTGGTGACAAAGTTTATGTCAGAGATTAACTTCGTAAGCTCAGCGCGGCAAGGGGACATCATTGAGCTGGGCATTGTGGCCACTCATTTCGGGCGCACATCGCTGACGCTGAATTGTGTCGTGAGAAATAAACTCAACCGAAAAATCATTCTGGAAATAGAGAAAATTGTTTTCGTGAATTTGAACAGTGAGGGAGTTCCTACGCCTCACGGCAAGACAAAAATCTCTTACCCCAAAGATCGCTTCGGTGATTCGGCCTGAACCGGCGCTACAAATTATTGCTGCCCTTAAGGCTGATCAAATACTCTACGAGGTCCACGAGGTCTTGTTCGCTCAACCCGGCCTGAAGGTTAGCCGGCATAAGGGAATTGCTTATTTGTTCCCGCGAAATAATATCCGCCTTATTAACAATTTGCTTATTGTTAATATACTTTACCTCTACCTCGCTTTCCGTTTCGGAAGAAATCATGCCAAATGCTTCCGATCCATCTTTCAATTTTAATGAATACCCTTCATAGCCAAAGCTTATTCCCTGGTCGGGATAAAGGATAGCGCGATACATTGCCTGCTTTGAGAGTTTGTCCCCAATCTCGCTAAGCCCCGGACCAAAATCTGTCCCTTCACCGTTTACGCGGTGACATGTATTGCACTGCGCTTTGAAAATTTCTTTCCCGTGTTCAGCACTTCCGTTTTTTGATTCTAAAACAGCAACGTCCGGAAGAGTTGTACCGTCTTTGCTCGATGGGAGTTTAATGTATTTGGCGGCTTCTTCTCGCATATCTTTTCGCCAGATGTGTTGAAAGACGTCCCGGGCAGCGTCCTGAAGATTTTCGGGTATCTTGTTTTCTTTAGCCAGCGTCAACAATCTTCCCTCCGATTCTCCGTGCCCTCCGAACGTGTGGACAGCAGCTTTCCGGATACCCAGGTCCTGTGTACTATCGAGTACTACTGTTTCCATCATCGTAACTATTTTTTGATCGTACATGATGGGTTGAATAGTTTTTATTAATGCTCGCTGATCTTCCTTCGATGATGATGATAATACCTTCTCAAAGAGGTCAAAGCGGTTCCATTTCATCAGCGTTTGAATGGCTTCTTTTCCAGACGTGCTATCAGGAAAATTTAAACCAAGTGCAAGGAGGTTTGGTGCCTTGTCTTTCAGATTAAAGGAATTGACCAATTCCACATATTCAATTTTGTTTTCATAATCTTTCAGAACTTCATTCAGTTTGCCTTTCAAAGAAGCTGTCATTTTAATTTGAGAAGGATCCATGTGCCGTAAGGCGTACATCGATTTTTCTCCTTTTGTATTAATAGCCAATTGAACTAGAATCTGTTGCTTTTCTCGCTCCGGGTGAAAATCAAATGAACGGTAATAACGCAACATGGACTTATCGTCAGAAGAACTGATAAGCTCTGCCATCAAAGGTAAGGTTGCCCTGCTGCGAATTCGCCAGACGATGTCAGTGTTCGGGGACTTGTTCCATTCTTGTCCAACCTTTTTTTTCCAGGTGTCAAAATACAGATCGTCGTTTCCCCATGCGCTTATTCCCAGTGCTTCAAGATACCAGCGGTCATTGCCGTCGTATTGTAAGGCAAGCGTTGTCCAGAGTTCAGCTGCCCCTTTGGACGAATTACCCCTTAATGCGATGGCTACTTCTCTCCGCACTTGTGGTGAAGGATCGTTAATAAGTGACTTGATCAGTGGTAGGACATTTTTGCCAAGTTCACGGGCAACGCGCAACCCGGTAATGCGGATATCTGCATCATTATCTTGAATAGCCTGGTCGATGTAACTATCTCCATTCTCCAATCTGGCTAAAAGCCAAAGCGACTGCGCCCGATGCCGTTTATTGCTTGAAGTCCATATATTTTTTAACTCCTTTTCGGCTTCTTTGCCCAATGACGCAAGGGTCGTCCAGGCCAGGTAACGGGTGGCGGTATTCGGGTTCAACAAAGCCTGGGTCGCCTCTTCAGCTGCGTTAATGGACAAAGGTTTTACTTTATACTTTCTCTGGGGAGCAATCCGATAAATACGACCGCGTTCCTGATCACCCACCTGGTGACCGCCGACACCCGGGTCATACCAATCAGCAACGAAGAGGGAGCCGTCGGGAGCAAAAGAGACATCAATCGGACGGAACCACTGATCATTTTGTCCTTCCAGAATATTTACGATTGATGCTTTATAACCCGCGCCATCATTTTCCACTACGTATGACCTCACGACATTATGCCCTGGCTCTGCATGGATTATTTGTCCATAAAAAATATCCGGTAACAAGGTTCCTTCATTCATGGTCATCCCAGAGGGAGAGCCCGATCCAGTCTGGAGGAGATTAGGTACGACGCCTGGATCATTTAGATGCCAATGGCGAAGTGGAATCTCCTTCTCCCAGTTTGTTCTGCGTGTTCTCCATCCAGCACCTGTCATTTCATCCCTGAATCCATAGTTGCCGAACTCCATCACATAATTGATACGGGTTCCTTTATTGCCATCATCATCATTGTCAGACTGCCAGATGGTTCCGAAAGGGTCGAGGGTGGATTCGTAATTATTACGAAAGTTGTGCGCCACTACTTCGACATTGGTGCCGTCAGGATTCATGCGAATGACCATTCCTTCGCGAAACGGTTTTCCATTGGTAACAACTTTTCGACCGTGAACATCAATGATCGTATCGCCATCAGCAGACAGCATGCATTGCCCCGCATTTCCCATAGAAAAATATAAGCGACCATCATGACCAAAGTAAAAGCTGTGCATGCCATGATCGTGTTGTTCCCCCTTGATTCCTTTAAAGAGGATTTCTTTTTTATCCGGTACGTCATCACCATTCTCATCCGTGAAGATGTAAACATTCGGACTACAGGAAACGATGACCTTATTTCCTAAAACGCAAACGCCGAGGGCAGCGTTAATGTCGGTTCCCTGGTAAAATACTTTTTGTTCATCAGCCTTTCCGTCACCATCTGTGTCTTCAAGAATTAGTAATCGATCCCCTTCTTTTTTAACTGGATTGCCAGGATTTAGACTGCTTCTGTAATTGTATGCTTCACATACCCACACCCTTCCTCGCGCGTCAATATCAATGTTTGTTGGATTGGTCATCATCGGTTCCGAGGCAAACAAGGTCACTTCCAATCCATCGTACACTTTTAGATCGGCCAGAGACTTTTCCGGGGAATGTTCAGCAGGTTCCGTTTTTGTTGTACAGGACAAGAATGACGTAATGAGAATTAGGGTAAGTATTTTTCCTGTGGAACTTTTGCTAATAGTCATGGAAATGAAAGATGATTTAATTGAATTAGTTAATTTTTATCAGTCAGCTCTGAGAAAAGGCTATTGAAGAGTGAAAGAATTAAGCTGAAAGCCAAAGCCCACCAAAAACCATTTACCTCAAAACCGGATGGGATTAAATAATCCACCAGTAGGATTATAACTGCATTGATCACCAAAAGAAAAAGGCCCAGTGTTACGATGGTAATAGGGATCGTAAGAAAAACCAAAATCGGTTTTATGATCAGGTTAGCCAATGAAAGGACAACCGCTACAAGCAGTGCATAACCATAATGCTCTACAGATACACCAGGCAACAGGTAAGCTGTAAGTAAAACAGCCAGACCAGAAAGAAGGAAACGGATGATGCTGTTCATGCGGTTTATATATTTATCTTTGAATATGGAGAAAATTATTAAAAGGGTAAAATATTCAGATGCTGAAGAGGAAGATTTTGAATTTTGGCTTTCAAAAAGTCCTGAAGAGAAATTGACAGCTTTGACGCGCATGAGAATAAACTATCACGGGGGAAAGCGAATGGTGAAAGTTCTTCGAAAAGTCCGAAATGATTTTTGAACAGGATTATATTGATTTTCTTCGTTTGCTGAAGAAGAATGGTGTGACTTTTCTCGTTATTGGAGGCTATGCACTGGCTGTGCACGAGAGGCCGCGATTCACAGGTGATCTTGACATATGGATTGAGGCTGAAGAAATCAATGCTCAAAAAGTAGTAAATGCTATAAATGAATTTGGTTTTGAATCCCTTAATGTGTCTGCTGAAGACTTTCTTGCTGAAGATTATTTTGTGCAAATGGGTTACGAGCCTGTTCGAATTGATGTTACTGCTAAAATATCGGGTGTGACGTTTCAGGAGGCATTTCCGAATCGTAAGGAAATTGAAATTCAGGGAATGAAGATACCTTTTATAGGAATTGAGGAACTTATAAAAAATAAACTGGCTTCTGGTCGCGATCAGGATATTGTAGATGTTAAAAAACTGCAGCAAATTGTGAAGCGAAAAAAGAAGTGACGTGTACGCAATTGTAGACATTGAAACCACGGGGGGGTATGCGGACAATCATCGCATTACGGAAATAGCGATTTATCATCATGATGGGATCCAGGTTACGGATCGATACCACACATTAATCAACCCGGGGAGAAATATTCCCTATTACATAACGGGATTAACCGGCATCACCCATGAAATGGTGCATGAGGCTCCACCCTTTTCTGAAATTGCCAAAATGATTTTTGAACAACTTGAAGGAAAAGTGTTTGTTGCTCATAATGCACACTTTGATTACTCTTTCCTGAAAAAAGAATTTGAGCAAGTCGGAATTAACTGGCAGGCCAAAAAATTATGTACTGTCCGATTGAGTCGCAAAATTATTCCTGGGTTGCGATCATATAGTTTGGGCAGTCTTGCAGAGAGTTTGGGCATTCAAATTCTTGATCGTCATCGTGCAGGTGGAGATGTTGCAGCTACTGCTAAAATTTTTGACCAGCTTTTAAAACGAGACAAGGCCAATTACATCGCCAAGGTATTGAAGAGAAATTCCGGCGAAACCATCCTGCCACCAAATTTACCCAAAGAAGATTTTGATCGGTTGCCTGCCAAGCCGGGTGTTTATTATTTTCTAAATGCTCGTCAACAGATTATCTATGTTGGTAAGGCAACAAACATCAAGAAAAGGATTGCCGGACATTTCACCGGTGATGCACGCGAGTGGAATCGATCAAAAATCCGAAATGAAATTCACCGGATAACTTTTGAATTAACAGGCAATGATTTTATTGCCCTGATCCTTGAGTCGCAGGAGATCCGACGCCTTTGGCCAAAGTACAACATGGCTCAAAAATTCCGGGTTGAAGAGTGGGGCATCTATGACTATGAGGATCGAAATGGGTATAAGCGATTTTCTGTCAATGGCGTTGTGAGAGGAACCCGACCACTCATTCGCTTCTCATCCAAAGGTGATGCGTGGAATTTTTTGTGGGTGAAGGTGCGTGAACATGAATTATGTCCTAAGCTAAGCGGGCTCCAACTTTCCAAAGGGCTTTGTTTCGAATACCAAACCGGCAGCTGTCATGGGGCATGTATGCAGGTCGAGTCCCCCGAAATTTACAATGCACGGGTAACGCGTGCTATTCTTTCCTTCACGGAAGAAGGCGAGTCCGTTGCGTTTATTGGTCGTGGCCGTAATGCAAAGGAGCATTCAGTGGTATTGGTTGAAAAGGGTAAATACTTTGGCTTTGGTTTTCTCGACAGGAAATCGCCCGTCGATGATTATGAATTTGTCCGAAGCACAATAAAACCAGGGATACTTACACCGACTGTTCAGAATTTGGTTAACTCTTACATTTTGAACCCGCGGGATTCGAAGGTAGTTAGCTATAGCTAGAGCTATTGTTTCTTTCTTGGTTGGATTCCCGGGTAGAGAGATGGAACCGGATCGCTTTGAAAGATCTCTTTTGTCTGGATATTCATGATGGTCAGCGACCCTGTCCATCCAGCGCCTGTATCCATCAGCCATATTCCACACGAACTTATCGGGCGCGACGAAGGAACAACGGTATGGCCAACATAAACCTCGTCGTAGGTCGTAAGCTTGGTGGTCATATTTTTTTGAAAGAAGTCAAGAGCGATTCTTGCCAGTTCCCGATCCCAAAGAAAGATATCCAATCCCTGAACATCCACAGGAGTCTTTGGATCAAAACCGGCGTGAATAAAAAGTTTGTTATTTTCCAAATAGTAGGGGACAGCGTCATCCAAAAATTGGACATGCTCAACGGGTATTCCGGATGAATAGGATTTTATGGTCGCTTCACCCCCCTGCTTCAGCCAAATCTCATCAGTATCACCGGTCTGCATCCACTCAAGGGTCCACATATCATGATTGCCGAATACATAAGTGAGATTGTCCACTTTCATCAGTTCGTCAATGCATGCGCGTGTGTCAGGCCATCCGTCGCATACATCCCCGAGGCTTATCAGGTGATCGTTTTTGTAGTCAAATTTACATCTTTCGAGACACTGGCGCAGGGCTTTATTGGCGCCGTGGATATCACCCATAACAAAAGTCCTAGACATGGCTTAAAGAAATAAAACCTTTGGATTGCATGCAATGAAAAGTAGTTTTTATTCCGTTGTCGTTAGATTTTGAAAGATACAATGCCGTTACCCCTCATTTTTCACTGGTGCCGCCTGTCGATTTGATCTGTTAGTTTTTGATTTTTTTTGACCTAATCAATGTAATTAGATTTATTTTGCACATCTAATTCGGAAAATTAATGGAAGGCGTAATCGTAGAAAAACAACTGGAGCACAAGGAGAAAATTAACCAGGTAGTAACCGAAGTGGGAAAGGTTGTTGTCGGGCAGGAGTACATGGTTAACCGACTGCTGGTAGGACTCTTTACTAACGGACACATTTTGTTGGAGGGTGTTCCCGGTCTGGCAAAGACGCTAACCGTAAGCATGCTTGCACAGGTGCTTCACCTTGATTTTGCCCGTATTCAATTTACACCCGATCTGCTTCCCTCCGACCTGGTTGGCACAATGATTTACAATCAGCGGGAGGGAAAATTTGAAGTGAAGAAGGGACCCATTTTTGCCAACATTATTCTGGCGGATGAAATTAACCGTTCCCCGGCGAAAGTGCAGTCTGCACTTCTTGAAGCCATGCAGGAAAAGCAAGTGACTATTGGAGAGACCACCTTTAAACTTGATCGCCCCTTCCTGGTAATGGCAACACAAAACCCGGTTGAACAAGAGGGAACCTATCCTCTACCGGAAGCTCAGGTAGATCGTTTCATGATGAAAGTTTCCGTAGACTACCCAACGAAGGGTCAGGAGTTGGAGATCATGCGGAGGATTTCCAATATGCAGTTCGACTTCACAGTAAATACGGTGCTGACGAAGGAGGATATTTTTGGGATCAGAGACCAGGTGAATAAAGTGAAAATCTCTGAATCACTTGAACGATACATCATTGAACTGGTATATGCGACCCGCCATCCCAGAGAATTTCAGCTTAACGAACAGGCGCAATACATTCAGTTCGGTGCATCACCACGTGCAAGCATTAATCTGAATTTATCAGCAAAGGCAATAGCTTACATGGATGGACGCGACTATGTGTTGCCTGAAGATATCAAGGAAGTGGCTGTTGATGTGATGAACCATCGCATCATTCTCAATTACGAAGCAGAGGCCGATAATGTCAGGACAAAGGATATTATCATTGCCATTCTCAACAAGGTTCCCATCAATAAGTAAAGCTCGTCCGAAAGACAGCCAAGGTATGCTTAGGGCATGCTTTTATTATGCTTACGAGTGCGCCGGGTATTATTTACAGGCTGGAACAAGATTTTAATCTGAGTCATTACCATTAAAGATTCGAGAATACCCATAAGATTTCTCTTCCAATTTCCCGCACTCTCTCGCGATACTTTTCTTCTTCCAGTGATGTTCCATCAAAGTCTTTAGGATCATCGTACGTCAGTGGTATTCGCACATCTGCGCCCGGGATGAACGGGCAATTTTCATCGGCGTGAGAGCAGGTCATGACAGCAGCAAAATTTTTTTTGGGGTTAAATGGGCTGCCATAAACTTTTGAAAATACCCTAATGGGGGGCGCTTCTTCGGAAAATTTCACAGAATACTCGGGATTCGTTCCTTCCTTTTCAATCGTCACGTTGAACCCAGCCTCGACGATCGCTTTGACTGCGCGGGGATTAAACGCTGTGGCTTCTGTTCCGCCCGAGAAACAAAAGACATTATCTAATCCAAACGCATAGGCTGCTGCCTGGGCCCAAATTTGTGCGATATGACTTCTCCTTGAATTATGCGTACAAATAAAAACGAGATTGGCTGGCCTGCCATCCTTTTTACAGGATGATATGTACGACAAGAGTTTTTTGAGGATTGAAATTCTGCCCTCGTTAATGATGTCAAATTCCTGACGCAGCTCATTGATCAGATTCTTTATTGGTGCATTGAGATTGTCCACCCTCATAGGATTTAATTTTCATACAGGCGACAAAACTACGAAACTTTTATCGTAATTTTACGATAAAGAATATGAAAATGAAAGACCAAAGACTGTCTTTTCTTGATCGTTATTTAACCCTATGGATTTTTGCCGCGATGATTCTTGGTGTGGCCATCGGATATTTTTTTCCGAGGACTGAAATGTTTATGAATCGTTTCAATCGTGGATCAACCAATATTCCCATTGCCATTGGATTGATTATTATGATGTTTCCTCCCTTGGCGAAAGTGAGGTACGAACACCTTGGTAAAGTATTCAGCAATGTGAAAGTAATAACCTTATCGTTGGTACTAAACTGGATTGTAGGGCCGGTAGTCATGTTTTTACTCGCTATTTTATTTCTTGCCGATCAGCCTGAATACATGATTGGTCTGATTCTCATCGGTATTGCAAGGTGTATCGCCATGGTGTTGGTTTGGAATGACCTGGCAAAAGGTGATAAGGAATATGCAGCCGGATTGGTTGCATTGAACAGTATTTTCCAGGTACTTTTTTATAGTGTTTTTGCGTGGATATTTATCACGGTGCTGCCCCCTTATTTTGGCGTCAACGGAGCCGTTGTCGATGTGAGTATGCGTGATGTTGCCGAAAGCGTTTTCCTTTATCTTGGCGTCCCTTTTCTTGGCGGTTTTTTAACGCGTTACCTGTTCATAAAATTAAAAGGAGAAAGTTGGTACGTCAATAACATCATTCCCCGGATAAGTCCGCTTACGTTGGTGGCCTTGTTATTTACAATTGTCGTTATGTTTAGTTTAAAGGGCAGGATGATTGTTGACATACCGCTTGATGTAATAAGAATTGGCATTCCCCTGATCATTTATTTTGTTGTAATGTTTGCGATGAGTTTCCTGCTGGCAAGAAAGCTCGGAGCAAAATATGAGGAGAATACTTCCATCGCCTTTACGGCTACAGGAAATAATTTTGAACTGGCCATCGCCGTAGCGGTTGGAATTTACGGTATAAATTCAGGTCAGGCATTTGCCGGCGTGGTGGGCCCGCTTATTGAGGTGCCGGCGCTGATTTTACTTGTCAATCTTGCGTTTTGGTTTAAGAAGAAGCTTTATCTGAAAACACCGTAATGAATGTGCATCAATACGTTGCGCACTGCGTCATCGTACCGTAAAGGAATGTAAAAAAACCATGGAGCCAAGTGTATTTGATGTTTGGAATGAAATACAGCCTGGACTAAAATCCTTTGTTTACAGGCAAGTCAAAGACCGCGCAACGACGGATGACATTATCCAGGAGGTATTTCTCAAAGTTCATTCCCGGGTTAATCAACTTAAAAATTCCGAAAAAATCTCGTCCTGGATTTATCAGATTGCGCGCAATGCAACTACCGATTACTTCCGAAGAAAATCCAAAGTTCTACAATCGACTGATCTGGATTGGGAAAGCAACGGACAGGAATTCAATGATTGCCTCGGCTATTGTCTCTCGAAACTCATCGTAACACTTCCGGTAAAATACCGCGAGGCGCTGGAACTTACAGAACTGAATCAACTCAATCAAAAGGATCTCGCCGTTCGACTTCAGCTTTCGTATGCAGGAGCTCGGTCCCGGGTTCAGCGGGCGCGCAAAATGTTGAAAGAAAAAGTGAACGAACATTTCCGGGTAGAGACAGATGCCTATGGTAATGTTTTGTCGTGCGAGAACCGCAAAACGTCTTCTTGTAACCCTGAAGGGTACGATGGAGAAGGGCAGTGCTATTGAAAACTGCCCTTCGTTTTCTTTTAGCATCATCCTATTACTCCGCCGCAGCAATCATCATCGCAGCAGCCTGGATCATTTATGTGATTCATAATTTTATTGGTTTAGTTTAACGCGATAACCTTTATCGCTTCATTTTATAGACGCGAAAGACCGGTAATTGATGCATCTGTCTATTCGGGATTGTCTTGACGGGCTCGTTTATGAAAAGAATAAAATAGCCGGGTTGTTTACAAAGGGTAAAATAAAAACGACGCTTAATATTCCAGTAAAAGAATTTTAAACTGCGTAACATTTCTATAACCTTATTTGGTTTTGAAACAGCCTGAGGCTCAATCGTAAAATACCGATTTTGTGAATTTAAGCTTTTTGAGGACATACAGGTGTTAGCGGCTGCTTAACAATTTCTTAACAAAGGGGTACCTGTCAGGTAATATTTGATCGGCACCTTTGCAGGAAATAATAGAATATGCTGCGAAAAGTACTGTTATCATCCGTCCTCATTACATTCTTTTCATTAAGTGTCAAGGCGCAAATGGGGACCATCAAAGGTCATGTTAAAGACGCGCAGACGGGCGAGGGGATTGTTGGTGCAAATATATATTTAGAAGGAAGTACGGTCGGGTCCGCTGCTGATATCAATGGGGATTTTGAAATTGCCCATGTCAAGACTGGAAATTATAACGTGATCGTCTCTTTCATCTCCTACAAATCAGATACAATTAAGAACATTACCGTTTATCCCGATCAAATTACAGTAGTCAACACGGCTTTGATAGAGGAGAGTCAGCAGCTTTCAGAAGTTGTCGTTACCTCGGGGCGGACGAAAGATTCCGATGTGTCTGTCATCAGCGATATCAAAACCAGTCAATTGGTTGTTGCCGGAATTTCCTCGCAACAGATTTTAATGTCACAAGACCGTGACGCCGCGCAAATTGTAAAACGTATTCCGGGTGTCACCATTCTTAATAACCGGTTTGTTAATGTTCGGGGCTTGAGTGAAAGGTATAGCGTCGTCTTATTGAATGGAGTGATTGCTCCCTCTACCGAAGTGGATACCAGAGCATTTGCCTTTGACCTCATCCCAAGCAATATGATTGACAGAATGTTGGTCTATAAATCGGGAGGCGCTAACCTTCCGGGAGATTTTGCCGGTGCGGTTATCGATATCAGCACAAAGAGCGTAGTGGATGAAAATAATGTTTCCGTAAATATTACTGCTGGTTATCGGGCTGGGACCACGTTTAGTGATTTTAATACTGAAGTGGGAAGTAGTACCGATTGGTTGGGATTTGACAATGGCTATCGTGACCTGCCGTCTTCTTTTCCCACAAAGAATTTGAGGACCTACACAAACGATCTCTCAAAGTACACTAACCGATCAGTAATTGGAAAGGCTGGAGCAAGCCTGAACAATAACTGGGAAGCCAAGCCAGGACAAGCCCCTATTGACCTTAGAACGACTATTAATTTTTCCAAAGTCGGTTATATTGGAAAAAGAAAGTTGGGCAATATTACTTCCATCAGTTACTCCAATACTCATCAACGATTTGAACAGGAAAACTATTTTTATGAATCGTTTGATCCACAACAACCTGACAAGAAACTTGGAAGAAGATATGTTTATTATGACAATCGTGATGTAAGCAACGTTCGCGTGGGGTTGATCAGCAACTTTATTTTTGAGTTCAATCCGTCCAATAAGATTGAATTCAGAAACCTGTTCAATCAACAGGGATCGAGTACCGCCACAGAAAGGACAGGCGTAGAAGACGTTTTGAATTTTGATGTAAATAATTTGGGTATTAATTACGCTGAACGATCTCTTTATTCAGGTCAATTGGAAGGCAAGCATAGTTTGACGGACCGTATCAACATAGATTGGATCGCAGGTTATTCAATGATTTCAGCAGATCAGCCCGACTACAGAAGAATCCGATCACAACGCGGACACGGATCCGATGATCCTTTTGCTGTTGTAATTCCACCAAGCGCAAATCCGGTCGATGGCAGATTCTTCTCTACATTAGATGAGAAGGTCTATACTCACAGTCTTAATTTTGATTATAAGTTTAATCCTGAAGCAGACGATGAGCATCTGTCAAAATTATCAGTTGGTTACTACCTCGCTAAAACAGAACGTGACTTTAGTGCACGGTGGTTCTCCTTTAACTTTTTCCCTGGACAAAATCCTGATCTGAGTATTCTTACACAACCCTTCAATAACATTTTTACTCCGGAGAACCTGATCAATCCTGAGGATGCTCCAGGGCAGCTAGCAGCTCCGGTTTTCTTCCTGGATGAAGGAACCACTGCTTCAGATGCTTATACGGGAGACAATCTATACACAGCTGGGTATGTTAATTACCTGCTGCCAATAAATAATTTCAAGATGTCGCTGGGTACGAGAGTTGAATACAACAGACAGCAACTGACGTCAGGAACGGATGTAGTGGATAATCCAATTACAAGCATTTTACCTTTTGTAAATCTTTCTTACAACTTCTCTGAAAAATCTTTGATCCGATTAGCCTATAGTAAGACATTGAATCGCCCCAACTTTAGAGAACTGGCTCCTTTCAATTATTACGACTATGATCGAAACGCCAATTTCTACGGTAACCCGGCTTTGAAGATTGCGAATATCCACAACGTAGATCTGAGGTGGGAGAAATATCCAAGTAAATCAGAAAGCATTTCACTTGGTGTATTTTATAAACATTTTATTGATCCGATTGAGATTCGGTTACAGCAGGGCTCTAATATCATTTACTCCTTTACAAATGCAGAAACGGCCACCAGTATCGGGGCGGAACTGGAAATCAGAGAGTCACTTGATGGCTTGACCGGAAGTAATTTTATCAACAAACTCAATGTTCTGTTGAACGCTGCAGTTATTGATAGCAAAGTTACCTTTAGCCAGGAAGATGCAGACAACCAGGATAAAGAAAGGGCTATGCAAGGTCAGTCTCCTTATATTATAAACGCCGGTCTCTATTACACCGACGTCGAATCAGGACTTCAGATCAACGCAGCTTACAATGTATTTGGCAAAAGAATTTTTGCAGTAGGGGATTTTAACCAGCAAACCGGAGTAGCCAATGCTCAACCCACGCAATACGAGATGCCACGTAATCAAATTGACGTTACCGTTTCCAAAGATTTTGGTCGACACTTCAATTTAAAAGTTGGAGTTCAGGATATCTTGAATCAGAAGTATCGCCTGGTCCAGGATTCAAATAGCAATCGCGAAATTACAAACTTTGATGATCCGATTTTGACCTACAGACCCGGGCAGTACGTAACCGTTGGTGTTACCTATAAGGTTAACTAATTGTTAACCACGCTAGCTCTGGAAGTCTTTATAGAATTGAATTTGGGCACTTTAGTTTCATGCCGCTCACCCCATTAAATGTAATACTAATACTGAGGTAATAATCCCTTAACCTGGTAAGCCTACTTTTACAGCGGATTTACGAACCTTAAAAGTCAACCAATGAAAAAAATTAGATTTACTCTTTTAATGATCACCACGACGGTGCTTTCATTATCCTTATTTACCCTGTCATCATGCGATGAGACCAAAGATCCCACGTACGCTGAGCCAACAATTTCAGCTGATATAAAATCTGCAACACCTGGTGCAGTTGAGATTTTGGTCGCGGTCACAGCACCGGCGGGATTGAAAACTGTTGAAGTTGGAGACGACTCGAAATCATATACCAGCGATCAAACTTCAGACATCTATACGTATACCTATACTGGCACAGCAAGCTCATTGACTTTCTTGGTTACTGACGTAAAGGACAGACAAGCTGAAACAACCGTTGCGCTTGAACCATTTGAAATTGTATCGGCAGATATTACCACTAATACATCATGGTCGAAAGACACGAAATACCTTTTGAAGGGTAATATTTTTGTGAACAATAATGCGGAACTCACGATTGAGGCAGGAACAATTATTTATGGTGACAAAGTGAGCAAAGGAGCTTTAATTATTGAAAGAGGTTCCAAGATTATTGCTGAAGGTACCGCAACCTCACCTATCGTATTCACTTCCAGCGCGCCCGCTGGCTTTAGGAATTATGGGGATTGGGGAGGCTTAATTATTCTTGGCAAAGCAACGAACAACCAGGGAGAAAATGTAAATATTGAAGGTATTACTGCTGGAACTAAAGGTCAGTATGGTGGAACTGCTGATGACGACAATTCAGGAACATTGGCCTATGTTCGCGTCGAGTTTGCAGGTATTGCTCTTTCTACTGACAACGAAATTAACGGTATGACCTTCGGTAGTGTGGGCAGCGGAACAACGATGCACCACGTACAAGTTTCGTACTCTGGTGATGATGCATATGAATTTTTCGGAGGAAAGGTGAGTCCTCATCACATGATCGCTTATAAAACCTGGGACGACGATTTTGATACCGACTTCGGCTTTTCAGGCAAAGTGCAATTTGCTGCCGCTTTTCGTGATCCTAACGTAGCAGACAAATCGGGTTCTAATTTATTTGAATCAGATAACGATGGCAGTGGTTCTACCAATCAGCCTTACACTTCAGCGATCTTTGCAAACGTGACCGCGTTTGGACCATTTGTGTTTGCCAACCTGAGTGGAGGAGCTCTTTCCAACGGAGCAGTAAGTGCAAATTATCAAAATGGTGCACATGTTCGTCGCCACAGCAAACTTCAAATTTGGAATTCAGTAATTGTGGGAGCCGGAACATCCGCCAACTGGCCTTTCCGTTTAACAGACAGTAAAGGCGGAGCCGATGCGGCCGCCGTGTTCAAAGGTAACTATGTTGGACGCTCCGTGAGTGCCTCCGTGACAGCGCCGGCTACCGGGACAAACGACAATGGCTATAATGTTGACAATTTTGGAACTGATAACATCATTGAAAGCCCGCTAAACAAAGTTGACCTTTCCACTTTATTTGCTGGGTTATCAGGTGCTGCTAATATTGACAATCCGGCTGCTACAGCTGTTCTTGCCAATGGATCTGCACTGGCTACGGGAGCGACTGATCTTTCAGGCGAAGGATTTACTCAGACGGATTATATTGGAGCTGTTGGCACAACTGCTGGCTGGCTGGATGAGGCGTGGGTGAACTTCAATCCGCAGGGCACAGACTATTAATTTTTTTAATAAATGATAAGAGACCCGGATATTTGTCCGGGTTTTTTATTTGACAATTATGAAGTGCAAAAAATTTCTTAAAGACCTTCTCTTACTTTATCTTCTTTTGAATCTTCTCAGTTGTGAAAAGAAAAACAATGATTTTTCGCCACAACAATGTATGTCCCCGGAACTGCAGAGTAAGTTCTTGAAAATTATGGTTCACTATTCGTCAAAACTTGCTCCCCAGGCTACCCATGAAACAAAGTTCAATTCTGACTTTAATTGGTACTACGATCGGGCGGAAAGGGAATGTAAGATCTTATTTTGCCATTACAACAAACAGGACAGCAGCTACAGCCTATTGGTGGCTCGTGAGGCAAGAAGCATAAAACCAATGAAAGAAGGCATTGCAGTTAAAGCAAAGTTTGATTCACGCGGGGGTTTTGAGAATTATAACGAGATTTTTAGAATGTGGAAAATGCCCGAAGATTCGCTCGTCAAGCGAGGAAAATTTTTGTTTAATAGAATGCTTAATGGCGAGGACTTAACTTTATACTACTCAAGATTCCAACAAGATCGATTTATTGAATACCCTGATGATCGATTTACTTTCGATCCCTCACTAAGAAGATGGAGAGATAAGGAATTGGATTCAATCAGCTTTCAATGAGGCAATAGGAAATCTTTTCGCCAGTTTTAAAGGTTTAATTAATTTCGGCCTGCTTTTGCTTCTGCTGTTCCATCACCTTTTTAATCTGGTCTCCAGCGAGGGCCACTGAATCCTGCGCGTGCTTATTCTTGTCAATGTTCATTAACAAGGTCTCATAGTCCAGCTTATTGTCCTCAAGCGCTTTTTCAAGTCTGAGTTTTTCTTTCTTATTATTCTCCAGTTTTAGATTTAAATTTTTGCTTTCAGTTAGAAGGCGTTGTTGCTGTTTATCTACTGCAGTCAGGGCTTGTGTTGAAGCATCTATCTCTGATTGAACCTTTTCCTTATGATACTTCACTCCAAATTCATGGAGCATTTTCTCAAGTTCTTTGTCCAGCTTGTCACCCTGATCTGCCGACCATTCCCTCGGCAAGATGCCGATCCATGCTTGCGCACCCGAGGCTTTCTCTTTCACAACGCCATAGACAGGGCTCTTGACATTACTTCCTACAGAAAGGGATTCAGTTAGCATGATGATGCCATCGCTTTGTTTGACTTTTCCGATGCTTTTAAAATATTTGATCAATGAGGCTGACACCTCTTCGGTGGTCCCTTCAAGGTCAATGCTGTATCCGTCAGTATTCTCACCTTTTATTCGTGAGGTTTCTTTTTTTACTTTGATGGACTGTGAGTAACATACACCCGCAAGGCAAAGTATCAATGCAAGCAGGATAACATTTTTAATGGTTGGCATGTTTGAGCTTTAGTTTGAAAAGTCAAAACTACAACAAATATAGATTTTGAAACGTATCCTTATCACTGGAGCCACTGGATTGATTGGAACGCGATTGACAAAATTTCTTTTGGCGGCGGGTTACACTGTAACGCATATCAGCAGATCGCGGCCCCGTGGCAATCATGAAGTCCGCAGCTTTCTTTGGGATATTGATCGGTCGTGGATTGAACCGGGAGCATTTAAGGATGTTGATGCTATCGTCCATCTGGCCGGCGCGGGTATTGGTGATGAGCCCTGGTCGGAAACACGAAAACAGGAAATAATTGACAGCCGGGTCAAGTCGAGCGCGTTACTGAGGAATGAGTTGAGTAACACCCCTCATTCTGTAAAAACTTTTATCTCGGCTTCCGGAATTAGTTACTATGGCACTAGCGACGAGAAGATATTTTCTGAGGACGATCCACCAGCGAGTGATTTCCTCGCTAATGTAACCCAGCTCTGGGAACAGGAAGCGGAAAAGATCAGGACATTAGGAATTCGCGTTGTTGAACTGAGGACAGGGATCGTCCTTAGTGATAAGGGAGGAGTGATGGATGAATTCGTTAAACCCATTCGCTGGTATGTTGGCGCTCCGCTCGGATCCGGGAAACAATGGATGAGTTGGATCCACATTGACGATCTTTGCAGGATATATATCCATGCAATTGAATCCACATACCTTACTGGTCCGTTCAATGCGGTGGCCCCGAGGGCTGTGACCAATCGTGAATTCATGAAGGCGACGGCACGGGCGTTGCACAGACCGATCTTATTACCTCCCATTCCGAAAATATTTCTGAAATTCTTACTGGGCGAGATGGTGTACCTTGCAACTGATGGAAGTCACGTTTCATCAGAAAAAATCCAGCGAAGCGGGTTTCATTTTCAATTTGACGAATTATCCGTGGCCCTGCGTGATTTGTTTGGTAAACCATCCAGGTAAGAACCTTTTCGTTTATGCGTAAAAGAGCTGCGATCATTTTATAACTTTGTTTACTTTTTAAACTGTACCTGTCTATGCAAGGCGAACAACCAAAACATACTCCTGAAGAAGAAGAGCGTATCCGGAAAGCATTTAAAGACAAAGATTGGGCAGAGATCAAGAGTTCCGATTCGTGGGTCATCTTTAAGGTGATGTCTGAGTTTGTGGAAGGTTTTGAAAAATTAGCGAAGATTGGTCCGTGTGTCACCATATTCGGTTCGGCCCGAACAAAACCCGACCACTCTTATTATAAAACAGCCGAGGAGATCGCATACCAATTGGTGCTTCACGGTTACGGCGTAATCACGGGCGGCGGACCCGGCATTATGGAAGCGGGCAATAAGGGAGCAAACCGTGCGAGTGGAAAATCAGTAGGGTTGAATATTTTTTTACCCTACGAACAAAAGGGGAATATTTACATTGACCCGGATAAGCTCATTTCATTTGATTACTTCTTCGTTCGCAAAGTGATGTTTGTTAAGTATTCGCAGGGCTTTATCGTTATGCCTGGAGGATTTGGAACGATGGATGAACTGACTGAAGCGTTAACCTTGATACAGACCAAAAAGATTGGGCGTTTTCCAATTGTTATGGTTGGCCGCAAATTTTGGTCAGGCATGGTGGATTGGATAAAAGATGTCCTTATCCCCGAAGAAATGATCATGCAGGAAGATCTTAATCTCTTTAATATTGTCGATACACCGGAAGAAGCGGTTAAGGTGATTGACGATTTTTATTCTAAATATCTACTGGCGCCAAACTTTTAATTGATGAGATGGTGTTAAGAAAAAAGAAAGGAGGGAGTATGAAGATATCTGATTTTATATCTCTGACCACCATGATCATATTGATCGGGTACATCTTCTATAACGAATCTTCTTCTAAAAAAGAGTTTTCGTTTT
>DASUGQ010000555.1:0-21155 GCA_036273935.1 Cyclobacteriaceae bacterium | reverse complement strand
ACTTGCTGAAGTGGTTTAATACTGAGCGGATCAACACAAAAGAGCTGGATCGGATTTTTGGCGAATTGGAAAAATGGAAACTTAAAATTGAAGACCCCGATAAGGTTGCACGCCTTGCCGGTGAGAGAATTTACCAGGAGCTTAAGACCATCAGCATCGAACGTAACGGTGCAAAACGAATAGAACGACTGAACCGGTTATTTCCCTTGCTGCGAAAGTTTAACCTTTATCCCAATTTGTATAAAAGTCAGAATTTGTATTTTTTGATTTCACGGCAAAACATACAAAATGACGGGCATGCACCTGATTGGATTGAGCAATTCAACCTGCTCGGAGACAACTTAAGTGTCAAGGTGGAAGTATAGAACTGTTCTCATGTTATGGGCACTTCATGATAATTCAATGCCCACTCCAGCATAAATCGAACCCGTATCGGTTTGATCCTGTAGACTACCAATTGTGGATTGTCGGGAGATCCCAGGTAATGTTCCAGCAACCTATTGGACTTCCATATTTCCTCAAGCAATTTCCTGTCGTTAAGAACTTCGGCCTTTCCAGTTATTCTAACCTGGTTGTGATCATCATCGAGATAGCATAATTCGACGTTTGGATTTTCTTCAATCTCTTTTGTCTTGCTGTAGCTCCTGAGATTGGCAATGTAAATAACAAATCCGTCTGTGCGAACAGGAGAGACCGGTCTTACCCGAGGTTGATCGCCATCCATTGTAGCGAGCATGGGAAAACGAACCGTTTTTACGATGTTCGTTGCCAATTGAGGTACTGTTGATGGGTCGATTGATTGTGGTGTGGGTTTACTCATAAAAAATATGCTTCATGGTTAAGAATCTATCGACCGGAAAATTAATAAAGATTTGTGAGCCCTTCCACCGGATTAATTTTAATAGGAAATCTTTTTGTACGTTGTAAATTGGCACACACAGTTAATTTGACTTTATGAGACTCCTTCTCATTTTTATCGTTCTGGCAGCGCTTGTTCTTACTTCATTCTTTCTTTTTGGAGATACCCTCATGAATACATTTACACAGGAGGGTTCAATTGCATGGCTCGGTGACTATGGAACCTGGGCCTGGGCGGCCGGCCTGGCGTTGCTGATAGGGGATTTACTATTGCCTATACCGGCGACTTTGGTGATGTCGGCGCTGGGGTACTTATATGGTCCTATTATCGGCGGTATTCTCAGCACCTTTGGTTCATTCGCTGCAGGGTCCTTGGGGTATTGGATTTGCAGGCTGCTTGGTGAACGGGCTGCGTTGCGTTTGCTCGGTGCGAAAGACTTTGAGCGTGGGAAAAGACTTTCCGGAAAATTAGGTGGATGGATTGTTGCCTTATCGCGGTGGCTACCGGTTTTTCCGGAAGTGATTGCCTGCATGGCGGGCCTTGTCAGGATGCGCCCAGGGTATTTTCATACAGCGCTTGCCTGTGGTTCATTTCCGCTGGGATTTGTTTATGCCTACATTGGATATACCGGTTTGGATCACCCAACCGTTGCGATTTTGCTGAGCGCTGTCCTTCCTCCTTTAATTTGGTTTGTTGTGCGAAGAATATTCCATGCGCGGCTGGACGAATCCGTCGGTCTTTAGATTATTGAATGCATGAAACAACGATTGGCTCAAATTACACTTGTGGTTCGGGATTACGATGAAGCCATCCAATTCTATACCGAAACCTTGGGATTCACCCTCAGGGAGGATACGAAATTATCTGAGACCAAACGGTGGGTGGTTCTCACGCCACGTGGCGATGAGGGATGCAGTTTGCTTTTAGGCAAAGCGGTGAACGAAGCGCAGGCCAGTCGCATAGGGAACCAAACCGGTGGGAGAGTGTTCTTATTTCTTTACACGGATAATTTCAAAGAAGCTCACCATCGATTGATCGCCAGGAACGTGAAGATTGTCCGCGGACCGAGCGTGGAGGAGTATGGTACCGTGCTCGTGTTCGAGGATTTATACGGTAATCTGATTGACCTGATTCAGCCAAACCGATAACCTGTCATTTGCGTCTTTTTTAACGCGAGATTGTTGCAGGCGATTTCAATATGAACCTCATTTGGATGACGTGAATAATCGGTAGATTAGATTATTGGTTAAAATTGTTTTCATATTTTCCATTGGTCTATTGACCTTCGCATCGCCCAATGATTCGGGTTATGATGATGGGATATATATAATCGTAAAATGCGGTCAATACCAGAAACCGATCTCAATATTATTATCAAGGAACAGAAGATCAGTCTGTCTTCCAGAAAAGCCGATCATTGACTTAACAGGAATATTGTCTGTGAGCGACATGGCTAAAAGCTCGACCAAGAACTTGCTTGCTTTTCAAATCACGTTGACGAATAATGCCTTTCAAAAATTACAGGCCCTCTCCCGGCGGCTTCCAAAAAACACATATGGCTTTGTTTTTAACAATGAAGTGTTCTTCGTCTTTGAAGTGGACTATAAAAAGAACAATGCAATTATTGAGCTTCTGGGCAGTTCAGATGACGAGCGATTTAAAGCCTTGCATCAACAGCTAAGGGAAGCAATAACGAAAGAACCATGACTGTGTTTGATCGCGATGCATTTTTGCCATTTAACTGAGTTTGCATTGCATTACCTCTAACTGAAAACGATTTGCAGGACACTCTCAGCGTTTGTAGAAAATGTAATCGGTTACGAGAGGAGCGATTCCCGACTGCCTGAAATCGGAAATGATTTGACCCTTATGATGCGTTGAATGATTGTTGACATGAAAAAGTATGTCGCGCACGATGTTTTTGAATTCATCGCCTTTAAACGTTTTATAAGAAATTTCTTTGAGCAGTACCTCACTGTCCAGAATTTTCAATGTATTGTGATAGTTGTCATCGTCAAGCGATGAGCAGGCTTCAATGGGATGAACAATAACTGAACTGCTGAATTGCTCCAGGCCCAGTATTCGAGCATTCCATATCTGGTGTGCATTCAACACGTGACAAAACAGGGGGAAGGTCCGTTCCGGTAAGGCGCTGAGGTGAGTTTTTATTTCGCCGATCAGCTTCTGGTTGAAGTGATGGTGATATTCGAATATTTCTTTGAAAAGGGATTTCATATACGATAGATTTCCTTGTTTAACAGTTGAACTAAATTTCTCTTTTTATTTTCGAAAAGTTAAAGAGGTCATGAATTTTGGATCAATTTCGACACCTTATATAAAACGCAATGAAAGCCACGGCGGAAGAATCGAATCACTTCACTCCCTCGTCATCTTTCGCCGCGAGCAGATAGATCAGGGATGCCGTGCCGTCCATCGTCGGTTCGTTGGTAACATAGTCACCATAGTCGTCATGATAGACCATGGCCTTGCTTTGAAACGCTTCATACTCATCACCGCGCATAATGGTCACACCGCGTTGCTGACCGTAAATACTCCCATATACCGGACCATCCACTAATCCTCCGAGTGTTTGGTATCCGTACAAAACATTCAGCGACGAATGCGGATCATCCGGATAGTCGCCATCGGCAGGCAACCCTACCACCATGCTTGTACCCCATGGATTGCAGCCAAGCAGCCAGTCGAAGGCAGCTTGTTCCAACTCTGCATATTGATGGTCACCAGAAAGTTTACGGTACCAATAGCATTGAATGGCAAAAGAGGTCTGAAAATTATTACTGCACCACACCAACGGAACGCCGCGATAGAATGCATTTCGTTTTCCTTTCGTCCAGACTTTTTCTATTCCCGCCTTATAAAATGAGATGGTTTCTTTTTTCATTTTCCCTTTCGCGGCCTTCGCAAGCTCGTAGTGGCCAAGGTTGATAAATGGATACCATTGATAGTGGCTTGCCGTGTCACTGCCTAGCCAGGGCGTTGTTTTTTCCTGTCGGGCGTATTCAAAGGCCTGATCGATGTAGCTTTGATCACCTTTAATGATGTAGAGTTCAGCGGCTGCGAGTTCCATGTCATCCACCCAGTTGTCCTCTTCATAAAAATAGGGTGCAGTGTAGCACGCGGTTTGAGTATTTCCAGGTTTGCGCAGGGCGAAGGCGTAGGCCGATAATGCTTTTGATTCCAGTTGACGGGCATACGAGGGATCATTTTGTTTAAAGACCTGGCAGCCCAATGCGAAAGCGCTGGAGAATTTTCCGGCCGTGGAAGACGTACCCTTTGTTCGGTTCTTATACTTATTTAATCCCTGAGGTTCGCCGGTTATAAAATAAATGGGACGCTCTTGTCCCTTGCCGTAGTCCGCTTTGTCACCCACCGGCAGTCGAAAACCGATGTGATCGCGATCATCAGCCAACTGATTAAACATCCAGTCGGGCCTGGGATGCATTTTGATGAGCCAGTCGAGCCCCCAGCGGGCTTCATCAAGCACATCGGCAACACGGTTGCTTCCTTCCAGGCCATTAGCCGTATGGTCATCTCCGAATACGCGCGCAAAGTCGCGATAGGCCGCCAGAAGATGGTAGGTGGCGTTGGCCGAGGTCATTGAGTATTGGAGATAGTCGGTTGCATCATGCCAGCCGCCGCTCACGTCAAGGTGTGTGCTGTCGGGCATCGGGCCATACATTGTGTAACCATCATGGGTATGACAGGAATCTTTGAGGAAAGGATTATAACCGCTCCTTTGTTGGCGCATATATTTCAGGCAGAAATCAGCAGTGCCTTTGTAAACATCGGGGGCTATGTTGAATGTTGGTGAGATAGCTTCACCAGCACGAAGAAAATATTTTCCCGGGTTGGTATAGGAAGAAAAGTCAAGTCGCTGTGTCTGGACGAAAGGCCCGTAGGCTCCGAAAGGCTCACCCGCATTTTGTTCATGGACAACCTGGTTGGAAGAGGCATCAATCAGTTGGAACGATTTAACCGTGGACGCTCCCTTACTGCACCATACGGCCACCTTTATCCCCGCCGGTTGATACCCCAATAAATTGGTGCGGATCCATTGATTGTGTTCCTGTGCAGAGGCACACAGAGAAATAAAGAATAAATAAACGATTAGTTGCCGCATTTCCTGTAACAAAATTAGAAAGTAAAGTAGCGAGTAAAGTGCAAACGTCAAAAGAGGAAGAAATCGAAAAGAAAAGTTATAGCAACGGCGCCATGATTCTTGCCAGCGCCGCGAGAAAAGTTTTCAATAAACTTCTCTTATTCCATTCTTCGAGCGTAATAAGGGTGCTGCTTTCCAGGTCCTTGAAAAATTGTTGCTTCACTTCATGGTTAACCCTTTCGCTGTAGATGGCGGCATTGATTTCAAAATTCAATTCAAAACTCCGAAGATCCATATTCGCTGTGCCTACCATGGATAGGTTGTCATCCACCACGAGTGTCTTTGCGTGGATAACACCCTTATCATACAGGTATACTCTAACGCCGGATTCAAGCATATCCTGGAAATAAAATCGTGAAGCAGAATCTACAAAATAGGAGTCGGATGCCTTCGGAATTAACAGGCGGACATCTTTTCCTGAAAAGGCCGCTTTCTTGATCGCGTTCACAATACTTTCATTGGGAATGAAATAGGGGGTGGAGATATAAACCAGTTTCCTCGCCATCGTGATTGCTGTAAAGTAAGAAAGCATGATGCTGGGACGAGGGTAGTCTGGCCCACTGGTAATGATTTGCACGAGGTCGGTGTCGTTTTCATCAGCGATGTTTTCCGGAAATAATTGATGATTGAGTCCCAGTTCCTGTCCGGAGCAAAAATTCCAGTTACTCAGAAAGTGATACTGGAGCGTCAGCACGGCATTTCCTTCAATCTTGATGTGCGTGTCGCGCCAATGTGTGCCATCTACCTTTCCATTTATGTAACGGTCGGCAATGTTGATCCCTCCGATGAAGCCGACCTTGCCATCAATAATCAATACCTTGCGATGATCGCGATAGTTGAGCCGATTGGCAAGGAAAATAAAATGAACCCGAAAGAAAGGATAGATCTCCACGCCATTGTCCCGAAATTCATCAACGAAGTCATCCCAGAGGTCATGGCTTCCGAAGTCATCGAAGATTATCCGTACGGCAACGCCTTCGTGTGCTTTTTTGATCAGGAGGTCTTTTAAACGTGTCCCAATATCATCCTCTTCGAAGATGTAATATTCAAGGTGGATAAATTGAGTTGCCGCCTCGATCGCATCAAACACACTTGGGAATTTTTGCTCACCATTAATAAGCACCGTCACTTTATTCTGCGTGAGGTGGGAAAGAGACTCTCCCAGGAGAAGGTCAATTAATTCCTCATTGTTTGACGTCAGTTCTTTATATTTTCGTTTCAGCAGGATGGCATCTTGCTTAATTCTGTTTTGAACCTGGCGGAATAGTTGCTCATTCCTGGTCAGTTTCTTGTTGTAGATTTTCCGTTTCCGGTAATTCACACCGACAAGAAAATAAAGCATTGCGCCGACTACCGGAAATAAAATGATCAACAGGAGATAGGCGGCGGTTTTTGAAGGACTGCGGGTGTCAAGGATAACCCGAACGGCGGTCAAAAGGGAAATGAGGATAACGACGATCCAAAGAATGATGCTCTCATTTTTAAGAAACAGCCACATGGATTCAGTTTTATGTCAATGCGATCAAGGGGCAGATCGTCTGTCGATACCCTAGTTACACAAAAAATTTAAATTGAATTCTATTGGATAGTAAGATCATTTATTTGTTGTAAAGGGGATGTCCTTTCTCATATATTTGATGAAAAGCCTGTGTTAAAAAAATCAATAGGAAAATGAAAGCATTAGTATTGGAGGAATATAAGAAGTTAACCTATAAGGATGTTCCCTCGCCCACGCTTCACGACAATGAAGTTTTGGTGAAAGTAAAAGCCGTGGGGATATGTGGAAGTGATGTTCACGGAATGGATGGAAGCACCGGAAGAAGGATTCCACCGCTCATCATGGGGCATGAGGCGTCTGGCGTAATCGAGAAGGTAGGGCCAGGGGTAAAAAATTGGATGCCTGGTGATCGGGTTACGTTTGACTCGACAATTTATAATGAGAACGACTGGTATACAAAAAAAGGCATGTATAACCTGAGTGATGGGCGCATGGTCCTTGGTGTCTCGTGCAAGGAATTCAAACGTGAGGGAGCTTTTGCTGAATATGTAGCTGTTCCACAACATATCCTGCACAGGATCCCCGATAACGTGGCCTTCACTCAGGCGGCAATGGTGGAACCAGCGGCCGTTGCGTTGCATGCGATAAGCCTTACACCCATTGATGCTGAGGACGCGGCTTTGGTGATTGGTGCAGGGATGGTCGGAATGTTTGTCATCCAGTTGCTGAAAATCAAGGGATGTAAAAAAGTGATCGCGATCGACCCGGAAACAGACCGTCTGGAAAAGGCCAGGCAATGTGGTGCTGATTTTATCTTTTCACCTGGCGACGCTGCCTTGAAAGAAAACATCCTCTCCGTTACGGCAGGACGTGGCGCCGACGTTGCATTTGAAGTGGTGGGAATAACTGAGACCATAAAAATGGGAATTGACCTCATGCGCAAAGGCGGTGTCATGACCCTTGTCGGCAATGTAAGTCCAAATGTTGAAATACCTTTGCAAGCCGTCGTGTCGAGACAACTACGACTCCAGGGTTCGTGTGCAATTAATGGAGAATATCCGGAAATACTAGCGTTGATCTCGTCAGGAGCATTGAATGTAAATGCCATCCTGTCCGTGGAGGCACCATTAAATGAAGCTGCTTCCTGGTTTGATCGCCTTTATAATAAGGAGAAGGGGTTGATGAAAGTAATCCTGAAACCGTCATGAGCGCCGAAATCAAAGTGGCGATTGTGGGCTGCGGCAAGGCCGGTCATATGCATGCGAAGTCGCTGTTAAATATTCCTGAATGTAAATTCACGGCCGCGCAGAGCAGGAATCCTTCCCGTCGCGAAGAATTTGCCAATGCCTACAAAATAAACACCTATGCCGATGTGCGTGAAATGGTGACAAAAGAAAAGATTGATGTCGTTGTTGTTTGTACTCCCCATCCCAATCACATCGCGGCGATTGAGGCGTTTGAAGCAGGAGCGCATGCATTAATCGAAAAACCACTAGCCTCTACATTGGCCGACTGCGACGCCATCATCAATGCTGCAGAGAAAAATGGAAAGAAAGTGGGTGTCGTGGGCCAACGAAGATTTTATCCGTCGTCTGTTAGAATGAAAGAGGCCATCGAAGAAGGAAAGATTGGTAAGCCGATATTGGGTACCATTACGATGCTGGGCTGGAGAGACGAAGCATATTATAGAAGTGATCCGTGGCGGGGAACGTGGGAGGGAGAGGGTGGAGGAATACTGGTCAATCAGGCACCGCATCAGTTGGATCTCTTTCAATGGTACATGAATGATGAATTCGATGAACTATACGGTATCTGGAGAAATCTTAATCACCCTTACATTGAGGTAGAGGATACAGCCCTGGCAATTGTGAAATTCAAAAGCGGTGCTATTGGAAATATTCTCGTCAGCAATTCGCAGAAACCCGGCATCTATGGAAAGGTTCATGTACACGGCTCGAACGGCGCATCTGTAGGTGTGCAAACGGACAGTGGGGCAATGTTTATCGCGGGAATGTCTACGGTGGTGGCGCCGCCCCTGAATGATATCTGGACAATTCCCGGTGAGGAGAAATTGTTGGCTAAATGGGAAGAAGAGGATGCCCGGTTCTTTGAGACGATCGACCCGATCGAGTATTATATCCGTGCACAAAACAGGGACTTCATACTGTCTGTAATGAACAATAAAATGCCAATGATGACAGGAAAGGAAGGAAGGAAAACCGTGGAGCTTTCGACGGCAATTTATCAATCAACAAAACTGAATGCACCTGTCAGGTGGCCTCTTTGATCCGTTATCTTGCTAATACCTCATCGAGTTTCGCTTTAATGATCGAGCTCCAGATTTGGTAGCCGTCATTGTTGAGGTGAAGCTGATCGGCATTGAACAATTCTGCTTTTGGCTTTCCGTTGTCACCTATAAATCGATCTGCTGTTTCGATGAAATAAAGTTCCTTTCCTTTACTGCAATAACTCTGTATGAGATCATTCGCCTTGCTGATTTCACTCCACGCTTTCCAACGCGAATTAGTTGGAGTAATTTGAATGAAGAATATCGGTTCACTTTTATATTTCAATCTCACCTGGTCAACTACATATTGAAATAATTTCAATACTTCCCCGGGCTTCTTGTCTGTGTCACCGCCTGTAATATCATTGGCCAGGAATATCGCCAATGCGCGAAATTGGTGGGGATAGATGATGCGCTTGCAATACACTGCGAAGTCGCTGAATTTTGCACCGCCATAACCGCGCTGAATAACCGGGTATGGTTTCATATCATCAGCGATAGTTGACCAAAGTCTGATGCTGGAACTTCCGGCAAATAGAATGGCGTTCTTAGGATCGGTTTCTGTTGAATCTCTTTGTTCAAATCCCCGGATGTCTTTTTCCCATTGTAAAACGTCGGGATCATTTTTGTACTTGTTAACAGGAGAACAAGCCCAAAGGAAGAGCAGAACGAATGGAGTGAGAATTATTCGCATGGATTGAAATAAATATTGATTAAAGTAACTTTAAATGCATTATAGCGTGTGATAGGTGAACTTGCTGACCGTTGTAAAATAACCGATAAGAATGAAGCAACCAAACCGAATAAACTTCTGTAATGCCAGTTAACAAACAGCCCATTGAAGGATAAAGAAGACCAGATCAGGACACTTTTGGCAGGCTGCCGGAACATGCACCGCGAAAGTCAGAAGCTGCTTTACCAGGAATTTTATTCCTACAGTATGAGCATCTGTCTTCGCTATGCAGATAACCGGGATGAAGCTGCAGAGATCTTAAATGACGGATTTATGAAAATTTTTCAGAACATCAGGAAGTTTGACCTGGCCAGACCCTTTAAGCCATGGCTTCGTAAAATCATGGTGAATACTGCTATCAACCAGTACCACCAAAGACAAAGGGCCATAAAAATGGACGAGTTGGAGAGTGCACGACATCACTCAGAGCAGGACAATATTTTGTCGGGCATCTCTTACCAGGAGATCATTCTGATGTTGCAAAAGCTTTCGCCTGCCTATCGAACAGTATTTAACCTTTATGTCATTGAGGGTTACAAGCATGAAGAAATTGCCAGCATGTTAGGTGTCTCCATCGGAACATCAAAGTCTAATCTTTTTAAAGCGAAGGAGCAACTAAAGCGCATATTGCACGATTTTTTTGAAAAGGATCATGTCAGAGATTGACGACGATAACGTAGAGAAGTATTTCAGACAAGCAGACCCCAGTCGGTTTGATACGGACTATAATGAAAACGATTGGAGGAACCTGGAGTCGAGGCTTGACCGCGAGCAGGAACGATTGGCTGCTTTAAACAGAAGGAAACTAACCTATGGTATAGTGGCCGGGGCATTGCTCGTGACATTTATCGGTTCGTTCTATTTCTTCAGTTCCGGGAGCCTGTCGGACAGGATACCTGGTAAAGTGAAAGAATCGGCATCGACGGACCAGGCTCCAATGGCCGGGAAGGATCTGGAAAATGCAAATGAAACTGACACACGCGAAGGTAATGTTGCAGGTGAACCCGGCAGATCTGCTCAATCAATTGATGACGATAATACTGAGGAGATTTCCAAAAAGGAAAGTCAGGATGCCGATCAGCGTGAGACAAATCGATCAGATCACGAACGGTTAATTACGAAAGAAAAAAAATCTGAAAATATTTTTGATCGGCAAGCAACCTCGGGTAAGCAACATGATGTAAAGACAAATGAAAATGCCGGAACAACCAATGCTGAAGCAATTACGCCGGGAGTTATTTCTGGCAAAGGTCTTAACGATAATTCGGACGCTAACATTAATGGAGTGACGGAACAAAGCAGTCAGATATCATCAGGTAAAGAAAACGAAAGCCTGACAATCACCCAGGAAAACGTTTCATCCTCTTCTGTTCGTGTTGACAGCGCGGAAAAGGTGCAGGCTGTGATCTTGCCGACAGATTCGCTTGAAGCAAAAGGAGATATTGAGAGAGAAAAGGGAGAAATGGAGGCTACCAGGAGTCGCTGGATGGTAAGTGCAGTTGTTGCCCCGGACTTCACGCGTACACCCTATAGCGGATACGATTCACCGGGCAGCGCCTATGGCGTATTTGTTCAGTATCAATTTCACAACAGATGGGGTGTATCTACCGGATTGTTGCGAAGCGACAAAAAATATTGGGGTTATGGAGAGGAATATAATCCGCCACCGGGCTACTGGTCTTACGTAACGAACGGTGTCGTTCCGGAAAAGGTGGATGGCAATTGTTTGGTGCTGGAAGTCCCGCTTTCGCTCTCATTCAATATTGTTGAAACGAAGAGAAGCAGAGTGTTTGCAACTGCCGGGATTTCCAGTTATTTCATGAGAAGCGAGAAATATCAGTATACGTTTGAGGATCCGAATCCAGGGTCGGCTAAAGGTTGGTCAACGGATAAACCCTCATCCTATTGGTTTGGCATTGGTAACTTGTCAGTTGGTTATGATTTTCGAGTTAGTCCCACCCTATCTTTCGGACTGGAACCGTATTACCGAATTCCATTTGCCGAGGTAGGTTGGGCTAATATTGATCTGTACAGCCTTGGATTTTTGTTTAATGCACGATATAGATTTGTTAAAAGGGAACATTTGTCTTCACCGGGTATTCTGAAATAATTAACGACAAATTTTTGGGTTCAGGAACTGAACAGTCCTTTGGAAGAATCAGGTTTACTAAAGTCGTCTTGAAGAACGGGACTCAAAGACGTAATAGCTTGTGAAGTTCTATAAAGATATGATGAGTGTTGTTTCGGGGTTGTGAGGATGGGCTATTCGCATAGTCCAGCATAGGTTCTGGTCTCCTATCAACTCACGAGACAACCTCATCTAAATTTGACGGACATGAAAAATGCTTTTTTTTTTCAGATAAGATTACCTATTTATTATCAAGGATGTTGAAGAAAACATTAGTTATTGTTGGAATAGCAATTGTGATGTGTATAGTCGCATTGTATTTTGTTTACAACAGGCCACATCGCTCGGTTAGCGTAGCGGATACTTCCATGACGGCACAATCCCTTGTAGCGGCCTTTGATCAAAACGAAATTGATGCAAATGACCGGTTCCTGGATAAAATAATTGAAGTAAAAGGCAAGGTTAAAGAAGTCATCAAACAGGACGATTCATTTATCTTACTACTTGGCGATGAGCAACTGCCAGGTAGCGTAAGCTGCACACTTGATCAGGCACAGGATTCTGTTGCCTACGGACTGAAAGCTGGCGACAGTGTTGTTGTGCGCGGAATTTGCACAGGATTTCTCATGGACGTGATCTTAATTAATTGCAAGGTGGTTAATGAATCAACTCAGATGTAACGTAGTGAAATTTCAAAAATAGTTATGAGATATCCGACACTCACCGCTTTCATCATTTTTGCGATATCGTTCAATGCGATGACCCAAACGCGCTACATGGATCGTGCCGGCAAGGCGTCATTCTTTTCTGAGGCGCCCCTCGAAAATATAGAAGCTCACAACGACCAGGTGCTAAGTTTGCTTGACCCGTCGAGTGGTGAAATTGCGGCCTCAATGCTCATGAAGTCATTTCAATTCAAGAAAGCATTGATGCAGGAACATTTTAATGAGAAATACATAGAATCAGACAAGTTCCCCAAGGCTACGTTCAAGGGTAAAATCGTTGACAAATCTAAACTCGATATCACAAAAGATGGAAACTACTCGGTGGAGGTGGAAGGCGAGATCACGATCCACGGAGAAACCCAGCCGCTGAAAACAAAAGTCGATTTTGTAGTGAAAGACAAAAATATATCGGCAAATTCGACATTCAATTTGCGGGTAAAGGACTTCAAGATTACAATTCCCTCGCTGGTTGTGAAAAATATTGCTGAGGTGGTGGAAGTGAAAGTCGCGTTTAATTATAAGCCTTCCTCTTAATATTTTTTACTGGATCAATTTTTTGTTTCTCCATTGCCCTTGTTCTTCTTGCGGATAAATTTTAATCCCTTTTCATCTCTTCCTTGCTGCGTTTCATCGCCCAGCAAAGTTGCCCATGGGTGGAGACCCTCAACCCGATCAAAGATCACTTTCAATACTGCGAGCGTTGGTATGGCAAGAAACATTCCGGGTACACCACAAAGTGCGCCCCCAATGAGAACCCCGACAATGGTAACCAAAGCGTTAATTCGCACACTGTTTCCAACAATAAGTGGCATACCAATGTTATTGTCGAAGAACTGAACGAGCGCAAGAATGGCTGCAACCCACAATGCCTGCGTTGGATTTTCAGACGTCATCAGGGTGATCAGCATACAAAAGATATTGGCGACAATCATACCGATGTATGGGATAATGTTCAAGAGTGCTGCCAGCAATGCCAGAAAGATTGCATATTTGATTCCGAGGATAAGGAAGCCAATAGTATTTAATGTGAAGACAAGGCTTGTTTCGATGAGTAGACCTGTAATATACCGCTGCGCTACGCGACTGCATGAATGAAGCGTGTCAATTACTTTCTTTTGACTGGATTTTTGAAAAAGCTCGATAAGAAATTTTCTTATTGTGCTTTTGTAGTAGAGAATCAGGAAGGTGTAGATCGGCAGAAGAACAATGTAAGAGAAGGACTCCGTTAGGGAAAGAAAAGTTTTACCTGCAATTTTTGGTGCTGCTGTTTTAACCTTTTCGGCTGTTTCATTGAGATACTCAGCCTGATCTCGTCTTGCTATGTTCAAATTTTCTGAAACCCATTTTTGCAACGAGCGGATCAGGTCGTTAGCCCGGTCTTTCAGAGAATCCCAATCGTCAAAAAAATGTGCAATCTGGGTCGAAAGAAAATAGAGAATTCCACCAATAGTGAGTAACGACATGACAAGCGGTAAAATAATTGAAATACTTTGTGAAAATTTCTTACTGCGCAAGTAATTCACGGCAGGTAGTAAAAGTGTAGCCAATAACGCCGAAAAAAGAATTGGTAGAATGATTCCCTTGCCAAGATAAATGACTACGCCAATCAGGACAATATTGAGCAGATTAACATTAAGCTTTCTGAAGAAATGAACTGACTCGTCATTAGAAATATCCATAGATTGGCAGTGAGACGGAACGAATAGTATTAAGAAATGAAATCACACCATAATAGAGCCAGTTTTGAATTCCCGCCCAAACCGGTTGTTTCCAGTTGCGCTGATTTTTTCTATGTAGAATATTATCAACACTTTGTTGCTTCACTGATTTTCAGTAATTATAAACCCTGAATTCATGTTGATTTAAAATGGCTAAGAAACTTAGAAGCGCAGAATGGTTTGGTAAGTCAGACAAGATGGGATTTGTCCATCGTTCCTGGCTACGCAACCAAGGTTATCCCGATGATCATTTTCGTGGCAGGCCCGTGATCGGAATTTGCAACACATGGTCTGACCTCACTCCCTGTAATGGACACTTACGTGATTTTGCCGAGATCGTCAAAAAAGGCGTCCTTGAAGCGGGGGGATTTCCCCTTGAATTTCCTGTGACGTCGTTGGGGGAGACGATCATGCGACCCACTACAATGTTGTTCAGAAACCTGGCCAGCATGGATGTGGAAGAATCAATACGCGCTAATCCTCTTGATGGTGTCGTCCTCCTCACCGGCTGTGACAAGACAACACCCTCAACAGTAATGGGAGCTTGCAGCGTTGACCTTCCCACCATTGTCGTTCCTGGTGGCCCAATGTTGAATGGACGTTTCCGTGGTGAGCTCCTCGGGTCTGGATCATTTAACTGGCTGATTAAAGAAAAGCAAAAGGTTCAGAAGTTTTCGGAATCGGATTTACTGGAAGCAGAGATATGCGCTGCGAGGAGCAGCGGTCATTGCATGACGATGGGGACTGCCTCAACTATGGCGTGCATGGTTGAGGCATTGGGGCTGACATTGCCGGGTGCAGCCGCTATCCCTGCTGTTGATTCGCGCAAGAAGGTATTGGCTCAATTGTCGGGGAGACGAATAGTTGAAATGGTGAAGGAGGATCTGAAGTTGTCAAAAATCCTGACGCGGCAGGCCTTCGAGAATGCAATCGTATTGAATGCGGCAGTTGGTGGATCGACCAATTTTGTGATTCACCTCACTGCCATAGCGAGGAGAATCGGAGTTGAACTCAACCTTGAGGATTTTGATACCATCGGAAGTAAAATACCTTTGTTGGTCAATCTCATGCCATCGGGAAAATTCCTGATGGAAGATTTCTTTTACGCCGGCGGTTTGCCCGTCGTAATCGACGAGATGAAAGATTATTTGCACAAAGATGCCATTACGGTGAATGGTAAGACCATCAGCGAGAATAATAAGGAGGTACCTTGTTACAACCGCGAAGTGATCGCTACAGTAAATGAACCGTTCAAAACAAATGCAGGTATCGCTGTCTTGAAAGGGAATTTATGTGAAGATGGTGCGGTGATAAAGCCCTCTGCGACTTCTGGAAAGTTATCGAAGCATCGGGGACGCGCCGTTGTATTTGAAAGTATGGAGGATTACCATCAACGCATAGACGACCCTGCGCTCGATGTTGACGAAACATGTGTAATTGTTTTGAAGGGCGTGGGCCCGAAAGGATATCCGGGGATGCCTGAAGTTGGAAACGTCGATCTGCCGGAGAAACTGTTGATGAAGGGGGTGAAGGATATGGTGCGTATATCCGATGGAAGAATGAGCGGGACTGCCTATGGTACAGTTGTACTGCATATTTCACCTGAGTCGGCCATTGGGGGCACACTAGCCCTGGTAAAAAATGGTGACGTGATCGAACTTGACATCGAGAATCGTAAACTTCATCTGGATATAAGTGATGAAGAGTTGAAAAGACGGAAGGAGGACTGGACGCCGCCGGCTCCGCTGGCTGCCAGAGGTTACGTTAAATTGTACATTGATCATGTAGAACAAGCGCATCTCGGAGCCGACCTTGACATACTGCGTGGCGGATCAGGATCGGTCGTAACCAGAGACCTTCATTAAAAAATGAGTGAATGAGTGAATGAGTGAATAGCGAATGGTGAATACCTTATAATCGAACCCTAAAGAATAAATTAACAAAAGAGTACAGAACAGACTATGAAACTATACAGAATACCTTTTGGTGTGATAATCGAACGGGATAAGAAATTTTACAGTCATGACACAGACTGGGATGCATTTGTCAATGATGATAATCTTTTTGATAAAATGATGAGCATCGCAAATTCATCCAAACCTGTCTCCAATCCGGAAGAAGTGCTTGGCAATTCAATCATGCCTCCTCTCAGCGGACAGGAGTTGTGGGCTTGTGGAGTGACCTATTTCAGAAGTAAAGTAGGCCGACAGGAAGAATCAAAGGCGGCAGGTGGTGGCGATTTTTATGCACGGGTATATGAAGCTGAACGGCCGGAAGTATTTTTTAAGGCAACCGCGAATCGGGTTGTTGGTCACGGTGAGCACGTCAGGATCAGGAAAGATTCCACCTGGGATGTGCCGGAGCCGGAGCTGACGCTGGTGGTCTCGTCGTCAGGCAAAATTCTTGGTTATACCGTCGGCAATGACATGAGCTCAAGAAGTATTGAAGGAGAAAATCCTCTATACCTTCCGCAGGCAAAGACATACGATGGATGTGCGGCTGTTGGTCCCTGCGTTTTTGTCACAAAGGATCCATTACCGACACAGACAAAGATTGCGTTGGAAATTCTTCGCGACGGAAAGAAAGTATATGAAGGAAATGTCGGCGTTGACCAGATCAAGCGCAAGCTGGAGGAACTGGTGTCATTTGTATATCGTGAATGCACCTTTCCGAATGGTTGTCTCATCATGACCGGTACCGGAATTGTGCCTTCGCATGACTTTACACTCAAAAGTGGCGATGAAATTCGAATAACAATAGATAACATCGGTACATTGGTGAATACAGTTGCCTGATTAATTTCATGTTCGGCCAGTGCGAGTACCAAGGTGGCTGCCGCTATCTTGCTGTAATCTGTTGGATAATCAATGTAGGTTCAATTGATCAGTATTTCTTTTCCTGTTTTATTCGTAACCAGTAAATTTTAATGGCATACAAATTTTTGAACGACACAGTACGTTGGGGCATTATCGGCTGTGGTGACGTTTGTGAAGTCAAGAGTGGACCAGCATTTAATAAAGTGCCCAATTCAAAGTTAGTTGCGGTAATGCGACGAGATGCAGAGAAGGTGAAGGATTACGCGGTGAGACACGGCGTACCAAAATTTTATACCGATGCGGATCAGCTCATAAACGATGACGAGATCAATGCGATCTACATTGCAACACCGCCGGCCTCTCATGAAACATATGCACTTCAGGCGATGAAGGCCGGAAAACCTGTATACATAGAGAAACCTTTAACAACAAACAGCGCCTCCTGTGAACGGATGATTGCTGCAGAAAAAAAATATGAACTGCCGGCGGTTTGCGCACATTATCGCAGAGCGTTGCCACTTTATCTTAAAGTAAGGTCGCTGGTGAACGAAGGTGCAATTGGTAATGTACGTTTGATCGATCTTCGACTTTATCAATCACCAACAGTCAACATTATCGCAAAGACTGACGTAAACTGGCGCGTTAATCCTGAACTCTCAGGAGGAGGACTGTTTCACGATCTCGCTCCCCATCAACTGGATATTTTGTATTGGTTATTTGGTGAACCAGTCTCATATCATGGACGTTCGCTTAATCAAAGTGCAGCTTACCATGCGCCTGATGTTACTAGCCTGGAGGTTCTTTTTGGAAAAGATATCCTCATGCAGGGTTTATGGGCTTTCCAGGTGAGTTCGTCTGCAGTTGAAGAGTGTTGCAAGATAATCGGTGACAAAGGACACCTTTCCTTTTCTTTCTTCAAGAATCCCGTTCTTGAAATTTCTACGTCTACAGGTACTGAGCACATCGAGTTTCAGTATCCGGCAAACATTCAACAACCGATGATTGAACAGGCCGTGAGATATTTAAGGGGAGAAGGAGCTAACCCATGTTCTCTGGAAGATGCGTTGGTTACAATGAAGATGATGGATAGTACACTTTAATAGACAATACCTTGCATTAGACGGGATTAATGACTGAATCTCACGTAACGGCAGGATATGATCGGACTACATGATGTATATTGTCGGCGTTACTGTGGAATGTTGTGATGAATCACTTAGCCGGAATTTTGATTTTTGTTGTTATCACCCTATTTATATCGTGTGATAGCAACTCACCGACATCATTTGATTGCACACAGTCCGATTTGTCTCTTAATGTAGACGCAATTTTTGGTACAAGCAGTTGTGATGTCGCGGATGGGTCATTGACAGTAGTTGCTTCTGGCGGCAAAGAACCATATAAATTTGCAATCAACAACCTTGCAGCTCAACCCACGGGAGCATTTAATGGCTTGCTGCCCGGCATCTATTCAGTAAAGGTGATCGACGCCAATAAATGTGAAATTGAACTTAGCAATGTCACAATCACGGCTGAGGGCTTTTCCGTTAATGCAGACGTCCAGCCTGATAATCTTTGTCTTGATGGCAACGGATCTGTAACGGTTACAGTAGAGGACGGACAATCTCCGCCTTATCAATATCAGATTGAAGGAAGCAGCTTTTCTGATAACAATATTTTTACCGGGCTGGAGCAGGGAAACCACAGTATTACAGTCAGGGACAATAATAATTGCACTGTTCAGCTTAACATTACAATTCCTCGCGGCAATAGCGGTACGAGTTGGATCAATGAAGTTTTACCGATCATTGATTCACGCTGTGCTACGAGTGGTTGTCACGATGGCAAGTTCAGACCCGATCTTAGAATTTACGATAAAGCTTTTTTTTACCGTGACTTCATTAAGAAATACACACAGGATGGAAGCATGCCTTTTGATGGGCCTAAGCTGAACGAAGGGCAGATCAAATTGATTGCCTGCTGGGTCGACGACGGTGCACCACAAAATTAATGGAGGACTTACATTGGCCATCTGACTTCCAGTCAACAGTTTAGTATAGCAATTCATCAAGCGCCGATCGTAGCTCGTTCGCCGCTTTCAAATTATTTTGATCCCGAGCCAATGCGATCCCCTTTTCGAAAACGTTGACTGCTTTCCGGGATTCTTCCAATTGAATATAAAGAAGTGCGGCCTGGTAATACGTGGGTAGGTATTGGTCGAAGTCGGCAAGGAGTTTTTCGAATAATGTCAACGCTTTTTTCTGGTCGGATTTAAGGTATTCCAGGGCCAGTGCATACCAGTTGAAAGGATCAGCCGGATCCTCATCCAGAAACTTTTGCAGCTGCTTTAATCGACCTGAAATCATCCGATTTTTTAATTTTTTAAGGGTTCGAATTTCCGATTTTATCGTTTATCTTGAGCCCCGGTTTGAAAAAAACGCCTTAATTTATTGATTTAACGATGAAGATTCTGGTTTGTATTTCACACGTTCCCGACACGACCTCCAAAATAAATTTTATAAACGATAATACTAAGTTCGATACAAATGGTGTGCAGTTCATTATCGGCCCATATGATGACTATGCCCTTGCACGGGCCATTGAGATAAAGGAATCATCAGGCGCCACAGTAACTGTTCTGAATGTGGGCCTCGTGGACACCGAGCCGACCATTCGAAAGGCTTTGGCCATTGGGGCAGATGATGCGGTGCGTGTCAACGCTGAACCGGTCGATTCCTATTTTGTCGCCGCACAGATTGCTGAGCATGCCAAGAGCGTCGGTTACGATTTGATATTGATGGGACGCGAATCGATTGACTATAACAGTGGTGTTGTCCATAGCATCGCAGGGGAAATGTTAGGAATGCCGTCGATATCGCCGGTAATGAAACTGGACATTGACGGTTCTAAGGCCAAGATGGCGCGTGAAATTGAAGGTGGTAAGGAACTTGTGGAAGCAGATCTTCCGCTTATCGCCGGTTGCCAGGAGCCAATAGCCGAATGGAAAATACCGAACATGAGGGGAATTATGTCTGCCCGCACGAAGCCATTGAAAGTTGTTGAACCTGTTGCCGTTGACAGCGGCATCAAACTCAAAAAGTTCGAACTGCCTCCTGCAAAAGGCGCTGTAAAAATGATTTCACCTGATAACGTTCAGGAATTGGTTGTATTGTTAAAAAATGAAGCCAAGGTTCTTTAGTCCGATTTTATAAAGTCTACATTTTATTGTTATGTCCATATTGGTCTTTGTTGAGCACGCGGAAGGAAAGGTAAAGAAAACGTCACTTGAAGCAGTTGCCTACGCGCATGCGATGAGTAAGCCCGTCACAGCTATTGCGCTGGGAAATATTGATCAAGGCGAACTGGAAACTTTAGGCAAGTATGGGGCGCAAAAAATCCTGCATGTCAATGATGATAAGCTGAATGAAGAAATCATCCAGGCCTATGCAAGCGTCTTGATTAAGGCGATGGCTGATGAAAATGCGGATACCCTGGTGTTGGCAAATTCTTCGCTAGGTACGCCTGTTGCCGCTAAGGTAAGTGCTCACCTTAAAGCAAGCCTGGCTACCAATGTTGTATCCCTTCCCGATACATCTTCAGGTTTCACAGTGAAGCGAAGCATTTACACAGGCAAAGCTTTTTCAAATGTCGAACTCACAAATGAGAAGAAAGTAATTGCAATAAAAAAGAATGCAGCAGAGGCTAAAGAAGTAGGGGAGACTGTTTCCGTAACACCTTATTCAGTTTCGTTAAGTGATTCTGATTTTGACACAAAAATTATATCGACAGAGAAAGCAACAGGTGATGTTCTTTTGCCCGAAGCTGAAATAGTAGTTTCCGGAGGGCGAGGTATGAAGGGTCCGGAAAACTGGGGATTGATAGAGAATCTGGCAAAGGCATTAGGCGCGGCAACTGGTTGCAGTAAACCTGTATCCGACATGGGATGGAGGCCTCATCATGAGCACGTTGGGCAAACCGGTGTGAAAGTCAGTCCCCAACTTTACATTGCTGTGGGGATATCCGGAGCCATCCAGCATTTGGCAGGGGTCAATTCTTCCAAGTATATTGTAGTTATTAACAAAGATGCGGATGCTCCATTTTTTAAAGCAGCCGACTATGGTATCGTGGGAGATGCATTTGAAGTTTTACCGAAATTAACAGAAGCAATAAAAGCAGCGAAGTAGTGAAGAAAATCAAGCTTGAAATTTTAG
>DASUGQ010000554.1:0-3651 GCA_036273935.1 Cyclobacteriaceae bacterium | reverse complement strand
TGAATAATTATTGGCAACCCATACTGCTTTGCCCAACCCATCTGGACGTTGAATGCCTCCTGTTGATGGCTCCAAAAGCTTTTGTCCCAATAGAGGTCTGTTCCGATTTCACCCACGGCCGCAAATTTTCTTTTCGCCAGCCACGTCTCAACATTATAAAGCTCACGTTCAAAACCTTTTTTCACAGAGCACGGATGAAGACCCATGGTGGCAATGCATTGATTGGGGAACCGGTTTTCAACCTCGAGCATGGCATCGACGGAACTCTGATCGATGTTGGGCATGATAACCTTGCGCACGTTTTCGTCCTGACACCGCGACAGTAGTTCATCTCTGTCACGATCAAAGTCATCCGCATAAATATGCGCGTGTGTATCGGCGTAGTAGCTCATTCAACCTCGAAGAGTTCAAATATATACAAATCTAATACTGCATCAGTCCGCGAACAGGTAGGATTTAAAAATTAACCAGCCGACCACCACCGACAAAACAGATACGAGCAGCACAGCCCCAGCGGCAATGTCTTTCACTTTTCCCGCGAGGGGTTTCTTTTCCATTGTTACCAGGTCTACTAAATTTTCCAAAGCCGTATTTAATAATTCAAATCCCAGCACGAGTCCGATGGTAAAAATCAATATTGCCCATTCGGTATTAGTTATGTCAAAATGCAAGCCCGCAGCGACAACCAAAACTGCAACGGCAATTTGAATTTTTAAATTGAGTTGCTCAACGACGGCAGTCTTCAATCCGTTGAGTGCAAACAGGAAACTTGTTAAGAACTTTTTCATTTCAACTTATTTTACCAATGCATCCTTAAGCACCTCTTGCAAATGGCCATTATACCCCATCGATTGAAACCCTGGATATTTTTCAATCTCTCCCTCGACTGTTTCCCAATCAAACTCATCCTGGGATATCGAAAAGGCCACTCCCTTGTCCTTCAAACGTTGAGCAAGGTACTCCTGCTCACTTTGCCCAGGGGTCGGAATAAAAAGAACTTTGCCACCTATTATGGACAAGTCCATGATGGTACTGTATCCAGAACGGCAGATGAGCAAATCACTTTGCTGGATTAACAACTGGAGATCGCGGGCGTTCAAAAAATCAATTACAGAAATATTTTTACCCGCTTTTCGAACGCTCCTGCCTGGCACACCTCGAACGATGCAAATATCTTTCTCGACCCGTTGAAATTCCCTCGTCATTATTTCCTCCAGGATTGTCCGCTGCGGCTCAGGGCCCGAAAGCATAATCAAAATATCAAATGTCTTTTTAATTTGTTGTTCTTTCTTTTCAAACCGCGATAGAGGACCAATGTATTTTACGCGATGAACCTTAGTTCGGGACAGCCTGCCGGCGAGGCCTTCCTTCTCCCAATCCGGTACCCAGCATTCATGAAAATTTCTGATTTGACGATGGTTAAAATGATTCACGATGCCTGAAATCCATTCTATCCTTTTAGGAAGCAAAATCGTTAATTGGTGGGTAATGAAAATACTTTTGATGGAATGAGACCAACAACCATAGCGGTTATCGGAAATTATCAGATCAATATTTTCTGACCTGACCAGCTCTTCAATTTCCTTTTGCTCCTTGTCGATCGTTCTTATGAACTTATACAACTGTTGTGTCATCTTCCAGATTAAAGATGAAGAGGCAGAATAAACCGGATCATAACCCGGCAACTCAAAAAATTTCAGCGAAGGAAATTCTTCCTTTAACAGTTCAAGTGAATAACCACACCCGCCAATGGATACCTCACAGTTAAGATCCAAAAGTGCACGCACAATGGGAACACAACGTGACGCATGTCCAAGTCCCCAATCCAGCGGTGTAACAAGTACCCGTCGCATCTCAGGATGGGATAATATTAAATGAATATCCCTGCGCCATGCAAGATTCAAGGAATCGCGGAAGCACATAGGTCATGTTACGCTCCGCTTTTAAACTGTCATGAAAGACAATGATGGAACCGGGACGAATTGCTCTTAACGTATTTTTCAGGCAAGACTCCCTTGACAAGGTTCGACTATAGTCAAAGGACAAAACATCCCACATTACAATTTTGTAATTTGCTTCTAACACTTTAATCTGATGGCGGCTAATTCTTCCATAGGGCGGACGAAAAAGCCTGGGGGATTCATTCTCATTTAAACCATGCCTCCGAAATTCATTTTCACATCGGTCTATCTCATCGATGTATCGGGCCTCATTAGTTTTCCAACCACTCACGTGATGAAATGTGTGATTGCCAATTTGATGGCCATTTTCCAGGAGCGTGGAAAATATATCTCCATGCTTGCGAACATTATCGCCGATACAAAAGAAGGTAGCCTTGACCTCCGACTTAGCCAAAGTCTCCAGTACAAACTCCGTAGGCCCTGGAACAGGCCCATCATCAAATGTGAGAAACAATTCCCTGGCGGAGGTTTCAACTTTCCACAACAAAGAAGGAAAAAGTGCGGGAAGAAAAAACGGTGTACGATGAGGGATCATCCGACACGGCAGGAAAGCATAGTGATATCATCATGATAGCCGTTTCGCCCTTTGAACTGGTCAAGACTGACAATAATGTCATGGTGAATGGTTTTGAGATCTTTCAGATACGTGTGATCTTCCCCAAAGTAACTGATCAGCGCTTCTGCGCCAAATTCCCTGCCTTCTTCATTGATCGTTTCCGTTAGTCCATCGGTATAACAAAAAAGAAGAAAATCATCAAGGTCAGCTATAAAGCCTTCATTGATAAAGGGCAATGGATGCAACGCGCCGAGGACGGTCGATCCCTCCTCCAAAAAACGGATACCATTCTTCTTATCAATTAAGATTGGAGGGTTATGCCCGGAATTTACATAAACCATCGACTTGAGGTGGATATCGTAAATGGCCGCAAAGAAGGTAATGAATTTTTCCCCTTTCGCATTTTCAAGAACCTGGAAATTCAACGCCTCAACGATATCGGTAAGGTTAGGAGTCTGCCTGAGCAGGGTTCGTAACGAAGCCTGAAAGTTGGACATCATAAGTGCTGCAGGAATTCCTTTTCCGCTCACATCAGCTACACAAATCAGAAATTGATTTTTATTAATGGGCACATAGTCATAATAGTCTCCGCCAATCCGGTCGTGGGGAAGGTAACTTGCTTCTACTTTGAGTATCTCAGTATTGGGCAGTTTTTCGGGAAAAAGAAATTGCTGAACATCGCTGGCTATCTCCAGTTCCTTTCTAAACGCCTCCTGCTCCAGCTGTTTGCGCGCCAATTTCTTGTTCTCGATTGCAACGACAATGATATTACTCAATGCCTGAATAAATTTAAGGGCATCTTCCCGTTCATAACGCGTATCGTCATTATAAAACCCTCCGATAAATACCAGGGCAAGCGTTGCTCTTTTGTGCGCTACAGGAACAACAATGTCAAACTCGCCAAATTCGGTATCATCCGAACGTTTCAGACTGGAGACCCCATTCAGTGATTTAAAGTATTCCGGAAGTTTGATTTTGAAAAAATTGCCTTGCGTCCCAAAGTTGACCTTGCAATGCCAGTCATCGTCAAGGACAAAAAGTGCAAGCTTCCTGATGTTCAGGTTTGAGCGAAGAATGAAGTTGAAAATTTTATAAATAGAATCCTCGGGCACATTGTTGTTGATCGCTTGCGTT
>DASUGQ010000553.1:0-26705 GCA_036273935.1 Cyclobacteriaceae bacterium | reverse complement strand
TCAATCAGTAACTCGTTGCGCGTACCAGACCGAATAATCGGTTTAATTTTACTGGGAACCGGTATCTACCTGCTCACACAACTTCCAACGGTTAGCTCATTCATAGTAGTCAAATTGATTTGTGTATTGGCGGCCATCCCGACGGCGATCATCGCTCTAAGAAGAAAAGTCAAAGTTTTAGCCCTGCTTTCTCTTCTTCTGTTTGTTAGCGCTGTCGGTCTGACAGAAGTCAGTAAAAGGAAAGTCGCCATGGGTTCTATTGCCCAAATAGAGCCGATGAACGGAAAAGAAATATTCAATGCTTCATGCGCTCAATGTCATGGGGTTGACGGGAAACTTGGAGTTATGGGTGCCACTGATCTCTCCAGCACTCAGACGGAATGGACCAGCATTATTAAAACAATAAAAAATGGCAAGGGCCTCATGGTTGGTTATAAAGGGAGATTAACCGATGCACAAATCGCAGCGGTGGCTGACTATGTGAAAATGTTGAAAGGTAAAAGCAACTGACGTTGTGCTAAGTTGGAAAGTTAAGATGCCTGAAAACTTTTTTGCGGCAAAAAATGTCAGAAAATGGATTTCAGACTATCTGCAAAGCACAATACAGTCACTTCAGCAACCACCCAATCACTTCGTCCATGAACTCGGCGCACTGATAGCCCGTAACTCCTTGCCAGCTCGTCATATATAACGATACCATTCCCTCGCCCATTGCAATGACCTTTCCACCACCCTTAATTTCCGCGAAGACACCAATGGGACTGGCCTCGGATTTACCGCCGTATGCGAAAGGTGTGCCACCTTCCACGATGCGAGCGCCATGGGAAGGGATCAGGTACTTCTTCTTTGTAACGTTACCAGGTTCGGAATGCCCCCCGGATGATTGATCAGGATTGTCGGTAGTGAAGGTAATGCCAAAAGGTGTAACGATGTCATTCACGTTGACCTGCGTAAGTGTGGCCCAATAGTCCTCTTCCATTACAATAAATAACGATCCGCCTTTCTCTATAAACTTGCGAATAGCAGCGCACTCATCAGCGGAATACTTCGCCCCGGGAACGTGAATAAAGAGTAGATCGCACTTGGCTAGACCATCCGTGGTGATGAGGGTTTTCAGAAAAGAAATCTCGGCGTTCTGGTTAGCGCCGTTCCTGGTGAGTTCTCCAACCATGTACTTCAGGCGGTCGGTGGGGACAAGTTCGGTGGAAAGCATGTCAGCAGGGTCGCTATAGAATTTCTGACCATGTGCCACGTCGACCAGGATTTTCTTTTTCTGTGCGGATGCCTCTGTCCATTGAAAAATCAAAGCGAGGATGACAAGACAGAATGTTATAAGTGATTTCATGCCCAATACTTTTATTATACCAATTCAAGGATCATGCCTTAAGCAGTATGCCGCTTCTGAGCTTGCATTATCGTTTTGGGCAGGAAAGCTTGTTCGCAGCCGGGCGCACATCATCCGCAGCCGGGCATCATCCAAGCCAGTCCGTATAAAAGAGGGTCTTTATTAAATAGGGTCCTTTTGGAAAATTCGTTTACAGGTACTTCCAGATTAGAATGACGGAATTACCTACCAGGAGCCCACCTTAAGAAAACACAGGTTTTTCTTGCAGGCAATTCCGTCTGCGTAATGTATTCACAGCCGTCAAGAGCTCAACTTAATATTCTCCGGCAAGCGCGATTTAGTTTCCTAAACCCGAAATTTTTTTTCCGAGTGCTTTCTCTTATTGATCAAGGGGAATTGATACGATGCCCTCATTTTCCGCCATTGCCTTAAGAAGGAAAATTTTTGATGTCTTTTATTTGCACTCGCTGGCGTTTTGGAATTGATTTCTGCAAGCAAATGTTGAATAACTTCATCCAATTCACCTCCAATCGGATAGGCAATGCGTGCGGCAAGTTCCGGATTCTCGCATGGCAAATCTTCTACACCGATATTGTACAATAGCGGCAGGATGGTTTTTTTTTCAGTGTGCTCGCCTACTATGAAATTCAAGAATTCCGACAAGTTCCACGATTTGGACAAATAACTTTTACTGAGGATGACGATGCCATAACGGGATCTGCTCAGGCCTTCCCGGATTGCTTTTTTTATACTGTCGCCCGTGTTTAACTCGCGGCCACAATACCAAATTCTGGCGCCTGTTGTTTCCAATCGATGGCATAATTCATTGGCAATTGGAATCTTGTCCTCCACGGTATGGGAAATGAAGGCGTCGAACGCATAACCATGTTCATTCATATCCCTAATTCATCATGAGAGGGGAATTTCGCCAATTTGATTTCCGATAGCAGGTTAGTGGTTTCCCAGCATGGCTATTTGATGAGTTTCAGGCCCTTCAGCAATTCAGCATGAGCCTCTTCATTCATTTGTATCCTATGCTTTCCGATATGGATCTGCCGTCCTTCGATAGCCGTGATTTTATTAATGTTGACCACATAGGAACGGTGTACCTTTATGAAAATCTTTTGTGCCAGCTGTTCCTGGATATGATTCATACTCGTCGACAAGATCAATGTTTGTTTCTCGGTTACCAGGTGGCAATAGGCCCTATCGGCTTTCAGATAAAGAATATCGGCATACGCCAGTTTTTGATACGCCTGGTTATCAGTGCGGACAAAGATAAATCCTTCCAACAAAGAACTTCCCCTCTCCTGTTGTTTGACTTTGTAATTGTAGAATGCTATGTCGATGGCACGAATGAGATCAACTTCATTGAAAGGTTTGGAAATATAATTTGCAGGGAGTGTTTTTTTTGCCCTGTTAACGGTTTTGGTATCGGTATAGTCACTAAGATAAATAACCGGTATTCCCGTGCGTTGATGAATAATCTCCGCTGTTGAAATGCCGTCCATGTCTCCAGCCAATTCAATATCCATGAGCACAAGGTCCGGGGTTGTTTGTTCGCAAAATCTGATGGCATCCTCCCCCGATCTGCACATTGCGGCAACGGTAAGATTATGCTTTTCCAGCATGGCACCGATTGATTCTGCCACGAGCGTTTGATCTTCCACAATCAAGACCTCAATGCTATCCATTATTCCAGGGGTATTTGTAAATGGTAACTTGTTCCTCCCCGCGCATCAACTTCATATTTACCTTTCAATTCGTCCATTAGCATGTTGACCATTTTCAGGCCGAACGATGTACTCTTGGTATCTTTCTTAGCGTTGTACCCATTGCCGTTGTCTTTGACGTTGATATGAAGTTCATTGTTGTGTCTCAGGCAAATCCCTATGGAAAGTTCCGGAACAGGATGATCAATATATGCGTACTTGAATGCATTGCTTATCAATTCATTTATGATCAGGCCCAGCGGGATTGCCTTGTCCACATCCACCTGTATATCTTCCAGTGAAAGATTCAGCTTAAGGTCCTTTCCATAATACCCATATGCATGAACAAGGTAAGTTGTTAGCTCACTTGTGTAGGTCTTTATATTGATGGTGCGGTTTTGGTCCCCGGCATAAAGTCGCCGATGAATAAGGGCCATGGCGTTGATCCTGCCTTCGCTACTCTTAACTGCTTTTAAGGCGTTTTGATCTGTCAGCTCTTGTGATTGGAGGCCCAGTATGCTGGACAACAATTGAAGATTATTCTTCACCCTGTGATGCAGTTCCTGAAGCAGTGTCTCCACTCTTCTCTTATTTTTCTGTTCCATCTGAAACAACCGAAATACCAGGACAAGAACAATAGTGAATAAAATGGCAGCAATCAGCAGACCTTTTATCCAGGCTCCACTTGCCTTGAGATTGGCCTGTTGTAATGCATTATCCTGCTCCAGTAAAGAAATTTCCTGTTCCCTGGTGACGATGTCGTAGGACTGTTTAAGTTCGGCAAACGACTCAGCCATCTCTTTTGTTAACAGGCTATCCTTAACAGCGATGAGTTTTTCAGCGTACTCTAGCGCCTTCGTTGGATTTTTGGTAGCCTTTTGCAAATGAACCTGGAATTCATAATTGGTCTTCAATTCTTCCAGAAGGCCCAGGCGTTCAGCTTTCCTGGCAGATTCATTAAGATATTCCTGTGCGAGGGCATATTCCTTCTTGGTCAACGCAAGTTGAGCGAGATTATTTAGCGTGATGACCTCACCAACATTATTGGATTGTTCTTTTTTTATGGCCAGTGATTGCCTGTAATATTCTTCCGCGGTCCTTAGATCATTTCTTGCAAAGAAAATTTCGCCCAGATTATTAAGGGTGCTGGCCATGGCTGTCCAGTCGCCCAACTGCCTTTTTAATTGAAGGGATTTTTCATAGTAGTACTGCGCACTATCCAATACCCTGGTCTCCTTAAAAAGATTGGCCAAATTATTATAGGATTGTGCGACAGCTTTTTCATTGTTGATTTTTATTCGAACCGCCAACGCCTTGCGATGAAATTCCAACGCACTATCAAACGCCTTCAATCGCGTATATATAAGAGCGATAGTATTCAAACATGAACCTTGTGCCTGTGGCGATCCTGAAACATTTAATTCAGCAGCCGCGTTCAGGGCGAATTTCAAGGCTTTTTCATATACCCCCTTGTCCTTGTAAATCATGGCCAGATTCAGCCTGACGATCGCCAACTGTTTTGGGTTATTGATTTGTTCATACATCGAACGCGCCCGATCATAGTAATAGAGACTGCTGTCCAATGCGCCGATACGATAGAATACCATTCCCAGGTCGTTAAGATTCTGCGCAATAAGGCTATCAATATTCAGTTCATTATTAATCTTCAACAATTGCTTATAATCCTGCAGCGCCACTGAATATTTGCCATCGTTATAATGACTCACAGCTGTTGCGTTCACAGCAAAACTTTGATCCAGTAGAATTGGGTTGATTCCGTCGAGGTTTGCCGAGCGGGTTGGGGACGGCTGTGTAAATGTACAGCCGGTACATGCGAGAACAATGTAAATCAGACTAAGGCGCACGTTCTTCGGGCTCTTAAGACAGGAAAATCAAAACGCCATTGAAGGTACGCAAATAAAATGAAAGAGGCCGTTTCTCACGGCCTTCCTTTAGCAGAAATCAAAAATTAAGGCCTGGGCGGATTTCCTATTGGAATAGGTTCATTATCGTCTTCAGTCCGAGGCTGAATGTCTTCTGTACAACTTGCCAAAACAAGTGCCAGTATGGCCAGGAGATACTTCCAGTTTTTCATATACGTTGCATTTAAGATTGTACATTACAATGCAGGCACTTCAAAAGACCTTCCATCAAAGTCTTCATAAGTTTTGTCGTCACACCATTTCCTGCACACGGGTTAAGTGTCAATGGAGATCACCTGTCAGCCTCATCAGGGGCTGTAATCCCCATGTTGTGTGAGACTGACCGGAAACAGATGACTTGAGTGTAAATTATAATGTGTTTCTGATAACGGAGGGGTAATGCTTCCCAATAGACGCGATATTTTTCCAAAGCCGGTTTGATACTTTCCCAAGCGATTCTATCTCGGAACTAGTCCGGTTATTCTTCGTTTTAATTTTTGCCTGACAGGTCAGATTTCGTAGCAGGCCTACTTTATCCTGGCATTCACCGATTCAAGTGAAGTACACACACTTTCTGACTTTGGTCTATAAAGGATCTCTGGTTTTTATGACGCTGAAACCGCAGTAAGAAAGCGACCAACAAAAATGCCCCGTTAGATCCAACCGTCGGAGCCTCCCAGGCTTCCAGGGTTTGGTACTTGAAGGCAGTCAGACGTTAACTCTGAAATTATGTCGCAATCTTTCTGAATCATTTGATTTCAAGTACGCCATACTCAGATCCTCCCTGTGTTTAATCGATGATGACAGTCGTTCTACTGAAGTACTTGAAAAACTAAACGGTATTTTCTACATCAGAATTAACTTAGATGCTGGCTAATGCTATTCTGAAGTTTACTGAGCAGATCCGTTACAGATCAATTGATCGTTTCATTTCGCAATTTTGCAAACAAGTTGTTTATTGATTCAGCGTAGGTAGGATGCGCAAAAATAGTATCCCGTAAAATATCGCTCTTGATATTTCCGATCATGGCCATTTGAAGCATCGACATCATCTCTCCTCCTTCTGCTCCCAGTACTGCTGCCCCAAGGATGTTTTTTGTTTCTGCGTCAACAACCGCTTTCATAAATCCCCGCGTCTCGCTGGTCTCTATTGCTCTCGCCACAGAGGTCATGGGCAATTCCGCAATTTTGAAGTTAAGCTCTCTGGCACGGGCCTCCTGTTCGGTAATGCCCACTCTGGCAAACTGGGGATCGATATACATGCAAAATGGAATTAGCCTATTATTAGTAGAATGCGAGTTACGATGAACCAGGTTATTGTAGATGATCACGTAATCGTTATAGGAAATATGGGTAAAAGCTGGCCCACCATTCACTTCTCCGAGAGCATAAACGCCTTTTACATTTGTTTCCAAATGACAATCAACATTGATGAACCCGCTCTCATTGGCTGATACACCGGTCGAATCCAGATTCAATCGTTCGGTGTTAGGTGTCCGGCCTGTAGCAATAAGGACATGCGAACAACGCACGGTTTCTTCCCTGTTGTTTTGCAGGATCACCGCATCAATACCGGCGTTACTTTTACGAAAACTTATTGGACTACTGTTTACCTTAATCTCTATGCTCTCTTCACTCAATATCTTGTGGACTTCAGAAGCGACATCCTCATCTTCCTTTTTCAGAATTCTTTCCGAACGTTCAAGCAGCGTAACCTTGCTTCCAAACCTGCTGTACATCTGGCCGAACTCCAGGCCGACATATCCACTGCCGACGATCAGCAAATGTTCAGGCAACTTTTTTAGATTTAGAATTGAGGTGGAAGTTAAATAAGGTATCTCGTCAAGCCCTTTAATTTTGGGGATAGCTGGGCGCGTTCCTGTATCTATAAATATTCGTTCAGCCGTGGCTTCCTTAACCTTGCCATTATTCATTTGTATTTTTAGTTTCTTAGCGCCGAAGAATGAAGCTTCTCCATAAATGAGTTGGAGATTTTTTGTCGCCAGTAATTTCTTCTCCGATCCGTTTCGGAAAGACTCTACCATTTTCTGCTGTCGTTCTATCACCGTTTCGATGTTGATGTGAAATTTTGGAACGATAATGCCAAGCTCGCTGCTCTTTTTAAGAAAATAAATCATCTTTGCTGAAGCGATCATCGCCTTGGTGGGCGTGCACCCGTCATTTATGCAAGTGCCGCCAACCCAGCGTCTTTCAATCAGGGCTGTCTTAAAACCGGCCTCTGCCAATTTTTTTGCCAGCGGAGTTCCTCCCTGACCCGAGCCGATAATAATTGCATCAAAATTTTCCATAACCTGTCCTTTAGATTTAAACAAAATCCGTAAGAATCCAATTCGCCAGAATAAAAATTAAGATGTCTACGTTAAAGACCTTCTTATCGAGTTCTTTTTGATTTTCGAAATATGCTGTTTTGAGTGATATTATAATATACTTCATCTCGCACTATTGGCTATGCGATCATCAGTGAAGTAGACCATCCGATTGCGCGGATGGCTTTCTGCGACACCTACCAAACGCTGAGTATGACTACTGAAATAACGGCATCACCAAAGAAGGCGAAAAGGCAGTAGAGCACATGAAGCACTAAATAGCCCTACTCCATAAGCATAAAGGCCGTTAGAAATTGGTCAACCACACTCTAAACACAAGCGTTTCTTGCCAAGCATCAGCCACTTGCATCGCGAAAGGGGATGTTACACAATAAGGAAGACGAAGAGTTCATCGCAAGAATTCAGTCGTTGCTTGTAGGCCCATACGTTCGGATCGGCGTATTCGTGCCCCTATCCCAAAGCGACCGATCTTTTCCAAGGAATTGTTTTGTCCTTAACAATTCGATTTCTGGCACGGAAATATTGATCGACTAATATTGTGGCGTTGCTATGAAAGATGAGTCATAGCATTGTTAATGCGTGTATTATGGTTGATTTAGAGCCAAAACTGTCAGATTATGCCCTTATTGGAAATAGCTGCTCCGCTGCTTTGGTTTCCAAATACGGCTCAATTGACTGGTGCTGCCTTCCTGAATTTCATTCCCCTGCGATATTCGCTGCTCTATTGGACCGTAAGAAAGGTGGGCACTTCTGCATCAAGCCAGCTGGCGAGAATCAGCCCATTCAAAAATACCTGGATGATACTAACGTGGTAGAAACCCTCTTTACAACTCAGACCGGCCAAGTGCGACTTGTCGACGCGTTTGTTGCAGTGCAGGAAAAGGAAAGGGAGTCTTATCCATTTCCTGACCTCGAGATTCTTCGAATTGTCGAGGGTATTTCCGGAGTAGTGAAGATGGAATTTGAATACGCTCCGCGAAAGTTTTATGGCAAAACGAATGCCGTCTTGGAGAATCGCAATAAACTTGGGATTCAATGCTCGTGGCAAGAAAATATTTTAAATCTCCTAACCACGCTTGACCCCGATGATTTAACAACGGAAAGGGATTCCGCAGTGACGGCTGAATTCAACGTGAAAGCGGGTCAAACATTATTTTTTTCATTAAGTTACTCTAATCAAAGTCCGGCGGTTCTTCCAGAATTGAAAGAAACGGCCTGGCAGCGGATGAAGCAAACCATTCAGTATTGGAGAACCTGGATTCATAAATGCAATTATACAGGTCCTTATCAGGTTCATGTGAGGCGCAGTGCGCTGGCGTTAAAACTTCTGTCACATGCTCCATCGGGGTCGATCGTAGCCGCTCCTACGACCTCGCTGCCAGAAAGAATAGGAGGAAATAGAAATTGGGATTATCGTTATTGTTGGCTTAGAGATGCATCGTTTACGACCAGGGCCTTAGTAAAACTGGGCTTCGAAGATGAGGTACATGCCTACATGAATTGGATATTGCATGCTACCCGTTTAACGCGACCTCAGCTGCAAGTAGTTTACTCCGTTTATGGTCACTCAAAACTTAAAGAACAAACGCTTGATTGGCTTCAGGGCTTCCGCGATTCCAGGCCAGTCAGGATTGGAAATAATGCAGACACGCAATTTCAGCTAGATGTCTACGGCGAGGTCTTAGATGCCATTAACACTTATTCGTCCCTGGTAAAGCAATTTGATAAAAACACAACGAACTTTATTATCGGACTTGGCAAAGTGATTTGTAAAAAATGGGATAAGCCGGATAACGGCATTTGGGAAATACGTTCATCGAAAATTCATCACACGCATTCTAAGGTAATGGCATGGGTAGGCCTCGACCGATTAATAAAGCTTTGTGATAAATACAATTGGTCACATGCGCCATTGGGAGAATTTCACCGTAACCTGACTCTCATACGTAAAAAGGTTGAGCAAAAAGGTTACAATTCACGATTGAAATCTTATACCAGGGAACTGGAAGGATCTGACCTAGACGCAAGCCTCCTCACACTGCCATTAGTCGGATATTGCAGTTATATGTCGCCCAGAATGATGTCTACCGTAGATCTCATTCAAGAGCGACTATCGAAAGGAAGCCTGGTTTACAGATATAGAAATATATCTGATGGGCTCGGGGGTGACGAAGGTTCATTTGGTATTTGTAATTTTTGGCTGGTGGAAAATCTTGTTCGTTCCGGAAAAATCAAACGTGGAATCGAAGTATTCGAAACCACCTTGCACCACGCTGGTGCATGCGGACTCTTCTCCGAGCAAATAGACCCTGACTCTCACGAACTCATTGGAAATTTCCCGCAAGGTTTTACTCACATTGGATTAATCAATGGTGCGATAGCAATAAGTGAAGAAGTAAAAAAAAATAAACATGGGACTGAACGTTTCTAACTTGATGCTTTGGGGTTTCGCAGCCACCCTGATCCTTACAACCATCATGACAACTGCAAAATATCTCGGCCTGACGAGAATGGATCTTCCCTTTCTCCTGGGGAGTATGTTTACGCCAAACAGAAACAAAGCTCCCTGGATTGGCTTTGTAATACACTTGATCACGGGATGGATTTTCGCATTCGCTTACGGTGCTGCATTTGAAAGCTCACAACTGAAAACCTGGTGGTTTGGGCTATCGATCGGATTCGTTCATGCGTCCTTTGTTCTAACGGTGGGAATACAAATCATAAATTATCTTCACCCACGAATGGCGAGACCACTTCAAGGGCCAACACCTACACGACAACTGGAACCTCCAGGTTTTCTTGCCCTTAATTACGGAAAGGGGACACCCCTTGCAACGCTACTAGCGCACCTGATTTACGGTGGAATTTTAGGAATGTTCTACAATTAGGGTGAATGGCAATTCCAACAAACTCCGCGCGTTTCTTGATTGTCCAGTCAAAAAGAAAGCTTTTCAGGAGGATTAAAATCGTGCCCATCAACGGGAGATCATTCACAGCGAAACTCCACACGTTTGAGAATTTCTTGCCCGCCAGGGTTTTGACTTTGTCACACTCACCTCAAAATCGTCACAATGCCATTGTAGTTCGACAACCGAACACCTGAATTAAGGGAGATCACATAGTAGTATGTATCACTCGGCAGGTATTGCCCCTGATATTTTCCGTCCCATTCCCATTCAAAGCCGCTGGCTTCATAAAGCAACTGACCGCGGATGTTGTAGACACGCGTGACGGCCCCGGAATAATCATCAGAATTCTGGAGCGGTGTGACAGACCATGTGTCGTTTGACATATCGCCGTTAGGAGTGAAGACGTGCGGCACATCCAGGTCAATCCGCCCGGTGAAGTCGATGTCGCGCGATTCTGTATTGCTGTCAACGTCGCCGTCCCTTACCGAAAAGTACAGCGTTTTGGTTGCATTGTTTACGTCCACCATATCCTCATTCGTAAATGAATAAGTCACCGCACGAATGGCTTTCTGAAAGGCGGCGGCAGGGGCACTGCCAATCAAAAAGAGTGTGCCCGTCTCCAGGTCAAAGACGGATTCGATCGGTAGTTCTGAAAACTGTGAGGGGTCATAGGCTAGGATATCATGACCCGGTAAATACGATTCCATGTCAAATGATATTTCCGCGACCGCGATGTTCTCGCCATCGGGATCTATAACCTCTATGCGTTGTGTTACGACAGCCGGACCCGCGTTGGCAAAGTAACCCAAAGGATTCTGCTCAAGGTTTCGAATTACGGGAGCGTCATTGGACGGAAGCACGTTGATGATCAACGCGTAGGGCACGCTGCTTAATTGTCCATCATTGACCGTTGCCATTACGGTGAGGGTACCGGAAAAATTTTCATCCGGCGTAATGGTTCTGTTCTCCACTGCGAAATTATTTCCATCAACGAGCCGCAGTGTAAAACCTTCGGGATATGAACTGTCGGGATCGAATACTGTCAGGTCATCAAAGCCAATCGTGATGCCGGTATCTTCCGGAGTCGTCAGGACCTTTTGCCCGATAATTTGCGGTGGAATGTTTCCGGCCCTGACCGCAATCTGCAACGGAAAGACATTGCTTTTGGCGATTCCGTCACTTACCAGTACCCCCACCTGAAGTGTGCCAGTAAAGTTTTTTGCAGGGGTAAGTCGGTTGCCATCCAATGAATAGTTTGACCCTCCGAACGCTGTAAGGGCGAATTCGTCGGGATAGATATTATCTGGATCGGTCACCTTCAACATGCTCAGAACGATATCGATGGAGACATTCATGGCCGTTGTGATGTCGCGTTGTCCGGTAATCACGGGCGCAATATTGGCACGAGGATTACTTGCTCCACCACCACTCCCTTCGCCACCGTTTCCTCCACCTTGATTTCCATTTCCTCCTCCTTGACTGCCGTTTCCATTTCCTCCACCCTGGTTCCCATTTCCACCCCCTTCAGTGCCATTACCTCCCCCCTGGTTGCCGTTTCCTCCTCCTTGATTACCATTTCCGTTACCTCCGCCCTGATTTCCGTTGCCACCATTTCCACCCTGATTCTCATTTCCCTTTCCCTTCCCTTTACCTCCTCCGTTGCTACCGTTAGCGCTGGTGACGCCAATAACGAGATTGAATTGATTGCTGTCATCCTCGCCATCGTTCACTATCACAGGAACTTCCAGATTCCCACCGAAATTCACATTTGGGACTACGACATTTCCTGAAAGGTCAACGATGCCACTTCCCCCTTCGAGCACTGTCAATGTAAATCCTTCGGGATAGGAATCGTCCGGATCGATGACTTCCAGGTCATCGAAAGTGATCTTAAGGGGACTCCCCGCGGAAACGACAAGGTAGCGTTGCCCAACAATTTCGGGTGGAAGATTTTTTTGCGCATAACCATCTGCTTTCGGTAACAGTGTGGCGATCCAAATAATGGCGGTAATCGTTGCCGTGTGAAAGGAACCATATGTGCTCCTATGCCACGCAACCCGTCGGAGAGCGCATAACCTGCCACAGGACGGTAGAGGAAGTCGTGCCATTTCAGCTCGGTGTTGAAAATGTCATTTACATTCATGAAAAAAACAGGCCGGAATCAACAGGCCGTGCGGGCTTACAAAATGAATGATCCATTGGAATGTGCGAGTTCTTTACCGCGGATGATTCGTGGAAATGGCTCTACAAAAATGATGGGACTGATGAGCTATTTCAACATCTCTTCATTCGTCAATCTTTAAGTGCTCTTCGTTCTTTGTCCTCCTTGAGGCATCGCTCATCTTCTCGTGAGGGAACAACGAGACGCATGGGAGGACGCTGCAAACATCGTCTCGATTTTCACCCCACCGGAACAAACATGATTCACCACGCTCGAGCGTAAGGGCCAAATCAATGGATCACCGTTCAATGCACGCCCCGGTGGACGAGTTTAATATTTTGAATGTCCCGATTGCAAGTGAAATCTACCAATTATTACACTGAAAGTTGGAGATTCCTTTTCCAAAAAAGGATAGGCAGCAATTTGAAACTGATCAATATGCCGATGTCAGGACAATGCTCTTTTGTTGAAGTCTGGCGATAACGTAGCTGGAATTTCATCAACTCCAGGCGAACAAATCATTGACGTATAGCTAACTTTTGTTTCGCCAACACAAACCTAAAAATCTTTTCCGTTTACAGACATTTAGTATCGGGGGTGAGTGAAAATACATAATCCGTAAACAAACCGATATTTATTTGAGTAACTGGTTATGCTGAGTACTATGGTGCAACGTACTTGAAAGATCCTATCTGTCCGGAGTGGAATCGATTTTGGCCAGCATCTGATTCTTATCGAAAAAGAATCCTGTAGGCGACCGCACTTTCTGTCGGATACTTTTTAGAAGGCTGTATCGTCAGACCTTTGTCCTTTTGTGCCCACGCGATCTTTTCGTCACTTCCGATCAACTCTACCTGTTTGATCTTACCGTTACCCGAATTGCTTGATAACGAATGGACGATGATGGGCTCCTTTGGGATGTCCAATACAATTACGAAAAGGGAATCACCCTTGGTGGTGAATCGAATGTCCTTTGATAGATATCCTTCAAATTTGTATTCGTTGAACTTAATACTCTCGTCGAGGTTTTCCGTCGGACCTTCACCAGATATCTTCCATGGCCTTGTTCCATAAATAGCCACTCCATTTACTTGCAGCCACTTCCCGATTTCAAGCAAAACTTCTTGCTGTTCATCCGTAATTGTTCCATCAGGCTTGGGACCAATGTTCAACAGTAAGTTTCCATTTTTACTTACGATATCGACCATCATATCAATAAGATCATTAGGCTTTTTATTGTCTTCCCCCTCAATATAACCCCACGATTTTTTTCCGATGGAGGTATCGGTTTGCCATGGATACTTACGGGTTGCTTTACTGCTGCCGCGTTCGATATCGTATACGGCAGTTCCATCCGGAAAGGCCGAATTCTTATAATTGATCACAACACCTTTGTTCCACTCAAGTCCTTTGTTGTAGTAGTAAGAAGCAAAAGATTTCCTGTAAGGGTCAAGTGCAGGCTGCTCGATCCACCAATCAAACCAGAATAGCTGGGGGTGATACTTATCGACCAACTCTGCATTGCGTAGAAGCCAATCATTCATGTACTCCGGCGAAGGTGTTTCATTCTCCTCTCTTGCCGGTCCATAGAAATCTGCGTACACCGGATCATTTACATCAGAGTCGAATTTCCTGCCGCCGTTCATGAACCACCAATGCTCTATTCGATGAGACGACAATCCAAAGACAAGTCCTTCCTTTCGGGCCGCATCGGCCAATTCACCAATGATGTCCCGCTTTGGCCCCATTTCGAATGCATTCCATTTAGAGAGGGCAGTTTTATACATGGCAAAGCCGTCATGATGCTCGGCGACAGGGACGATGTATTTGGCTCCCGACTTTTTAAAAAGCTCCACCCACTGATCAGCATTAAATTTCTCCGCTTTGAACATCGCAATAAAATCTTTGTAACCAAATGTCTTTTGCGAACCATACTTCTCTAAATGATATTTAAACTCTTTGGAGTCTTTCAGATACATGTTACGTGGATACCATTCATTGCTAAACCCTGGAACTGAGTAAACACCCCAATGAATAAAAATTCCAAACTTGGCGTCTTTAAACCACTCGGGGCATTGATAGTCCTTTAATGATGACCAGGTGGGTTGATAACGATCTTGTGCGCCTGAAATTGAACTGGTGAGCAAAAGGGACAAAAAGCAAAAAACTGATAATCTCATTTCTTTTTTTGACAACAATAACAAATTATTTGACTTCCTGGGCAAATCCGTTTATGTTTTGTTTCGATATTTTGAATTGCGCTTCAGTCTCGTGCTTGGCCCACTTTTTCAAGGCTACTCTCCTCCCTTCACTAATACAATTGACGGTTCCGGTGTCGAGCGTCCATCGGTCGGGTTGACGGTGAATGATTTGACACGACCATCATTGATGGCAAAAAATACGCGATCTCCGATTGTCACGATCTTGCGAACATCGTCGGAAAGACTTATTCCGGCGCGGTACGGTTTGACAAATTGAAAATTGCCCCTGTTATCGCCAAGAAAAACAAACCCATTATTGCCTTTTAAAAGCCCGGTTCGCGCGCGCGTGCCTGTTAAGTTACCACCTGTAATCAAATCGTCCTTGCCATCGTTGTTAATATCCATTACAGCGAACGCAAAGGCCGGAGCAAACTGTAGTTCAATTGGCAATTTGACGGGCGTAAAAACGCCGTCATCGTTTCGGAAGTATGTTGTCTCAAAGTGATAAGCATTCAGCTTTGATGAGTTTTCAATGGCCTCAACAGAAAGAATATCCTCAAGTCCGGCTGTAACGTAGTCGGCATACTTGGGGAATTTCTTCTTGAAGGCTGGCAATTGCTCGGTCAACTCATCTCTTGTCGGAAAGGGATAGCTTTTGTCCTGGACGAAGTAGCACAATAGTGGATCGACCGAATCATTGGCATCAAAATCATTATAATAGAGAGTAGCCGGCCTCGCTTCAGTTGGTTTGATTTGATTGTTTAATCCATTGTTTCCAGCGATGAAATCCGCATCACCGTCGTGATCAAAATCATGCACGAGAACGGTGTTCCAAAGTCCATTAGTTAATACGCGAAAATATTCATTCGTGTTCTCTACAAGCTTCCCGCCCTGACTGGTGAATATTTTGATTGGCATCCATTCCCCTGCGACGATCAGGTCGTCGTGTTTGTCGTTGTTCAAATCTACCCAGGCAGCATCTGTTACCATGCCGATACTTGTTAATTGAGGGCAAACCTTCTGCGTGACAATTGAAAACTCACCGTTGCCATTGTTCTCTAGCAAAAAGCTCTCCGGGGCCTCGGGATAACGTCCTGGAATGATTCTCCCCCCGATAAAAAGATCAATATCACCATCCTGATCAAAGTCTGATGGCTCAACACATGATCCACTCGAACGCATTGATGGAAGCTGTCTTTGCGTAAAATTTCCAATGCCATCGTTGATATAAAACTTGTCTTCGAGTAGTGCATCGTTCCCCATAAATTCGTAACCACCAGTAACCACATACAAATCCAAATCATTGTCATTGTCTGCATCAAAAAATATTGCATCGATATCTTCAGAACCCTTTCCGTCAAGAAAAGCGGCGACAACCTTTTTTCTGAATTTTCCATTCGTGTCTTGAATATGAATTTCACCCTCCTGATCCTTTGCTCCTCCGAAATAAAAGTCCGGCAGACCGTCTCCGTTGATGTCACCGGTCGCTACAGCCGGGCCTTGAGTAGAATACATTCTTGTCAAAAGCGGCTGATATTTGAAATCAATAAAATTGTTTTCGTGATGCGTAAAGGCAACTGATGATTCTTCGCGAAACATTTCCCCTGCAGATCCCGCATTTGCCGGAGGGAGAGAAATGTTAACATCTTCCCGAACAACCAGGGTTTGATTCGTATGTACATTCGTCAAACGCTGCCTTCTTCCAGTGGGCCACTCGACCACCAGCGAATCAAGCATTGTCTCGTCGCCTACGCCAAAAGAAAGTGTTGGTTCAACGGAGGATTGAAATCCGCGATATGGACAAAGCTCACGCATCATAAGATTTCCATTAGCGTAAGCCGTAACTTTTGATCCGATACCAAGTGTATTTTTACCCTGGCCTTTCAGGTGAACTTTCAGATATCGGTTTTGATTCAACGCATTCGAGTTATTCCGATAGATGCCCGCCTTTTCATCCATATTGTTAATAACAAGATCAAGATCGCCATCATTGTCAAGATCGCCGTACGCCGCGCCGTTCGACAGGTTCAATTCACCCATCCCCCATTCTTCTGAAACATTGGAGAACATCAATCCATTTTCATTTTTGAAGAGATAGTTGTGGATCTTCGTCGACTTCATTTTTTCAAGCATCGTCATGTAGTTGTCAGACTTTTGACCTGCATTCCTTGCGACCAACTGGTTAGCTCTGTACTTTGCGAAGTCATTATTCGTATAGTCTCTTTTGTAACCGTTGGAGACAAACAAATCTTGCATACCGTCGTTGTCGTAGTCGGCGAAAAGTGCAGACCAACTCCAGTCAGTATTCGAGACGCCGGCAAGCTGTCCAATCTCACTGAAATATCCTTTGCCGTTATTGAGGTGCAGCATATTTCTCATGAATTGATGATGAAGTCCGTTTCGCACCATTTCATTGTAGATATCATAATTGTCGGCCCACATCAATTCCTTCTGACGCTTGTTGTTATCCGGGAGCATGTCAAGGGAATATATGTCAGTAAGCCCGTCATTATTCACATCGGCAATGTCTGTGCCCATTGAGAATCGCGAGATATGTGTTAAAAGATTGGTCTGAGACTCCTTGAAAAATTTGCCTTGTTGATTCATCAGGAGCTTGTCGCTGCCGGTGTAATCATTCGAGGTATAAAAATCAAGCCATCCATCGTTATTCAGATCAGAATAGCAAACACCGAGGCCAAAATTATGAGCAGGCCCATAGACACCCAGTGAGTCACTTACGTCCACAAATTTTCCTTCCCTGTTTTCAAATAGCTGATTACCCACATAGGGAATCCTTTCAGTTTTGCTTTCAGTTCTGATATCGAAGTTTCGAACAATTCGGGACACTGCGTGATTCAAAAGGAACATATCAAGATCGCCGTCCCGATCGTAGTCGAGAAACGAAGCTTGCGTGGAATAGGAGTCACTATCAACACCGTATTTCTGCGCCTGGTCGAAGAACGTTAAATCGCCATTATTGATGAAAAGAGAATTCTTTCTTTGATGTGTCTCATTTGCCGCGGAACGGCACACATAGATATCCAGAAATCCATCACCATTAATGTCAACCATTGCCACACCTGTTTTCCAACCCCAATTCGCGGAGGTACCGGATTTATCAGTGATATCTTCAAACTTGAAGTTACCTTTGTTAAGGTATAGCTTATTTGGGCCCTGGTTTGCCGAAAAATAGATGTCAGTCAATCCATCGTTGTCGATATCCCCCAAAGCAACACCTCCACCGTTATAAAAATACTCGTAAACAAAAACGTTATAGCTTTCATTCTCGACATTGACATTATTGAAAGTAACGCCGGTTCTGGATGAGGGGAGTTTTGAGAAAAGAGTTTTCGAATCATCCCGACTGCATGAGATAGCAGCGACGAAAACAATAATTGCTACAAAATTTTTCACCCTCATGTTACCTTTCATGTAAACATTGATGAAAAAAAGTAATTGCCGTTCGGCAATTACTTTTTTCACTCACTCTATTTCGTTCGAAGATACCAATGCCAGTAGGTCCAGGTGCCGGAAGGGTCACCGGTATAGTAAGCTCCCTGCCCAAGAACGAGTGTATCGTTACTTAACTTAAAGATTCTGAATCTATTTTTGAGATTCGGCAACATTTCATTCGAAGGATCATTCGCCGGCATTTTGTTTCCGCCATTGATGATAAGCGCCTTTCCAGGAGTATCCAGATAGGCATCTGTCAGCACTTCATTTGTATCGACATTAAATGTAGATTTCGTTGGAACACCTTTCGTGTACCGAATGAAATTGAACCCTTTGTCCAGATCAAAATGAGCAGAATCTCCAAAATCAGCGGTGACCCAACTTGCGTCTCCCCAGTCGCTATAGGTAGTTGACTTAGCGTCGCCCGCGCGTACGGCAACGAGTTTCCATGTACGACCCAACTCACCATTGGTCAGATTTTGCCAAACGGGATCGGCAAAATAGTTCGGATCAAACTGAGACACACTAATCATCGTTGAGTCAACGGATGATCCTCCATCGGCCATCGCACGGTATTTCACCCAGAAGTCTCCTTTGAACGGCAGGATTACCGTATCCAGAAGTTCATTACTCGTACCAAGTTCGTAATCCCAATACGGAATTACGCCCGGTGTCAAACTCTGCAGAAATACTTTGTTATCGTAACCCTCCTCCTGCGTTACGGAGTATTGCAATGTAGAAGGATCTAACACTGGCCCTAGTTCGTTGTCGTAATCCGGGGCGCAAGAATAAACAACTGCACACCAGCCAAACAGTATAAGCCAATTTGTGATTCGTTTCATATTATTATGTCTTAAATTTTATTTACCAACCTTCATTTTGCTTAAGTACTCCGTTTGATAAGGTTATCTCGGAATCTGGAATTTGCTGTAAGCCTTTTTTGCCAGTAATGTTAGAGGCAGAAATGGTTTTTGCAGTTTCTACGCCACCATTGAGTAGTATGGTTGACTCAGCGATTGTCGCCGCAGCAACATCGACACCTTGCCTCAGCAAATCCCAATACCGGATTCCTTCAAAGGCAAACTCAAGCCTTCTTTCTTCCAGAATGTTAGCCTTCGAGACAGGTATAGAAGTAAAGCTTGCCCCATGCGCTCGTTCACGAACGGCATCAAAGTATTCCTGTGCGTTTGGACTTTCCAGCTCGGCAGCCATAAGCAACACATCCGCATAGCGCATTATGATGAGATCCTGGTATTGTCCAATCTGAAAGTCTACTCCTCCCAACTTCACAGCAAGACTCTGGCCGGCATCGTCAGACATGGGCGTGTACTTTTTGTTAAAGTACCCAGTGTACTCGCGCTGATCTACCTTGTTAAAATCTATTCCTTCGTCTTGAATCGATATAATGGAAGCAGTTTTTCGTGTGTCAGTGGTGGCATAAGCATCCCATAGTTTTGGGTTTACCGTACCTACGCCCCAACCTTGGCCGTAAGGGGTATAGTTGCCGCCTCGCACACCCATCATAACCAACCAGTGGTTACCATCAACGTCTCCGTTGTAGCTGCTGGTATAGGTGTACTTAATATTGAAAATATTCTCAGGGTTTCTCTCACCGGCATAATTCTCCAGTGATGCCGCTGGCCAAAGTGATGAAAAATCAGGAAGCAGTTCATGGCCGCTATTGGCGATAACGTCTTCAAGGTACCCTAACACTTGTGCCTTTGTTATGCCAGCCAGGTCGGGCTTCTGATAATAGCCCGTATAGAAAAGGAACACACGGCCCATCAAAGCCTCAGCAGCCCACTTGGTTACCCGCCCATGGTCGGAGGGTGACTGCGCCGAGTAGCTGGTAGCCGGAAGGTTGTTAATAGCAAACTGTAAATCTTCTGCTATGAGAGCGTATACCGGATCGGGCTCAGACTGGGGGAGATTTTCAGTGGAAGGTTCTGTAAGGAACACCACGTTTCCAAAAAAACGAACCAGGTCGAAATAGGCGAGCGCGCGGATAAATCTGGTTTCTGCTTCATAGACAGGACTTGTAGCTTCATCATCTCCCCATTCAATGCCATTTAATTTTGACAGCAGCACGTTGCAACGGTAAATGGCCCTGTACCCGTTCCTCCAGTTGTCGAACATAATTGAGTTGTCGCTTGGGGAGCGGCTGAAATCGAACTCATCCAACAGTTGTACGCCATATCCATCTGCGTTACCGCCTCCACCGAACGTATTGTCGGAACAGACTTCAGACAATACAACGAGACCATTCCAGGAAGAGTACATTCTCTGTAGGCCATCATACACGCCAACAAGAGCCTTATATGCGTCCTCTGGTGTTTTGTAGAAGTTTACATCCGTGATGGTTGTGTAGGGTTCACTTTCCAGATAGTCGTTGCATGAACCCAATATCAACAGGCTGACGGAAGCTATAAATAGTTTAATTTTTCTCATGTCTTTCAATTTTAGAATTTCACATTAAGCCCTAACATATAGGTACGTGGGCGTGGGTAATACCCAATGTCAACTCCCGTCGTCCATGAATTATATCCGTATCCGATCTCAGGATCCATACCCGTGTACCGGGTAAATGTAAAGGCATTCAGCACTGACGTATATAATCTCAATTGGCTGACCGCTCCGCTTTTAATAAACTTAGAAAAGTCGTATCCCACGGTGATATTACTGATGCGCAGGAAGTCGCCATCCTGAATGTACAGATCTGAAAAATTCGTCCAATTGTTATTGAAGTCATTCACTTTTGGCAAACGGTTCGACGTTCCTTCACCATGCCACCGGTCGAGAATGGCCGTTGTATAGTTTCCGAATGCAGAAGCCTGTTCACGATAAGACTGGACAATACTATTGTCTGCAACACCGTAACCTTGAACAGAAAAATCCAAGCCCTTGTATCCGAGTTGAACATTAAATCCAAACAGAAACTTTGGGTTAGGGTTTCCAAGCATGACGCGATCTCCGTTGTCAATTATTCCATCTCCGTTCTGGTCCACATAACGAACATCACCCGGTTCAGCGTTTGGCTGGATCAATTCACCCTCGGCATCACGGTAATTATTGATTTCGATCTGGTTCTGGAATATTCCATCTGTCTTCAAACCCCAGAAATACCCAATTGGAAAACCGCTTTGCACCCTATTGAATTCAGGTGAATTTGCAAACAGCACATTAGTGCCACCGTGAATAATGCCATCTTCGGTTGGAACTTCATTCACCTCGTTTTTATTATAGGTTCCATTCACCGAAACTGTATATCGAAAATCTCCTGATTTATCGGAGTACGATAGTGACAGTTCCACTCCTTTGTTCGTTACATTGCCGCCATTGATAAACGGTGCATCTGCACCAGCCGTAGCGAGAATGGGTGCAACTACCAACCAGTCTTTTGTTGTTTTCTTGTATGCGTCAAACGTTGTGGTGAGCTTGCCGTGGAGCAGGGTGGCATCAAAGCCGACATTTAACTGCTCGGATGTTTCCCACTGTAAACCCGGATTGGCAACCCGGCTGGAATATGCACCGGAAACTAAGTCTCCTTCCGTTGTTCCAAAAGGATAGTTGATGTACTGAAACTGTATTGGGCTAATGTAATTGAAGGCTCCAACGTTCTGATTACCCACCTGCCCCCAACTGGCTCGAAGTTTCAATTGATCAACAACGTTGCTAAGTCCGGCCATGAAGTCCTCATTAGAAAGTATCCAGCCAGCTGAAACAGAAGGGAATGTTCCCCACTGGTATCCCGGTGCGAATTTTGAAGAACCATCACGTCTGATGGTAGCATTAATGAGATACTTCTCCTGAAAGTTATAATGCACCCGGCCAAAGAATGAAAGTCTCAGATCGTCATCGCCAGGGCCACCACTGATACTCATTCTGGCAGCATTTGATTTATTTAATGAGTTTGACAGCCAGGCGTGTTCAAGATCATTGAATGCGAGATTGTAATTGGAACCATACATGCTTACACTCTTACCGTTGTATGCGGATGATCCAACCATGAAATCAACATGATGATCTCCGGCGTTCAGGTTGTAGCTAATAAGATTATCCCAAATCAGTGTGCGGCTCTTACCCATATACTGGCTTACGGTAGTGGTGTCGTTGCGCGCGTATATCGACAACTCATAAACAGGGGTAAAGTTATGGCCATCGTTGGTATTGAAATCAATACCAAACTGCGTCCGTACTTTTAGATTTTTTATTGGCTCTGCTTCCAAATACACATTGCCCAACAGCCGCTGGCTGCTGTTCTTGTTTTGGTTATTGTAGACCATTTGAGCATAGGGATTTGCTTCCCCGGGATTCCATCTGGAGTTCTTGTTATTCCAGAAGTCGCCGTTGGCGTCGTAAACAGGAAGAAATGGAGACACACCGTATGCACCACGCAATGTGCTGCCGTAAATTCCACCAACTGCAATCCCGTTGTTATTGGTCCAGACAAAGTTCAGGTTCTGCCCAAACTTCACCCGGTCTTTAAAGAGTTTATGCTCTGAGTTGAACCTGAAGTTGTAGCGCTCATAGTAAGAGTAGTCTTTTCCTCCAACGACTCCGGCTTGCGACAAATATGAAACTGATGACGAGTATGTAGATACATCCGACCCACCCGATACGCCTAACACGTAGTTCGAAGTCGGCGCATTTTCCACAAACATCTGGTCCAGCCAATCGGTGCCTCCCTGCATAGCCGCCACCTGATCTGCGCCTAATCCAATTTTATTGGGCGCGCTCTCCCAGTTTGTATCTCCGTTTTTGATATGGCTCATCTCCTGGTCAGTGAAGTATGGAGATTTTCCGGAATTCACTGCTGCTTCATTCATGATTACAGCGTACTCATATGCATTCAGCATGGGGATTTTCCTTGCCACGTTCTGCACACCATAAAAGGAATCGAATGTTATTTGAGCTTTGCCTTTTCCCTTCTTGGTGGTAACAAGAATTACACCGTTAGCAGCCTGCGAACCATAGATAGCAGCCGAGGCAGCATCTTTAAGCACATCGATGGATTGAATATCGGCAGGATTAAGAAAGTTGATATCGCCAGTCAGCACACCGTCAACGACATAAAGCGGACCGGAACCTGAAATTGTTCCTGCACCTCTGATGAGCACCCTCAGCCCTTCGCCCGGCTGACCCGAGGTAGAAGTTATCTGCACACCTGCGGCTTGCCCCTGAAGTGCCTGCAAGGCATTTGTCGTACTTAGTTTTTGCAAATCCTCACCCTTCAGTTGCACATTGGCGCCAGTGTTAAGTGCCTTCTTCTGTTCACCATACCCGATGACTACGATTTCCGAAAGCGTAGTGAGGTCCCCATCGAGCGTAACGTCGATGTTGGTCTGATTTCCAACGAGGATTTCTTTAGTTGTATACCCAATAAAGGATATCACCAGGACATCTCCTGGTGCGGCCTGAAGAACAAACTTTCCGTTTGTATCTGTTGAGGCACCGATCGTTGTGCCCTTCAGCAAGATGTTTACACCGGGCATTAGGGTGCCCGACTCGTCCCTTACGGTTCCTGACACTTGTTGCTGTTGCGCATGCGCCATGACGCACGCAAACAGCACAAACGCAGCAACACCAAAGAATCTGTAGAATTTTCTAATCATAGTGTTTTGTTTAGTTTGATTGTTTGAAGATGGTTCGGTTAATGCTTTGCCTTAGATCTTAATTTTCACATCGCTTTGTTCGACCGCCAGGCGGGGCCGAGCCTGAACTCGTCCCCTGGCAATCTTTAACCCAAAGCAGTTGAATGATTCACTCCACTTGCGCCTGCTGACGTCGCGGATGGTTATGCTTCTCAAAAGATTTTTCTTGTAGTGCATTTCTCTCACGTTAATTCTCGCAACAGCAATCGATTTTTTTGTTTCTATGTTGTAATCGGTTGCGCTAAGGTAAAGGGAGCAGCAGGTATCAGATATCTACAATGCGGACGTATGATGTCTACTGCGGGTATCGAAAAGGCTAAAAGAGCGGTATAAAATGTCTACAACGATTCATTACGATACACGGTTGGTCATTTCGGGTACCGGAAAGCAACACAAGTTTACCCGGCGCAATTAATTCCAGCACAACTGCCGTTGCTGACATTTCAAGAATAAGTGAAGTGGTATGCGGGAACCTTAAGGATAGAGCTTGATATAAAGTAAAATCATCAGACTAAAAATAAGGAAGGCAAAAAGCAGAATTTCTACCGCCGTAATCCACCTCAACCGCTTTTTGTTTTGTTGCTCCATGTTCCTAAAGAATGTCGCAAATTTAAATCTCTGTCTGAAAGGGATGTGATCGAAAAATCTATTTTAGAGGGCCTATTTGTATACGATCAAATATTTTTTTTAGCAAATCGATCACATCGTCGAAGAAATGCGCCCGATGACGACAGGTGTCGGTCGCTAATCTGAATGCAGTTAAATCCGGATTGCAGGAGTCAGAAGAAATTTGTCTTTCTCACAGATTATGCATCCTTTTGTCTGGAAGCAGCATAGTTGGAGGGTAGGACATGAAAGTGCTCCTTAAAGTATTTTGTAAAGTATTTTGGGTTATTAAAACCGACTTTGTACGCGACCTCCCTTACCGATAGTTGACTTTTCTCCAATAGCTGTGCTGCATGCTGCAAGCGAATGGTCCTGATGAATTCGAGCGGTGATTTGCCGGTCAAAGCCTGAATCTTCTTATATATATAGGCGCGACTGATTCCCAATTCCATTCCAAGATCCTCTACTGAAAAGTCTGGAGAAGAGACATTCTTTTCAACAATCTTAACAGCGTTTTCGACAAACTTTACATCAAGTGGTGTGATCTGGAGTTCGCTGGCTTTAATGTCCAGTGTCTTTCGAAAAGTCTTTTGCGACCTTTCTCTTTGCTTAAGCAAATTGTTAATTCGGGCTTCAAGGATTTCGAAATTAAAGGGCTTGGTCACATAATCGTCGGCCCCGGTCTGAAATCCCTCAAGCTTCTGTTCTTCACTGCTGCGGGCAGTCAGCAGAATTACCGGAGTGTGAGAAACCCGCGCATCTGATTTTATTTTTGAGCAAAGCTCGATGCCATTCATTTCTGGCATCATAATGTCGCTCACAACAAGGTCAGGCTCAAGATCAAGAACCTGCTTCCATCCCTCAGCGCCATTCCGCGCTTCAATGATCGTATAAGAAAACTTCAAATTATCTTTTAAATAGAACCGAAAATCTTCGTTGTCCTCAACGAGCAGTAATGACTTCTTTTTTGTTTTGCTGTTTTCCTCTTCGGTCTGTTCATTCAACGGACTTAAGCTTTCCATCCCTAAATGATCAGCCACTTCATAAACCGTGGGACTACCCTCGGCTAAACCATCATCAGCTGGCTTGGCGATTTGCTTGCAAGGTAACGACACTGTAAACGAACTTCCCTTTCCGATTTCGCTCGTGACTTTAATTTGTCCTCCGTGGATTTTAACAAATTCATTTGTGATCGCCAGACCGATTCCACTCCCCTGGTTGACCATGCTCTTTGGAAGATCGTTTTGAAAAAAGGGTTCAAATATTTTATCCAGTTTGTCCCGGGCGATACCAATGCCCGTATCCTTTACTTCAATTCGCACGAACGATTCATCGCCATCCTCAAATGGTGCAATCCTTACAGATACCGTTCCATTTTCAAGCGTAAACTTGAACGCATTGCTTAAAAGGTTAAAGAGGATTTTCTCAAGTTTGTCCTGATCAAAAAACATTTCTATGTGCTCTATCGAGCTGTGGAATTCCAGTTTAATATTTTTTTTCTCCGTAAGATCAGAAAAAGACAAAACAGTGTCTTTCACAAAAGAAACTATATCGCCTTCTGATGGGTTGAATTTGATTTCCTGAACTTCAAGCTTCTTAAAATCCAGCAATTGATTCACAAGACTCATCAAACGTTTTCCATTCCGCTGGATCAATTGAAATTGAACGATCTGCTCGGGATTTGTTGCTCTCTTAATAAGTTTTTCTATCGGGGTCAGTATTAAAGTCAGTGGAGTTCTGAACTCGTGACTCACGTTGGTAAAGAACTTAACTTTCATAATATCAAGTTCATGCACTCGCTGAATTTCACGGCGTTCCTGTTCAAGGGCAAATTTCAATTGTTCACGTTGCTGAATTACTCTCCTGGCTACAAAGAGTATGCACATCAATAAGAAAGCGTAGAGTACAAATGCACCATTGGTCTTCCAGAAGGGAGGCTGGACTGTAATGGATAACACAGCGTCGTTATCACTCCATATACCATCGATGTTTGCCGCCTTTACTCTTAGTTTATATTCACCAGGATTTAAACTATTGAACGTGATCTCATGATTCTTTGATTCCACCGGCAGCCATTCTGAATTCAAATCTTCAAGCTTATACAAATATTGGTTCTTCTCCGGATTGAAATACTCCAAAGCAGAAAATTTGATTGAAAAGGAATTCTTGTTTGGTGGAAGTACGATTTCAGTCGCCTCTGAAATGGATTTATTCAATACTACTACACCATCAATTTTTTCTCCTATGCCGACAGACTTTTGGTAAAGCCTGAGATCCGAAAAAATAACCCTCGGCACAGGCAAATCTTCTCCACTTTTTTCGGCACTGAAAATATTGAACCCGGTTGGTCCCCCAAACACTAACTCACCGCGTTTTGTTTTTAATGACGCGTTCAGG
>DASUGQ010000552.1:0-10881 GCA_036273935.1 Cyclobacteriaceae bacterium | reverse complement strand
AAAACAATAAAAAACAGAGTCAAAAAAATCAGTACTCTCAAGATACTGTGCATTGCTTAAAAAAATTTGTCATTAAAATTATAGTAAAAAACAATACAATAGTGCCAATATAGAAAAAACTGACGATTTGGCCGCATATTTAGGACGTCTAAAGTTACGGAAATTTACATTCTTAGTATTTTGGCCTTGAATCATTACTTTAACTACTACCTTCAGCCTGATGGAAATAAGACATGCCGAATTCATCTCCAGCCATACGGACATGCGAAAATATCCGGTGGATGATAAACCCGAGTTCGCATTTATCGGCAGGTCTAACGTTGGCAAGTCATCCTTAATTAACATGCTCACAAAGCGTAAGAATCTGGCTAAAACGTCAGTGAGACCGGGAAAGACTCAGACAATCAATCATTATCTCATTGACAATAAATGGTACCTCGTCGATTTACCTGGATATGGTTATGCGTCAGTTGCAAAGGCAACTAAAAAAGGGTGGGGCAAAATGATAGAAGAGTATGTCTTACGACGCGAAAATCTTTATTGCCTTTTCATTTTGATTGACTCACGGTTGAGCCCCCAGCCCATCGATTTAAATTTTATTCACCTTGTGGGTAACGCTGGGATACCCATCTGTCTCGTACTGACAAAGACGGATAAAATTACGAAGGTCGAGCTTCAAAAAAACATGGAGCGGTTTGAGAAAAAACTTAAGGAAACATGGGCGGAGTTGCCTGTGATTTTTACGACATCATCGCTCAAAAAGAAAGGACGCGATGAGATTCTTCATTTTATTGAGTCTGCCATGGCGGGTTAATATTATTCATTTAGCTTTGCGCCTCTGGATGAAAAATTGTTTTCTATGAAGTTATCTGAAATCGCCAGCGTCTCGGGCAAAGGTGGATTATACAAAGTACTGGCGCCGGCAAAAACATCTCTGGTGCTTGAGTCGCTCGATGCTTCCCATACAAAAATGGTTGCCACGACCCATCACCGGGTGTCAGTGTTGAGCGAAATTTCGATTTACACTACATCTAAAGAAGGCACTGTTCCCTTAGAGGATGTCTTGAAAAAAATACATACAGAGTATGGCAATGATCCGGGTATTGATGGCAATGCCGATCCAGGGGAACTGAAATCTTTTTTGAAATCTGTCCTTCCCGATTATGACGAGGATCGTGTTTATGTTTCTGACATAAAGAAACTTGTAAAATGGTATTCGATCATCCTCGAATTTGCTCCTTCAATTTTGGTAAGCGAAAAGCCAGGCGAGGAAAAGAAAGAGGCATAAGTAACGAATCATAATAGTTGAAACGCCCTTGTCCAACGCTCTGCATTTTTCTAATTTCCCCGAAGCATGTCAACAGGAATACTGGTTCGCCATCTGGTTGAATTATTGCTCTTTATTCGCATTAGATTTCAAGTCACGAGCCGTTAATAGTCAGGACTCCTTTCGATTGCCAAGGGTCAAGTGTGGTTATGGCTTACTGGCTTTTTTAAAAAAACGATTGTAACATCACCACGTGAAATTGCTATGCTGATGCCCGCGCAGAGAAATGCATACAGCATTCGATTCCATGTGTTTCCCAAAGTATTCAATTTAATGCACCAGAAAATGAAAAAGATTTATGCACCGAGTAAGTTGACTGATCGGGCAACAATGGTTTTGGCGTTAGTATGCGCCACTTCTTTGTGTTTTGCACAACCTTCGATGAAGACATTGCCGCTTAATGACCTGTCGTCATTTAGATCGCAGGCGGGAAACTGGTTCATTGTGGGTGACGTGACGATGGATCCAACGATCGATGTTCATCGTCAACCATCGCCCGAAATTGAGTCAACGAAGAAAGGAAAGAAAAAAAAGACAGCACCTGTTGAGGCGCCATCGGCGGTGACCTATAAAAGTGGAACAGGAATTCTTTTAAATGTGAATAACGAAACAAAGAAGGATAATCTTGTCACCAATTTTGAACATGGCGACATCGACCTTGAGCTTGAAGTAATGATTCCGAAGGGATCAAACTCAGGAATCTTTTTACAAGGTCGGTATGAAGTTCAATTATTTGACAGCTGGGGACAAAAACATCCCGCATTTTCGGATATCGGAGGTATCTATCGGAACTGGGAACAGGACCCTGAGAAGATTTACATGGGAAAGGCGCCGATTCTAAATGTGGCAAAAGCGCCCGGCTTATGGCAAAAAATGAAAATCTCGTTTCAGGCTCCCAGGTTTAATTCAGCAGGTGAAAAAATCGCCAACGCAAAATTCATTTCTGTTGAATTAAACGGCGTGAAAATACACGACAATGTGGAAGTGCCTAAGTTAACAGGGGCGCCAATTGAAAATAATGAGAAACCCTTTGGGCCGCTCATGATTCAGGGAGATCATGGTCCCGTGGCGTTCCGTAACATTCGCTATCGGCTAATGCACAATTCGGAGGTGACTTTAACGGATATCAACTTTAAAGTATTTCATGGCAACTTCAAATCCGTCAATGATTTCATCACAGGTAAACCGGTGAGTGCGGGCGCCATTCCGCAATTAACATGGGAAGTTGCCGGCACGGAAGATGCGTTTGCGGTAGTTTATAACGGGTCAATCAACATCCCCCAGGATGATGAATATCAATTCACACTGCGATTTAATGGAGAGGCTAAGCTTAGCGTTGCTGGTGAAGCGATAGTGGATGGGAATACCCAGAAAGTGATTCAATTAAAAAAGGGAACCTATCCACTGGAGATTATTTATTATAAGGACGTCAATTGGCTTCCGCCACAGCTGGGATTGTTCGTCAGCGGGTCAAGCACTTACCCGAAAGCACTTCATACATTTAATTCCTATCCTCCGGGAGTTGATCTTGTTGCTTCCATTCCGGTAAAGGTTGGAAGTGGACCTAAATTATTACGAGCGTTTCTTGATTTTGAGGGCGATCGTTCCAGGCGATTGACGCATACCATAGCCGTTGGTGAACCTGGCGGCATTCACTACATCTATGATTTGAAAGCCGGGAATGTCGTATGCGTATGGCAGGGCGACTTCGTGGACGCCACACCAATGTGGCATGATCGCGGAGATGGTTCTTTTCGTCCCGTTGGTATGGCAGAATATTTATTCACGGGGCCCCCGTTGGCTCTCCTCCAGGATCAACAATCGGCGTTCTCTCCGTTAAGCGATGACATTGATTTCAGAAGCAAAGGTTACGCATTGGATGAGAAAACCGGCCGACCTGTTTTTAGTTATACTTATAAAGGCATTGGTGTGGAAGATAAAATTTACCCAACGGATGAAGACAAGTCGTTTACCCGCGAAATTACTTTCAGTAATGTTAGTGGTACCGGCTTTTATTTTAAACTGGCTGAAGGATCTGAAGTTTCTTCTTTGGAAGACGGAACGTATATCATCGGCGACAAAGAGTACTACATCAAAATATTGTCATCCACCAAACCGTCGGTTCGTGATCAACCTCATGGCAAGAAGGAGTTGCTTGTCCCCGTAGATGGAAATCAAATCAGGTATTCAATAGTTTGGTAACGACTAAAGCGAAGATTATGAAACGAATTTTCTTGTTCTGGATAGTATCGTCGGCAGCCTTGGGTTTAGATGCGCAGATCAATAAACCCTTGCCGAGGGAAGACGATTATTATAAAATTATTACGTTACCAACGCCAGAAGATGTGTTGCTGGAAGTTGGCGGTGTAACCACCTTTCCGGATGGTCGCATCGCGGTTTGCACCAGGAGGGGAGATGTTTGGATTGTGGAGAATCCCTATATGGAGGATGGTGATGCACCGCGATTTAAATTGTTTGCATCCGGGCTTCATGAGCCGTTGGGTTTGGCATATAAGGATAATGCTTTGTACGCTGCACAGCGGGGAGAGCTTACCAGGCTTGTCGACAAGAATGGAGATGAGAGGGCTGACGTTTATGAAACGATTTTTGCATGGCCGCTATCGGGCTATTATCATGAATACTCTTACGGTCCCAAGTTTGCCCCCGATGGCAGCATGTTCGTAACCGGAAATGTAGCATTTGGGGATGAAGAATGGTGGCGCGGCGAGAGTCGAGTACCCTGGCGCGGCTGGGCGATGCGAATCACTCCCGATGGAAAAATGGAACCCTGGGCAACGGGCATGCGCTCGCCATGTGGTTTGGGAATGATTGATGGCGAACTATTCTACACCGACAACCAAGGTGATTGGGTTGGAACAGGCGGTGTCTGGCATGTTACCAAGGGAAGTTTTATCGCTAACCCTGCTGGTTTGCGCTGGAGTTCACTTCCCGGTTCGCCGGTGAAACTTACCACCCAGCAATTTACGGCCAGGATTGATGAACGCCGGGAGAAGAAAGATGGTCACTATGTTAAACCGGAAAACATTGCCGATGAAAAAAATCCCAACTTCTTATATGAGGTGAAAAAAGAATTCCCCGAGCTAAGATTGCCGGCAGTCATGCTACCTCATGGAATATTGGGAATTTCGAATTCTGAAATAGTCAGAGATGAAAATTCAGGCACGTTTGGACCTTTTGCCGGACAGCTTTTTGTAGGTGACCAGGGACAAAGTAAAATCATGCGCGTTGTGATGGAAAAGGTGAATGGCGAATACCAGGGTGTGGCATTTGATTTTCGCTCGGAGTTTCAAAGTGGCGTGTTGCGAATGAGCTGGGGCCATGACGGTTCTTTGTTTGTTGGAGAAACGAATCGCGGTTGGGGTTCTGCCGGGTCAACCAACTCAGGTTTGCAACGCCTGGTTTGGACGGGCAACGTACCTCTGGAGATGAAAACCGTACGCGCTATGCCCGACGGTTTTGAAATTGAGTTTACCTTGCCGGTTGACAAAAAGACCGCTGAAGATCTGGACTCTTATTCCGGGAAAAGTTTTATCTACAAATACCACCCTGTTTATGGAAGTCCTCCGGTTAATGAAATGCCTCTTGATATTAAAGGCGTGAAAGTATCTGATGATGGATTGAAAGTGAGATTGTTGTTAGGTAATCTGCGACAGTTTTATATACATCAGATTAATGTGACGGGAATTCATACGATGGATGGAATTTCTGTTCTGCATCCAACCGGGTATTATACTTTAAATAATGTCCCGGATGGAGCAAAGTTGTCTATAAGCGAGGTCAGCATGAAACGATCGTCTGGGACAAAACCAACCTCAAAACCAGTGGCATCAAAGAAAGTTGTCACCAGCGCACTTACCTATGATCAGATCAAACCACTTTTAGATAAAAATACCTGCACTGCCTGTCATCAAACAACAAAGCGCCAGGTGGGTCCTGCTTTTGCCGACGTAGCGAAGAGGAAATATTCAAACCAAAAAATTGTGGATCTTATTTACAATCCGCAACCCAAAAACTGGCCGGACTATGCCACAGAGATGGCGCCTATGCCGCAGGTGTCAAAGGATGAAGCGCTGAAAATCGCCGCCTGGATTAATTCATTACGTGGAGGGGATTGATTTTAAGCGTATGAGCGCCAGTTTAAGTGCACATCCAAAAATCTATCTCTACAAACGCATTGTACAGGCTAAGCTATTCATGGACAGCAACTTCAGGGAAAATATTGATCTGGATAATATTTCTGGTGAAGCTTCCTTTTCGAAATTTCATTTTATTCGCCTTTTTAAAAAGATCTACGGTAAGACCCCTCACCAATACCTCATTGCCCTTCGAATCGAGAAAGCAACAGAAAAACTTAAGGAAGGACTTAATGTAACGGACGCATGTTGCGAGGTTGGGTTTGATAGCCTCACTTCCTTCAGTGGACTATTCAAACGGAAAACCGGGCTGGCTCCATATGAGTATGCGCGGCAACAGGCAATGACCAGGGAACGGATTAATGCTTCGCCTCTCAATTATGTTCCCGGATGTTTTGCTGAAAAGAAAGGCTGGCGAAAGAAAAGCAATTTTGAAGAAGCTGGTTAAAACTTCTCATCCGACTTTTGGAATATATTTAAATTGAAAAGTCATGATTTCCAGAATGTCTCATGTGAGCATTTACGTTCTTGATCAGAACAGCGCTCAGGATTTTTATGTCAACAAACTCGGGTTCAAAATTCATACGGATGCACCCATCGGTGAAGGTGTGCGCTGGTTAACGGTTTGCCCTCCCGATCAACCGGGTCTGGAGTTGACCCTTATGCCTATCGTTGAAGGTATGCTGTTTACCAGGGAAACAGCGGAACAAATGCGCGGCCTTGTTAAGAGGGGAACTTTTGGTTTTGGTGTATTCGAAACGAACGATATTTACGCGACATATGAGGAGTTAAAAGCCAAAGGTGTTGAATTCACAAAACCTCCAAAGGAAGAATTTTACGGGATCGAGGCTTTGTTCAAAGATGATTCCGGCAACTGGTTTTCATTAGGGCAGAAGAAATAGAATGGTTGCAATCGTTAATCGCATGAACGCTCCATCGCGATTAACGATTAAGGACATCTCTAAAAACTCCTTGCAACCTTCTCCGGTAGGGAGCGCTGATATGTTATCGGGAATAACTTGGACAATTGGTCTCCGCAACCGTTTTCCTTTCAGGAAATCAAATGAATACACGTTATGCAAGTGCATTGAATGGTCTGGTCCTCCATCAAATCTGTTTTTTTTGAGGTTTGCTTGATGTTTTTTGGAAGGAACCAATGAAACGGTGTATCTTTCGGATTAGTCTAAGTCAATGTAATGAGTTTTGTGTTAAGTACTCGCCTTTTTCTGAAAGCTCTGTCCGTGAGTCTGGTGTTAGTGCTCTGCCTGAATTTTGGAGCCGTTTTACTTTTTTATTCAGGTGTTTTAAAAGGTGGATTGGGGTTCAAGATTTTCTCGCTGTTAACAGTTGATTTCCAATCCAGTCTTCCAACCCTTTTCAATACAATTTTAGTTGTCATCGCATTCATCGTTCTGGCCATGATTTCACTTCATATCAGGAAGATGAAATCGGATGAAGTATACAATTGGCTGTTGCTAACAGCGGCCTTCCTCCTCCTGTCGCTGGATGAAAACCCTTCGGTTCATAATATTTTTGTTACAGTTTTCAATAAGTATGGAGTGGTCGGTCAACGATTGGTCATGAATTATGCCTGGGGGATGCCGTATGGGGCGTTGGTTGTAATTTTTGTTTTTTTTCTGATTCGCTTTGTAAATGCGCTTCCGAGAGATATTGCCATCGGTTTCGTCGTTTCGGGATTTATCTATGTCTTTGGGGCGATCGTCATTGGCCTTTATGGTGCGAACTTATTACACATTCACGACCGATATAGCATTAGGTATGTCTTGCTGGCCTCATACGAAGAATCGCTGGAAATGATTGGCCTTACGCTCTTCATCTATTATTTGATGCGCTTCATCCACATTAGATTCAATTCTTTTTCCCTTGAAATAAAATAGTCTCCCCGGTTCGCGGACAGATTCGTTGAGCATCAGGTGAGGCAAGGATATTCTTCCTATTTTTATTGAAATAAACTTTTTGCTTTGCAGGAAATTCGGGAATCGCTGGCGCAGGCAGCAGCTTTTGTTTGGTGGCCGGTTTTGTTTTTGATTATTGGAGGAGGCCTTTTCTTTCTGGCACATTCCGGATTTGTTCAATACAAATATTTTCGTCACGCCATATTACTCATTCGAGGAAAGTATGACGAAAAAAATGCGCCCGGACAAATCAGCGCATATAAAGCTTTGTCGACGGCGTTGGCCTCAACGGTTGGGATGGGCAATCTTGCGGGAGTGGCCGCAGCTATTGCGTTGGGTGGACCGGGTGCAATCTTCTGGATGTGGATTACGGCATTGATTGGAATGTCAACTAACTTTTATACCAGCACACTGGCAAGTCTTTTTAGAGGCAAAGATTCTGTCGGTGAAATACAGGGTGGTCCCATGTACGTGATCCGCGAAGCCCTGGGTAAACGGTGGCAGCCTTTCGCAAATTTCTTTTGTGTTTGTTGTATGGTAGGCTGCCTTCCAATTTTCCAGGCAAATCAATTAACCCAGGCGCTGATTGATATCGGGCTTAAGCCAATGGGTTTTTCGGAAGCTCTTATTGAGGGAACCTCGATCAGCACGTTGAAACTAAGCATAGGTGTCTTAATAACCATTATGGCGTCAGTAGTAATTATTGGCGGCATACAACGAATTGGCAACTGGGCCGGCCGGATGGTGCCGGCAATGATTGTTCTTCACTTTCTGTCAGTCAGTGTCATTTTAATTAACTATGCAGATCGGATACCCTATTACATTAAGCTAATTTTTAATGAGGCATTTTCACCGAATCACTTTCATGGCGATCCATTTCTTGGCGGACTACTTGGAGGAATTATTATGCTGGGGGTTCGAAGGGCTACGTTCTCTAATGAAGCAGGCCTGGGCACATCACCAATGGCAATGGGTGCCAGCAAAAGCAATGAACCCGTAAGAGAAGGATTGGTGTCAATGTTAAGCCCGGCGATTGATACATTGTTGTCATGCACTTTTACGGCATTGGCGATTTTAGTAACGGACGTATGGCAAGAGGACGGAGCTAGTGGTATAACACTTACTGCGCTCGCTTATGAAAAGGGCTTTCCTTTCGGAGGAGATCTGATCTTGCTCGTTTGTGTCTTTGTCTTTGCCCTCAGTTCACTCTTTTCATACAGTTACTATGGACGGAAGGCGCTTGCTTTTATGGTTGGCGTAAAGGAAAGCCGTTGGTATGATTACCTTTATATTGTGACCATCATTCTTGGTGCTATTGTTTCCATGGACGTTGTATTGAACCTGATCGATATTGCATTTGCGTTGATGGCAATCCCCACCATGATTTCAGGTTTCATTCTTGCGCCCAAAGTTAAGGATGCTGCAAAGCGTTACTTCAATTCAATAAAAAGGTAAGGCACCCCGACTGGAGTTAAAACGTTTTCAGAATATTGGAATTCACTTACTTGATACAAAGTAATCTGAATGCTGGAAGAAATTTTTAAATTCAACTGCGGATGAAGAATTTTCTTTTTGTCATTTTAATGGTTCCCTTCCTGGTCAGGGGTCAAGCCTATGATTTGCTAATTCTGAATGGAAGGATCGTCGACGGAACCGGTAACTCCTGGTATCGCGGTGATGTTGCCGTGAAGGACGGCAAGATTGTTAAAATAGGAAGAATCAAGGCGGACGCCGATACGATTATAGACGCAAGGGGCTCGATCGTAGCACCCGGTTTCATTGATGTCCATACACACATTGAAACGAACGAATTCAATGTACCCACTGCCGATAATTTTATTTATGATGGTGTAACCACGGTGATCACCGGCAATTGTGGTTCGTCAAATGTTGATATTGGAAAATATTTCTTTAAACTGGACAGTGCTCATCTCTCGGTGAATGTCGCCTCGCTTATTGGACACAATAGCGTGCGCCGGGAAGTGATGGGTGAAAGCATGCGCAATCCAACGCCTGATGAACAACACCAAATGGAAGAGCTCGTCGCCTCCGCCATGAGAAATGGTGCGGTTGGATTGTCGACCGGATTGATCTACGTCCCTGGAACTTACGCAAAAACTGACGAGGTCATAGGCCTGGCAAAAGTCGCATCAAAATACGAGGGTATTTATGCTTCCCATATTCGTGATGAAGGTGACTTCGTGTCGGACGCTGTGAGTGAGGCAATAAACATTGGCAGGGAAGCTGACATACCTGTAGAGATCTCGCACGTTAAAGTCACTTATAAACCGAATTGGGGAAGGTCTCAGGAAACTATTGCGCTTGTGGAGAAAGCAAGACGAGAAGGGTTTGATGTTACGATTGATCAGTATCCCTACATAGCAAGCAGTACGTCATTAAGCACGGTCGTGCCGAGTTGGGTCTTTTCAGGGGGAGGCGATTCGGTTAAGTTTCGACTTGATGATTCTGAAACCCGAAGAAAAATAAAGATGGAGATGGTGACTGCGCTGAAGAAGAAAAAAATGAAGGATTTTAGTTATGCCGTCGTAGCGCGATATCTTCAGGACAGTACACTTAACGGTAAAAATATTTCTGAGATCAACCGGTTGAAAGGGAGAAAAACCAATGCCATGAATGAAGCCGAGACAATCCTTGAAATGATTGTTCACGGACGTGTTCAGATGGTCTTCTTCAGCATGAATGAAGATGATCTCAAACGCATCCTTCGATACCCATTCAACATGATAGCGTCTGATGCAGGGATTGTCACCTTTGGATACGGTGTTCCACACCCCAGGGCATATGGTACCAATGCGCGCGTGCTGGGGAAGTATGTTCGCGAGGACCATATCATCCCGCTGGAAGAAGCGATTCGGCGGATGACTTCATTGCCGGCCCAAAAGTTTAAACTAAATGATCGGGGCTTGATACATGAAGGGATGGCAGCGGATATCGTGATATTTGATGAACGAAAGATCAAGGATCAGGCCACCTTCTCTTCGCCTCATGCGTACGCGTCGGGATTTGAATATGTCGTTGTCAATGGTAAGGTGACATTGAATGAGGGAAGACACACAGGAAGGCGCAGCGGCAAAGTACTGTTTGGTCCGGGCAAACGGGAAGAGATTCAGCAAACGACAGAGTTGAAGTAGCGCGCGTACATATGTACAACGGATTCATTTGAGGAAATCCCTGGGTGCAGAGAAACTTAACGCCTTTGTCCCGCTGGTCATTCCGGACGTTCACTGGGCCTTATGTCAGTCATGGAAGGAAGAGGAGGTTTCAAAGCGGATCAATAACCTCAAAGATGCAAATGCATAATTCAATTCAAACAAAAAAGGCGTTGAATAACTCAACGCCTTTCGTGTTCTGTATTTCGATACGATTATTTGTTTTGCAGTAAGATCGTTGTGTTTGCGCACAACGTGATCAAATCCTCATCGTGAACCGTTTTCTTTTGGTCGGCAACAATCAGGAAGTGTTG
>DASUGQ010000551.1:0-9908 GCA_036273935.1 Cyclobacteriaceae bacterium | reverse complement strand
CGGGATTCTGCTCGAGTTCTTCCTCGATGCGCGTTTCGAGCTCCGCTGTTGGGACCTGCAACAACTTTATGAATTGGATCTGCTGTGGAGACAGCTTTTGTTGTAACGACTGGGTTAGTCCAAGCTTTTGCATCAAAAAATAGTTGTGTTAAACAAAGCTTGACAAAGGTATCAAATAAGCGGAATCCGGTAAACACAATTTTCGTTCCAAATGCTTTAGCCACCGTCGGAATAGACTAAAACACTTGTACTTAAACCTCAAATTGCCGTTTTTTGCGGGCTTCATGTCATCAGCTAAGTAAATGAAAAGAACCAAGATAAAGGATTTGCTAACTCAAGAGCCCTCTGGCGAGATTGTGACAGCGAAGGGGTGGGTCAGAACTTTTAGAAATAACCAATTCATTGCGCTGAATGATGGCTCTGCGATAGAAAACATACAATGCGTCGTTGACTTTAACTCAATGGATTCTGCTACCTTAAAAAGGATCACGACAGGTGCATGTCTTTCTGTTACGGGGGCGCTCATCCCTTCACCGGCCAAAGGACAAAAGGTAGAACTAAAAGTCAGTGAACTAACAGTTTTGGGAGACAGTGATCCAGAAAAGTATCCATTGCAACCAAAAAAGCACTCACTCGAGTTCCTTCGGGAAATCGCTCATTTAAGATCACGAACCAATACATTCGGAGCGGTTATGCGCGTCCGTCATGCAATGGCATTTGCGGTTCATAAATTTTTCAATGATAAGGGCTTCTTCTATATCCACACGCCTATTATTACGGGATCGGATGCAGAAGGTGCAGGAGCCATGTTCAGGGTGTCAACTCTTAACGCAGAAAACCCTCCGAGAGACGAAGAGGGCAATGTAAATTTTAAGGAAGACTTTTTCGGACGTGAAACAAACCTGACTGTCTCGGGTCAGCTGGAAGGCGAAACTTATGCTTTGGCATTAGGGGATATTTATACCTTCGGCCCCACGTTCAGGGCAGAAAACTCCAATACAACGCGGCACCTTGCTGAGTTTTGGATGATCGAGCCAGAGATGGCTTTTTATGAATTGGAAGACAATATGGACCTGGCGGAATCCTTCCTGAAGTATCTTTGCCAGTATGCGCTGGACCATTGTGCTGACGACCTTAACTTTCTGGATAAGCGAGCAAGGGAAGAAGAGCAAAGCAAACCCCAGGATCAACGAAGCGAACTTGGACTGATTGATCGTTTGAAGTTTGTCACAGAAAACGAATTTCAACGGCTGACTTACTCCGAGGCAATCGATGTCCTGAAAAACTCCAATCCCAACAAGAAAAAGAAATTCCAATATCTCGTGGATCAATGGGGTGTTGACCTTCAATCGGAACACGAGCGTTATCTTGTTGAAAAACATTTCAGGAAGCCTGTTATTCTTTATAATTATCCTGCAGCCATCAAGGCGTTTTATATGAAACAAAATGATGACGGAAAAACCGTACGGGCTATGGACGTTCTCTTTCCTGGTATTGGAGAAATTATCGGAGGATCACAACGCGAAGAGGATTACGATAAACTGCTTAAACGCGTTCTGGAACTCAACCTTCCAGAAAAAGACCTTTGGTGGTATCTCGATTTAAGAAAATTCGGATCCGCCCCTCACAGTGGCTTTGGGCTTGGCTTTGAGCGCCTTATGCTTTTCGTAACGGGGATGACCAACATACGTGACGTAATTCCATACCCACGATTCCCGGGCAACGCAGAGTTTTAATTTTCGCGGAAGGCCAGTAAGGGCACCTTGCTTTGAAAAGCCAGTTTCCTCGTAAGGCTACGATCAAATAGTTTTTCGTAGAAGCTATGTTCATGGGCAAAGGTCGTTAGCAAGTCACTCTTTGTTTCCTTTACATAATTTTCCACCGCTTCGTCTATATCTTTTGACACTGCTACTTTGATTTGAAATTTGGAGTATCCTGTCTTCTCAATCGAATCCTTAATTGCAATTTCAGCGGTACCTACCTCCCTGGCGCTTGGCGCGACGTGAAAAATGTGAAGAGTTGATTCAAAGGTTTTTATGTAGGGTATCAACAGTTCCAGTTCATCGTCCAAATGTTTCAGGTCGGTTGCATAGACAACAGTCTTGAAACTCGTAAATTCTGCAAATTCAGGAACGGCGAGCACGGGGATATTGCTGCTTTCTATTACGGAGGCTGTGTTGCTCCCCAACACAACCTTCTTAAGACCATTTGCTCCGCGGGTTCCCATGATGATAAGGCCGGAGCGCAGTTTTTTTGAAACACTTTTCACGGTGGCATTAAAAGACGACCCTTGAATAATTTCGAAAGCAATGGGTTTATTCGCCTTGTTTTTACCGGCAAATTCGGTAATCAACGCTTTCATATCTTCCTTTGCCATCTGCATCATCTCCTCTTCCAGTGCCTCAAGCCTTAATCGCATGCTTGCTCTGGTGGGTTGAATGACCGTAACAACGTGTAGCAGTGTGATGTTTCCACCCAGCTTATTTGCAACTTTAATTGCATAATCAATGGACACCCTTGAGAGTTCAGAAAAATCCGTCGGCACTAGAATATTTACCATGGAGCAATGTTTTGTTAGGCAAATTAATGTTTTTTGGTCTTACTGCAGTAAATTTTGTGTTCCTGTTATCTTGACAAATATGAGCTTTACAAGTGAACGACACCAGTGGGTTATATCGATTTTTCAAACCATATAAGAGAACCGGAAGGAATTGTGACCCGGATAAAATATGCCTTTGTGTCTACCAAATAATCAATGAATTATTCAAAAGAGCATGATCCCAAGAAAAACATTTGCCAGTGATAACTATTCGGGCGTGCATCCATCCATAATGGAGGGCTTGCTAAAAGCTAATGTGGGACATGCTGCCTCATATGGAGCGGATCAATGGACAAGAAATGCAATCGAAAAATTCGAAAGTTATTTTGGGAAAAGTATTGACGTTTACTTCGTCTATAATGGAACCGGAGCAAATGTATCCGGTCTTCGTGCTATTACGCAGTCTTACAATGCCATAATATGCTCCGACCTCGCCCACATAAATGTTGACGAGTCCACGGCTCCTGAAGGATTTACAGGCTGTAAGCTTATTACCATTCCGACAACGGATGGAAAAATATACCCTCATCAGATCGAAGCCCGTATCCAGCGTTTGGATGACCCACATCACCCCCAGGTAAAAGTAATTTCCATTTCACAGGTTACCGAATATGGCACGGTGTATTCGGTCAAGGAGATCGCCGCAATTGCTGAAGTTGCCAGAAAACATAATATTCTGCTGCACATGGATGGATCAAGGATATGTAATGCCGCCGTATCCCTGGGACGAGACTTTAAAGAATTTACACATGATGTAGGCGTGGATGTGTTGTCATTTGGTGGCACCAAGAATGGAATGATGTTCGGAGAGGCCGTGATATTCTTCAATACTTCCTATTCAGTGCCGTTTAAATTCATTCGCAAACAAAGTATGCAGCTTCATTCAAAGATGCGATTTATTGGAGCACAATTTGAAGCACTTTTAAGTGATGAACTTTGGAAGATCAATGCCTCACATTCGAATGCCATGGCTAAGCTACTGGAAGGTAAGCTGAGAAAACTGACGTCATTGAAGATCACTCAAAAGGTGGACGCTAATAGTATCTTCATGATCCTGCCTTCGGCTGTTACCCAAAAAATGCAGGACGAATTTTTCTTTTACGTTTGGAATGAGCACACATCTGAAGTCAGACTAATGTGCGCGTTTGATACTACTGCAGAGGATGTCGAACTATTTACGGAAAGACTAAGTCGAATTCTAAATGGCACTTGACCTTAAGGCTTCAGGAATTTATAGATTCCCTTGAATTTGGAGTTCTCATCTTTGACCGTGAGAAAATAGTACCCTGGCGCCATGTCCTTCACCCTGACCCTCATCTCATGTTCGTTGATAGTTTCCACTTCCGGGTTCAACTCGCTTCCAATAACGTTGAGGACAGACAGTCGCACGTCTTTGGCATTTAAAGAGCCTAACTGAACATTTACATACTCGGGAGCTGGATTTGGAAATATCTTGATGTCCTGATAGGCGTCAGTTCGTTCGGTCCCATAAGGGGAAGCCTGACGGCCTTCTTCCCTGGCTTGGGAAAAAGCTTGGCTGGCAAAAGCCACCAGTAAAACCATCCATAACGAACGTAAAGTCATTTTTATATAAAAACCCTCTCTAATTTAATAAACTATACGGCAAAATTTGATCCAAAGTTCCTCTTTTTATCTCTGAATTTGACACTTTGGTCTATGTATAGATGTCTAAACAGCTTAAAAGGTTTAATAAAATAGCTGCTTTTTTTTAAAGGGTGCGAATTGCTTCTCAAATGGCCTTAAAAGCTTTCGGTAAAAATTCAATCAGATCAGAGGCAATTAGGCCATCCATTCCGTTTTCTATTGCCGCGAGGTCTCCTGCCAGGCCATGAAGATAAACCCCCATGATTGCCGTCTCAATCGGGGAGTAACCTTGCGCCAAAATTCCTGTAAGTATCCCCGTCAGCACATCGCCACTTCCACCAGTCGCCATGCCTGGGTTTCCGGTGCCGTTGAAATAGATCTTGCCATCAGGCGACGCAATAGTCGAATAAGCTCCCTTTAAGACGATGACGGCATTCAGTTTGGCAGCAAGTTGTTTTAGCTTATCCAGGCGCTCAAAGTCGTCACGCCAGATGCCTGAAAGCCGTTCAAATTCTTTTGGATGGGGTGTCAGGATAGAATCTGGAGGAAGCATCTTCTGGAAGTCTGGATTAGCCGAAAGAATGTTTAGCGCGTCCGCATCGATGACCATTGACTTCGCACTCGTCTTCAACAATTTGCCAAATGCCTCACCCGTATCTTTATGCTGGCCAATTCCAGGACCGATCCCCACGACATCCATTTGAGTGGTATCAGGTACCACAGAGAAAGAGTCTTCCTTTTCATCCACACTTACCATCGCCTCGGGAACACTGCTCTGCAATATTTGATACCCACATTGTGGCACATGTACAGTGAGGAGTCCGGGCCCGGAACGCATCGCTGCCCGTGATGCCAAAACTGCAGCTCCCATTTTTCCGTAGCTCCCGGCAATTAACATGGCTCTTCCATAATTTCCCTTGTGGTCGAATTTTTTCCTGATTTTTTTGATCCTCTTGATGTCCTTTCGCTGAAGGAAAAAATGGTCACTGGTTGCCTCTTTGATAAAACTCTTCTTCAATCCAATGTCCACAAGGAACCATTCACCGGTATAACGGTAATTTTCAGGCATGAAGAAAGCCAGTTTTGGAAGTTGAAAAGAAGCCGTGAAGTCAGCGTTCACAATTGAACCTTTAGAATGTGCGTCCGCCATCAAACCGGAAGGGATATCGATTGCCACCCTGCATGCTTTGGTTTCATTCAGACATTGGATCGCCTGAGAATATATTCCTTCCGCTGGTCTTGACAACCCGGATCCAAAAATTGCATCTATCAGCACATCTCTATCGTGAAACAACCCCCTATCCGCCGCGGTTGTAATTTCATTTACTTCAACATGATTAGATATTTTCTTAAGATTGCTGGCAAAATCAATTGATTCGGGGACCGATCCTTTAACAATCCAAACCTTTACCGGGTAACCCCATTCGAACAGGAGCCGGGCAACTCCCAAACCATCACCCCCATTGTTACCTGTTCCGCAAACAATGCCCACTTTGTTGCTAACATCAAATCTTTCAACGAACCAACTTACAAAAGCACGGCATGCCCGTTCCATGAGATCAATGGATAGAATGGGTTCATGTTCTATTGTATAGGCATCAAGCGCCCTGATCTGACCGGTGTTGAGAATTTTTAGCATGCCTAGAGGTAACTTTTCAAAGTTAAATTATTGATCTTGATAAACAGCTTACGTTATGGAATATTTAATGATGGAGATGTTCTGCCAGATTTCTATTCTCAAGATCAAAATCATTTTCAATAAGCATTAAGATATTCCCTCATTTCCTTCCCTTGACAGGCTATACTTCCCAGAGCCAGGAAAAATATTCTTCAAAAGAAAAGCCCTCATATGAGGGCCTTCTTAACAGCTATCTTCTTAGTCAGTACTTAATACACAAACTTATCGTAAGCGTGCACAATTTCTTCACTTTTGTAACCAACAAATGATATAACGAGCGGTATTTTTTTATCGGACATCAGTTGGAAGTTACCATTCTCATCAGTAGTCGTTCCATAAGTCTGACCTTTTGCAATAACATTGGCACCTTTAATTGGATTACCTGATTCATCTTTGACTTGTCCAGTCAATAGCATTTTACCATTCACTTGCTGCACGGGTCCAGTTTCAATGATCATTTTTTGATTGCTAGTCGGGTACTCATCCATCACAATGGTATTCCCAGTTCTAAATTCTATTGGCATAACCATCTTTTGGCGCACCGGCTTACCTCGCTGGCGACCTGGATTCCAAGGTGGTGACATCTGCAAAGCACGGACAGCGACCTCATCACAACCATGCCCTATTCCCTTTAGTACTTTTACGTTACTAATGGCACCATCCTTCTCAATAACAAATTCAACAAACACCCTGCCCTCTACATTAGCCTCTTTAGCTATTTTAGGATATCTAATATTATTTCCAAGGAATTCAAAGAAGGCATTCATGCCTTCTTTTGGTTGAGCCGTCTCTTCTACGATTACAAATATCTCTTCATCTGCCATTTTGTTTGACAAAGCTTGTACGCTCTCATTGTATTCAATAATGGCAAAAGTCCTTTCGTCCTCTTTTTCATTCTCAAGATGCTGGATTTCAATTCCCGAAGCCTCACCTTTCAACGTTGGATTCCCTGTTGCCTCATAGTTCGTTTCGCCTATTTGAAAAATTTCAATGGACTTGGGTAAGCCATATTTTTTTTCCATTTCTTTTAACTTTTCCTGACCTTCTTTATGAAGCTCCATAAGAATATAGTTGGAACCCGGGTTTGTTTTCTTCAATTCTTCTAATCTGTTCTGAATATTAGTTGGGGCGTCCAATGCAGCCGAAGAATTTTGAACAACTGTACTAAGATCATCCATTACCTGCTCCTGGCAGGCGACGACAACGAAAATTGATAAGGTGACCGGAATGATGAGGGCATACTTCCACACGCTCATTTTCTTTTTCACTGCTTTTAACATGGCAATTCTTTTTAGGGTAAGTGATTTATTAAAGTGATTGGCGAGGGACAAGCCGGCCGACTTTAATGTCATCCTCGCCAACAAACTGCAGTACATTTGAATATCCTGATTTTTCACTGCTTGATCATCGGCTTGAAATTCATGGACGCTGGAAATCATATTTTTCAACACATGAACAGCGGGATTGAACCAAAACGCCGTTTTCATGAGTTCGACAAAAAGAATATCTATTGAATGGAAATCAGTAGCGTGAATCATTTCATGTCTGATGATCCGATCCTTTTCGAGTGATGACAATTCATCTGAAATTCCGACGACGATATAATTGAAAAAAGAAAATTCGTTAGGATCTGATGACGCCAGAATTTTAATTTTACCAAATCGTGCAACAAGCCGGGCCTTTCTGATTTGCCGGAACAATGCTGTTAATCGGATTGCCAGCACGATGAGGGAAATGACAACGCCCAAAAGGTATAGCCAGGCTAACACATTCCATGATGAATAATGGATGCTTGCAACCGGTTCTTCTCCAGGGTCCCCAACCACAAGTTCAGGTAAGAAATATGTTGGGATCGTTTTGCCAATGGACGGAATCGAGTCATTATTCGTGATTTCGATCAATGGAAAAATAAGCGAAGAAACCATGCTGCCCAGCAGGTAAAATCTTTTGAACGTGAAGTTGGTCTCACTTTTCAGCAACAACCAATACAGCATTAGGAAAAATAAAAGGCAAATATTTGCCTCCAGCAGGTAATTCAAATAAGCGTTCATTACTTCTGTTCTTTTATTTCCTTCAAAAGTTTCTCAAGGTCATTCACATCGATCTTATTCTCTTTGGCAAAAAAGGAAACGAGATTATTGAATGATCCATCAAAGTAACCTTTGATCATGTTATTCAGATAGAACCTGGTGTACTTCTCACGGGCAATCAACGGATAGTATTCATGAGTTTTACCATAGGCTTTATGCCCAACAAAACCTTTTGTCTCAAGGATACGAATGATGGTCGATACAGTGTTGTAAGCCGGCTTTGGTGAGGGCATCTTGTCTATTATATCTTTTACAAATGCCTTTTCCAATTTCCAAAGTAATTGCATGACCTGATCCTCGGCCTTCGTTAATTCCTTCATGTTCACTAATGATTACGTTATAAAACTAATTATTTAGTTATAGAAGGTCAAGCGATTGTTGAAATAATTTTCAAAATCAAATGAGAGTTGTTCTAATCCCACATTCCTTTGCCACGGGATAGGCTATACTTGCCGGAGCCCAGCAGAAAGATGACCGCTGCCGTCATCATGTAAAGAACATTCGTTTCAATCATCCACCCGCCGAAATCATTCAATCTGAAGGCGATATCGCGATGAGCGATCACGATTGACATCAACATATTGAAGATGATAATGAGCGCTCCGATCCGGGTTCTAAAACCAACGATGACAAATAATGGCGCCACGAATTCACCAACAATATTGCCATAGGCCAGGACAGGCGGTAATCCAGCGTCTGCCACCATCCGCTTTACATGGTCGACTTCCACAAATACTTTGTGAAACCCATGAAAAAAAAGAAGGCCTCCGCAGGTTAGACGCAGCAGCAATTTGCCAAGGTCCTGATGATGAAACGGAGGTAAGAGCATGGATTGCAGAAAAGTGAAATTGAAGGTAGCAAATCCTGACTTAATCCCTTCTGCAATCCTGAGCTAATGATCACCTAGGGTTTTTCAGCGTAGACCGTGATGCTAAAAATTCCTGTATTGCCTTTTTTAAATTCTTTCATCTCTTCCTGCGTCAGGTAAGTTTTCAATATATCGTCCGGAAGAGAGATCCCCTTTTCTTTTTGAATTTCGATCCCGGTAAAGCCAGCCTCCTTAATGATGTTAAGGTATTCATCTTTTTGAATGGCGCCGGAAACGCATCCTGCATACATCTCCGCATTCTCCTTTAAACCTTCAGGAAGATTTCCAATCAATACAATATCCGACACGCTAAAATGTCCTCCTCTTTTCAATACCCGAAAAGTTTCTGCAAAGGCGCGTCTTTTATCAGGTACCAAATTCAACACGCAATTACTTACGATTACATCAGCAACATTTTCATTCAGGGGGAGATTTTCAATGTCTCCCAGCCTGAATTCCACATTATTATATTTCATCTTTTCGGCATTGCGCCTGGCTTTCTCGATCATCCTTTCGGTCATGTCAACGCCGATCACTTTTCCTTTTTCCCCCGTTATTGAGCGGGCAATAAAGGCATCGTTACCAGCGCCGGATCCAAGGTCAATCACGGTGTCTCCTTCTTTAATCAACGCAAATTCCGTTGGCAGGCCGCAGCCTAACCCCAGGTCGGCGTCAGGTACATATCCACCTAATTGAGAATAATCGTCAGCCATGACAATGACATCAGTAGAACAACCGCAGGTCGAACCACAACATCCCGATGCATTAGTTTCCTTACTTTGTTCGGCAATCTGGCTGTATTTGTCTTTTACAATCGCCTTTAACTGTTCGGATGTTTTAATTTTTTCCATAGTATTTATTGTTAATCGTAATATTGCGATAAATAAATTGAAATTTTTTTAGCAGCAATCTTGTCCCTTGTAACTCTCAAACAAGACAGCAATTGCCTTTTTAGCTTTTCCCCATACCTTTTCGTCAATGCAATAGCAAACAGAAGGGCCTTCGATATCACCCTTAATCAATCCAACTTTTTTAAGTTCTTTCAAATGCTGAGATACCGTGGATTGT
>DASUGQ010000550.1:0-3722 GCA_036273935.1 Cyclobacteriaceae bacterium | reverse complement strand
AGATGATTTCGTTTCGCAGCCAGCCGGGAATGCCGGTGCTCGCGTGGGATGCGGAGTAGTTGAAAAATCATAGTCGCACCATGCTGGTTTGCAAATAGATGGTGATGGTCAATTGATACAAATCGATTGATCATCACTTCTTAATTCAAACAATACATCAAAACGTATGTACAAATGCCGGGCTACCCCTATAGGTCGGCATTAATATGCTCCAGTTAGTTACCTGTCCTTTCCTCTTAATATTGAAATAAGATCTGGTTTCCCGGAGGTTTCCTTGCATGTCATAAAAATACGTGCTCTCAAAAAATTTATCCGGAGAAATCTTCGTAAAAGCAAGTCCTTGCCAGTATCCAAAACCATAATACCCTGATCGAAAAATCGTATAGATGGGAGCGAGAGCAACTTCATAAGCCTTGCCGGAATTCGCAATATTGATTGCGTTTAAATTCGACACCGTGCTATTCATTTCCGCATTTACGCTATTTCTGAAATTGTATTGACCGATCGCCGGCAGGCTGATAAGTGTCAACATAATTAGCAATGATGTCTTCATAAACGATTTCTGATAAGTTACGAAAAATCACTTTTCAGTTATAATTAGTTAATGTATAATTACAAAACGCCTCCCAAAAATCGTTGCGTTCCAATCATGTTCAAACCCCTTGTTCTACAATGTGCCACGCTTTTCGTTCCCTTGCTGATATCAGCCCAGTCCCAAAGCAATACTGAGAGCGATACAACTGTAACTCTTAATGAAATCACCGTTCATGCCTTTCAATACGAGCGAAAACTTCTGGATGTCCCCGCTGCCATCGGCCAAGTGAACGAGCGTGATTTGGAGCGATTTAATAATACTTCTTTCTTACCTGCATTGAATACAATTGCAGGTGTTCGAATGGAAGAGAGATCGCCGGGTAGCTATCGATTGTCCATCAGGGGTAGTACGCTACGCTCGCCGTTCGGGATAAGAAACATCAAAGTCTACTTCAACGGACTACCCTTTACCGACCCAGGAGGAAATACCTACCTCAATCTCCTGGATTTTAGCAGCATAAGACAGGCTGAAGTTGTGAAAGGCCCTGGTGGCAGTTTATACGGAGCCGGGACTGGAGGCGTTTTGATTTTGAATAGTGATTCGTTTACAGAAGATCAAACGTCAATAGGATTTTCGACGGTTGGAGGAAGCTACGGACTTCTTAGATATTCCGTTGATGCCCACAATGTATCTGAAAATGCAAACTTCGATGTTCGCTATGCACATCAGCAGGCGGATGGATATCGCGAACAATCCCAAATGATTCGCGACGCGATTCAACTCACTGGCAATATTAAGATTGACGATAAAAGACAACTTGGCGTCACGATGTTTTACACCGATCTGTTGTACCAGACGCCGGGCGGGTTAACAAAAGCCCAGTACGACGCCGACCCATCGCAGGCACGGCCGGCCGGGGGACCAAACCCAGGCGCTGTCGAACAACATGCAACAGTTTATAACAAAACTTTTTATGGGGGAATATCACACGACCATTCATGGAATGATAAATGGTCAAACAAGACGAGCGTGTACGGCACATTCTCGCAGTTCGAAAACCCTACCATCAGAAATTTTGAAAAAAGAGCAGAGAGCAGTCTCGGCGGGCGAACGAATACGCAGTTCCGATTTGGGAAGGGCAAACTAAATTTTGGCGGGGAGTTTCAACAAGGTTACTCCACAATTGGTGTTTATGATAACAATGGAGGTGTATCGGGAGCGCTTCAAAATAACGATGAAATAACATCAACAACCGGAATTGTTTTTTCTCAACTGGAATTTTTTCTTCCTTATGACTTCTTCTTAACGGTTGGTGGGAGCCTTAATTTCTACAACGTGAGTTACAAAAGACTTTCTGACGTACCCCCTTTCCAGGAAAAAAAGAATTTTGACCCCCAACTATCGCCAAGGATTGCCCTGCTAAAAAAATTGAACAAGGACATTTCGGCTTACGGCAGCATCAGCAAAGGATTTTCGCCGCCCACTGTCGCTGAGCTCTATCCATCAACAGCCACTTTCAATGACCAACTCAGTCCCGAGGAAGGGACAAGCTACGAATTGGGTATCCGTGGAAGTTTGATTAACAATTCTCTCTCCTTTGATCTCACCGCCTATAACTTTCAACTCGATGAAACTATCGTTGTTCGCAGAACAGATGATGGAGCCGATTATTTTGTCAATGCCGGCAGTACTTCACAAAAAGGGTTGGAAGTCTTGCTGTCCTGGAATTCCTTTAAAGAAAAAGGGGTAATTAACTCACTTGTTCCATGGATAAGGTACACCTATAACCATTATCGCTTTTCGGAATATGTACAAGGAGTAACAGATTACAGTGGAAATGATTTAACGGGCGTATCTCCAAACATCGTAGTAGCCGGGCTTGATTTAAATACAAAGAATGGATTATATGGTAACATTACTTTTACCTACACCGATAAAATACCACTTGATGATGCCAACACTGCTTTTTCTGATGCTTACCAACTTATTGGCATTCGCGCGGGTTACCATCATGCAATAGGGGCCTTTGTCTTTGACCTCTTTGCTGGCGTCGATAATTTGCTGGACGAAAAGTATAGTTTAGGAAATGATCTTAACGCAGTAGCCGGACGCTATTACAATGCGGCAGCAAGGAGAAATTACTACGTCGGGATAAGAGGAAATTTCCTCACTGGGAAGAGGTAAATGAACTCATTGCCTCAGCCGCTTACCGTTGGTCTCACTACTTTCCTTTCACAGGAACTCAAATCTACTGTTACGATACAAAATTTTACTGCAATCGGCGGTGGATGCATAAATAATGGCGGGAAAATCACGACCTCGCATGGAATTTTTTTTGTAAAATGGAATAGTGCAAAGAAGTTTCCCGGTATGTTCCGGGTGGAATCGAACGGTTTGAAACTTTTGAGTTCAGCTGGGGCTATTCGTGTTCCTCGCGTACTGGGCCCCGGAGAACATGAGGGTCATCAATTTATTGTGATGGAACTGATCCAGGCGAAGAATCGATCTTTAAATTACTGGGACCTTCTGGGTCAGGAGTTGGCAACGCTTCACAAAGCCAGTAGTCCATACTTTGGTCTGGATGAAAATAATTATATGGGCTCTTTGCCGCAGTTTAATGAACAGAAGATTTCATGGATCGAGTTTTTCTCAACCCAACGTCTGGATGTCCAATTAAAGCTTGCTATTAACTCACACGCTGCGCCGATTTCGCTTATCGAAAAATTTCATGCGCTCTACGAGAAACTTCCAACCTTATTGACGGAAGAAAAACCATCGCTTGTTCATGGTGATTTATGGAGTGGGAATCTCATTACAGATGAGAACGGAAACCCCTGCCTGATTGACCCGGCAGTATATTATGGTAATCGAGAAGTTGATCTTGCCATGACTCACTTATTTGGCGGATTTGACGATGAGTTTTATCAATCTTATCAAAACGCATTCCCCTTACCGCCAGGATTACAGGAGCGCATTGACATTTATAATCTTTATCCACTTCTTGTTCATGTGAATTTGTTTGGGCAAAGTTATCTACATCAGGTCTTATCTATTTTAAAAACCTTTGATTAATCCTCCCGACCTGCCAATGACTTTCTTTTTTCTTTCAGATGTTTTACAATTAATTCAGCGTGAATTCTGGAATTCTCAATAAACCACTTGTTTGTTTTTAGTCCTCCGCAAACTA
>DASUGQ010000549.1:0-4943 GCA_036273935.1 Cyclobacteriaceae bacterium | reverse complement strand
AAATATGCGGCCAAATCGTCAGTTTTTTCTATATTGGCACTATTGTATTGTTTTTTACTATAATTTTAATGACAAATTTTTTTAAGCAATGCACAGTATCTTGAGAGTACTGATTTTTTTGACTCTGTTTTTTATTGTTTTAACTACTTCTTACGGCCAGGAACAGGATCCTGAACAAGCCAAACAATACGTGGAAGTTGCTGAAGGTATGATCGAAGGTTCGATGGCGTTCGATGATATCCGCGAAGTTATGGTAAGAGCAGCAGACCTGGATACCACGTTCCTAAAGGCAAATTATGACGCTGGTGATCTTCACTTACGCACAATCGGAAAGGACCTTGCCGTGAAATACTTCCTCAGGGTCTTCAGACAAGATCCGGAATACAAATTTGATATTGAGTATAAAATTGGCCGGAGTTATCAACTCGGCCTTGAATTCGATAAGGCCATTCAATATTACACCCTATATCAGGACAAGCTGAAGAAGAAATCAAACTATCAGGGCAGCGACAAGGTAAGTGCAGCCGTCGTTGAACGGTCGATTTTTGAATGTGAAAACGGAAAGGAATTTACCGCCACCCCCGGCAATTTTTCCATCGTCAACATCGGGCGGGAAATTAATTCCGAGTATGAAGATTACGCCCCCGTGCTCAATGCCAAAGAAGACGAAATCGTCTTTACCTCTCGCCGGCGCGAAGACAACCTTAACGAAAACGTGGCTGACGACAACAAACCTTATGAGGATATTTATATAGCCCACAAAGAAGGCGGTACCTGGGCCCGCGCCACAAATATAGGCCCTCCCGTCAATACTCCATACCACGGTTCCAACCTTGCCTTATCGAAAGATGGCAATACTCTTTTTATCTATAAGGATGATAACGGAGGAGATATCTACATTTCTGAAAGAAGTGCGGACAACAGCTGGTCCGAGCCGGAGCCTTTAGCAGGTATTGTCAACTCAAGCTATACAGAAAAATCCATTACTATTTCTTCTGATGAAAAGACTCTCTATTTCTCAAGCGATCGGCCAGGTGGTTTTGGGGGTCTTGATATCTACAAGGCAACACTGGACAGCAAGGGGACTTGGTCTAACGTAAAAAACCTTGGTCCCATAATCAACACAGAATACGATGAGGATGGGCCTTTCATCGACTCAGAAGGTACGAACTTATATTTCAGTAGTCGCGGTCACAAAGGGATGGGTGGTCATGACATATTCCGGTCCGCCTTTGATGCGCAGACAAACGAATGGAGTGATCCGGTAAACCTTGGTTATCCCATCAATACGCCTGACGATGACATCTATTTTGTTTCCTCCGTCGACGGCACACGGGCGTTTTATTCGTCGGTGCGCGAAGACGGAATGGGTTACACGGATATTTACATAATCACGATACCAGAAGGCCTACAGAATATCGAGACGACACCGGTGGTTGCTAAAGATCCTAATGTGACAACGCCGGTTGTGAATCCAACGAATAACGTAATACCTCTTAAATATGTCGTAAGCGTAATTGATGCTGAAACTAAAGAACCCCTCGATGCTAACATAAAACTACAGGGATTAAAGGACAATGTGATTGTGGCCTCGAGAAAGAGTTCACCGGGAGTAACAGAGTTTAGCATTACGAGCGCAACAGCAAAAGATTATCGCCTCTCAGCCGAGCGGGAGGGTTATGTCTTTCAAAATCAAAACATCAAAATTCAGGGCGCATCCAACGAAGAGAAAACACTTACCAAAACAATTGAAATGCGCAAGCTGGCTATCGGCGTGAGTGGTGTCCTTAGAAATATCTATTTTGATTTTGATAAATGGTCATTCAAAAATGAATCCTACAATGAGCTGAACAAGCTTGAAAGGATGATGCAACAAAACCAGAACATCAAAGTTGAAATAGCCGGCCACACAGATGCCATCGGCACTGTTAACTATAATCTATTCCTCTCGCGAAAAAGAGCAGAGGCAGTAAAGGATTTCCTTACCAAGAAGGGAATTGACGCCCGCCGGGTGAAAGCGGTAGGTTATGGAAAAAGCAAGCCGCTGGCTAGCAACGACGATGAAAAGGAAGGACGCGAATTGAATCGAAGGGTTGAGTTTCTTGTTATTGGAAATAACTAATTTTCGTTCCGTCATTAAAACAAACCCCTTATCTTCCCGCCTCTTAATGAATTGGTGAGGATGTCAGTGATACCCTACAATCAGGAAAACGCAGGAAAGAAAGTGCAGGTGGCCCGTATGTTTGATAACATCAGCCAACGGTACGATTTTCTGAATCACTTCTTAAGCCTTGGCATTGACCGAATCTGGCGCAAGAAAGCCATTGATGCTCTTAAGGCACACAAGCCAAAGCTTATTCTTGATGTAGCCACCGGCACGGGAGACTTTGCCATTCAATCACTCCGTCTCCATCCCGACAAGGTTATCGGCATTGATATTTCGGAGGGGATGTTGTCGCAAGGGAGAATTAAACTGAATGAAAAGCAACTGACCGATAAAGTTGAGTTACTTAGCGGTGATTCTGAAAATATACCCTTTCCGGAAAATAAATTTGATGCGGTAACCGTTGCTTTTGGAGTGAGGAACTTTGAAAACCTGGAAGCTGGTCTAATGGAAATTTATCGTGTATTGAAACCCTATGGCAATGTGGTCGTACTTGAGTTTTCGAAGCCAGGACAGTTTCCATTCAAGCAGATCTACAATTTTTATTTTAGGGCCATTTTGCCTAAACTCGGTCGTTTTATATCGAAAGACCCTGCGGCTTACACTTACCTGCCTGAATCGGTGAAGGCATTTCCAGACGGCGATGACTTTGTCAGGATTCTAAGGAATGTAGGATTTAAAGAAATAACATGCAGAACGCTAACGTTTGGAATAAGCACCATTTACACCGGGCAAAAGTAATCGTAATTACGCTGGCCTGCCTGTTGACTGGTGTAGCTTCGTTTGCTCAGGCCAAGCGTTGGGTGAGGAAGAATAATCCAAACTATGACGAACGAAAAATCTCCTACGGTTTTCTTATTGGCTTACACAGCTCAGCGCTGCAACTCAAATACGCTGATCAATTTGTAACTCCCGCCTTTGATTCGGTATATGCCGTACAGCCCGGATGGTCAAATGGTTTTTCGTTGGGCTTTATCGTAAACTTTCATGCTGAGGAATACCTGGATTTTCGCCTAACGCCGAAGGTATCTTTTTATGAATACAGGGTGAAATACGTTTATACAAATCGTTCTTTCAATGAGCAAGTTGTCAGCAGCACAATGGTAGAATTTCCCTTTCTGGCTAAATACAAATCTGCACGCCGGGGAAATGTGAGAATGTATATGGTTGGGGGGATCACACCGGGAATAGAGGCTTCTGGAAAAAAAGATCTCGAGTCAAGCGTCAACAAGCTTGAGCTGGAGCGATTTAACGTCAGCCTGGAAGGGGGCTTTGGATTTGACCTTTATTATCCCCTGTTTAAATTCTCTCCTGAGATAAGATTTTCAAGAGGCCTCATGAACGTACTTGGAAATAGCACCAACATTTTTGGGGCTCCCCTAAAGGCAGCGTACACAAACACCATCACCGTATATTTTCTTTTCCAGTAACTATGGCAAACAAAATTGCACTTATCACCGGGGCAACATCGGGAATAGGAGAAGCAACGGCTCGCCTGCTTGCTAAAAACAACTTCGATCTTATTTTGTGCGGAAGGAGAGTTGATCGGCTTGATGCTTTGAAAACGACACTTTCACAATTTACGAGAGTCTGCATCCTGTCATTCGATGTCCGCGACCGGCAGGCCGTAGAGAACGCCATCAACGCACTGCCAGCCGAGTGGCGACGGATTGATGTACTCATTAACAATGCTGGCAACGCACATGGACTCGCGCCGATCCAATCCGGAAGCGTCGAAGACTGGGAGGCCATGATGGATATCAATGTAAAAGGTTTACTCTATGTATCCCGCATAGTAATTCCTGGAATGACTGAACGGAAAAAAGGCCACGTTATTAACCTCGGTTCAATTGCAGGCAAAGAGGTTTATCTCAATGGCAATGTGTATTGTGCAAGCAAGTATGCAGTTGATGCCATAACCCAGGGTATGCGCCTTGACCTTAACGCTTATGAGATTAAAGTAACATCCATTAACCCCGGACTAGTTGAAACGGAGTTCTCTGTTGTTCGATTCAAAGGCGATTACAAGAAAGCCAGGTCTGTGTATAAAGGGATAGAACCTTTAAAGGGTGAAGATATCGCTGATATCATTCTGTACGTTCTCAGCCAGCCAGATCACGTTATGATCGCGGACCTTACCGTATTCCCAACCGCACAAGCCAGTGCGACCGTCGTCAACAGGAACGGATGATCAGGTTCGACATCAGGTAAAATAAAAAGGCCCTGCTTTTAGCAAGGCCTTCATGTTGGAAACGTGTCGGTACTATCGTTTAAAACCCAACGCACTACCGCCGCAACTAGTCGTGGATCCATCAAAAGAGTACTGAATATAATAGATCCCCGTGGTGTTGCAGGGATACGCAATAGCGCTGATGAACTGACCATTCACTTTACTGGTGGCCACCTTATTCCGGTTTGAATCAAACAGGCTCACAATAATACCGTCTGTAGCCTCACCTGTCGCACATATGTTGATCATATATTGTGTTCCCTTTGTGAATACATACGAGTATTCAACGACATCTTTTGCTCCCTTTTCAACCTTGTAGCTCTTCAAAAAATTAAACCCCGTCGCGAGTTTAGGAATACACTGGTTGCTAAAGGCTTCAGCATTACACTGGGCGATTACATCCAATGCATTCAGAATAAAAACTGAGAAAATAAAAAAAGCAAACTTCTTCATACTATTAGCTTATAATCTTGTTTCTGACGTTTTCAACTTTGGTCCTGATACTTTCAATATCACCAGGTGTAATTTCGATTGTACTCGAGCTGTTAT
>DASUGQ010000548.1:0-4380 GCA_036273935.1 Cyclobacteriaceae bacterium | reverse complement strand
CGGCTTTGGACAGAAGTGGATGATGGGTTGGATGCATGACACATTGGATTACTTCAAAAAAGAATCAGTACACCGCAAGTACCATCAGAATGAAATCACGTTCAGCCTGATGTACGCATTCACGGAAAATTTCATGTTGCCTTTGTCGCATGATGAAGTCGTTCATGGGAAGGGATCCCTGATGGGAAGAATGCCTGGTGACGAGTGGCAAAGATTCGCCAATCTGCGCTTGCTGTTTACGTATATGTTCATGCACCCGGGAACGAAGCTTTTGTTTATGGGTGGTGAATTTGGCCAGACGGCGGAATGGAATCACAATCATAGTCTCGACTGGCATCTGCTTGATTACGATTTTCACAAGGGCATCAGAACACTGGTAAAAGATCTCAATGCGTTTTACAAGGATCAGGTTGCACTTTATCAATATGCCTTTGATCACAAGGGATTTCAGTGGGTTGATTTTTCTGATCGGGAAAATAGTGTGATTATTTTCGAACGGAAGAGTGATCATAAGGAGGATATGCTTGTAGTTGTTTGCAATTTTACGCCCGTAGTCAGAAATCATTATCGCGTAGGTGTGCCATACCGGGGGTACTGGAAAGAGGTCTTCAATTCTGATGATTCGAAATATATGGGGAGCGGTTTACTGAATGGCGGGCTGCTTTCAACTTCACCGGTAAAATACCATGGACGCGACTTTTCCATTACGCTAACGTTGCCGCCGCTCGCAATATCAATTCTAAAACTCGATCGTGAGGTTAACGAATTTGAACTGGAGGGTTCCTGAAACCAATCTCAGATCTTTTTGTTATTTGTTTCTCTTGATAACGTCCTATTTCTAATGTTATATTACACTGGTCAATAATTACCATAACTTGTTCCTGTCGGAATGAGGTGTATTGGATAACATTGCGTCGTTAAAAAGGGGATGGAAAGACATAAATAGCGTCATCTCCTTTTTTGCCGGAACTAAAGGAGAAAACTATTTTGGATAAATATATTTGTATACACGGCCATTTTTATCAGCCGCCCCGCGAAAATGCCTGGCTCGAAGTAATAGAAGTGCAGGACTCAGCGCATCCTTATCACGATTGGAACGAACGCATCGCGGCAGAGTGTTACGCGCCAAACACGGCTTCCAGGATTCTTGACGGAAAGGGAGTCATTAAGAATATCATCAATAATTACTCACGCATCAGTTTTAATTTTGGTCCGACGCTGTTGTCGTGGATGGAGGCAAATGATCGTGAGACATACGAGGCTATACTGCAGGCCGACATCGACAGCGCCAAGCGATTTTCCGGCCACGGTTCTGCAATAGCACAAGTTTACAACCACGTCATCATGCCGCTCGCCAATTCGCGTGATAAGGAAACGCAAATTGCCTGGGGCATTAAGGATTTTGTTCATCGTTTCAAGCGTCACCCGGAAGGCATGTGGCTCGCCGAAACAGCAGTTGACATCGAATCACTGGAACTGCTCGCCAGGTACAACATCAAGTTCACTATTCTTGCGCCACGTCAGGCAAAGAGCATCCGAAAGATCGGGGCCTTGCGTTGGGACGCTGTAAATGATGTTACACTGGATACGAAGCGTCCCTATCTCTGCAACCTGCCGTCTGGCAAGTCTATATCAATTTTCTTTTATGATGGAGGACTCTCTCAATCTGTTGCGTTCAATGGACTGCTTAATGATGGAAAGAAATTCGCCCACGCACTCCTGGATGCATTTGATACCAGTGTGGATTCATCGCAGTTGGTGCATATTGCGACAGATGGTGAAACGTACGGACATCATCACAAACACGGTGATATGGCTTTGGCGTATTGTCTTGATTATATTGATCGCAATAAACACTCTCACCTTACCAATTACGGTGAGTACCTTGATAAAGTAGGGCCTACTTATGAGGCGGAAATCCATGAAGACAGTTCATGGAGTTGTGTTCATGGCGTGGAGCGGTGGAGGTCTAACTGTGGTTGTAATTCAGGTGGCCATCCCGGGTGGACTCAGGAGTGGCGACGTCCGTTGCGCGATTCGCTGAACTGGCTTCGTGATCAGTTTGCCAAACTGTACGGCTTTGAGGGTTCTTTGATCATGAAGGACCCCTGGGCAGCGCGAAACGATTACATCGATGTTATCCTCAACAGGGATGAAGAGAACATAAAGCGATTTATCCAAACCCATTGCGCCGTTGAGGTTCAGCACAATCATCTTTTCCGCTTGCTCGAAATGCAACGGCATGCCATGCTGATGTTTACCAGTTGCGGCTGGTTCTTTGACGAGGTATCCGGCATTGAAACTACTCAAATTCTTCAGTATGCCTGTCGGGCTGTGCAGTTAGCAAGCCAGATATCGGATGCGAACCTGGAATCGGAATTTGTTACGATGTTATCGGAAGCGCCAAGCAACGTTCCTTCGTTGAAAAATGGGGAGCAGGTTTACAATCGTTATGTAATGCCATCGAAAACGAACCTGCAGCGGGTGGGCATGCACTACGCCGTTTCGTCCTTGTTCGAAGAAGATCCGGAGGCATTTCCGGTCTTTAATTATACCACATCAAATGAATTCTTCATTCGCAAGGAGGCCGGTGAGCAGCGGCTGGTTTTGGGGATTACGAAGGTCAAGTCTAACGTAACGCGTACGGAAAAGAAGTTTGCCTTCTGCGTTCTCTACATGGGTAAGCATAATATCATCGGCAACATCTCGCTGGAGATGCAGGTAGATAAATTTCACAGCATGCAAGTGCGTATCGTCAATGCCTTTCAGGGTGGGCGACTGGGTGATGTGATCGGACTGATGCAGACCTATTTCGGCCCTGATAAATATACCTTGTGGCAGTTGTTCAAGGACGAAAAGAGAAAGGTATTGGATATGATTACGCGGAAAAGCCTGGAAGAGCTGGAGTATTCCCTTCGACGCGTTTACAATCACGACTATCCTTTGCTGGTGGCCCTGGATAGTAATGATGTACCCATTCCAAATGCATACCGAACCTCATTTGAGTACATTCTAAATACCGACTTGCTGAAGTGGTTTAATACTGAGCGGATCAACACAAAAGAGCTGGATCGGATTTTTGGCGAATTGGAAAAATGGAAACTTAAAATTGAAGACCCAGATAAGGTTGCACGTCTTGCCGGTGAAAGAATTTACCAGGAGCTTAAGACCATCAGCGTCGAACGTAACAGTGCAAAACGAATAGAACGACTGAACCGGTTATTTCCCTTGCTGCGAAAGTTCAACCTTTATCCCAATCTGTATAAAAGTCAGAATTTGTATTTTCTGATTTCACGGCAAAACATACAGAATGACGGGCACGCACCCGAATGGATTGAGCAATTCAACTTGCTTGGAGACAACTTGAGTGTCAAAGTGGAAGCATAAGAATTGCTCTCATATTATGGGTACTTCATAATAATCCAATGCCCACTCCAGCATAAATCGAACCCGTATCGGCTTGATCTTGTAGACAACCAACTGTGGATTGTCGGGAGATCCCAGGTAGTGTTCCAGCAACCGATTGGACTTCCATATTTCCTCAAGCAATTTCCTGTCGTTAAGAACTTCCGCCTCACCTGTTATTCTAACCTGGTTGTGATCATCATCAAGATAGCATAATTCGACGTTCGGATTTTCTTCAATCTCTTTAGTCTTGCCGTAGCTCCTGAGATTAGCAATGTAAACGACAAATCCGTCCGTGCGAACAGGAGAGACCGGTCGTACCCGCGGCTGATTGCCATCCATTGTAGCGAGCATGGGAAAGCGAACGTTTTTTACAATGTTTTCCGCTAATTGAGGCACCGTTGAAGGGTCGATTGATTGTGGCGTGGGTTTACTCATAAAAAATATGCTTCATGGTTATGAATCTATCGACCAGAAAATTAATAAAGATTTGCGAGCCCTTCCACCGGATTAATTTTAAATAGGAAATCTTTTTGTACGTCGTAAATTGGCACGCACAGTTAATTTGACTTTATGAGACTCCTTCTCATTTTTATCGTTTTGGCAGCGCTTGTTCTCACTTCGTTCTTTCTTTTTGGAGATACCCTCATGAATACCTTTACACAGGAGGGGTCCATTGCATGGCTCAGTGATTATGGAAGTTGGGCCTGGGCGGCCGGCCTGATGTTGCTGATAGGGGACTTGCTGTTGCCTATACCGGCGACGTTGGTGATGTCGGCGCTGGGTTATTTATATGGTCCCTTTATCGGCGGTTTTCTCAGCACCTTTGGTTCATTCGCCGCAGGGTCCCTGGGGTATTGGATTTGCAGGCTGCTCGGTGAACGGGCTGCGTTGCGCTTGCTCGGCGCGAAAGACTTTGAGCGTGGAAAAAAACTTTCCGGGAAATTAGGTGGATGGATTGTTGCCCTATCCCGG
>DASUGQ010000547.1:0-16959 GCA_036273935.1 Cyclobacteriaceae bacterium | reverse complement strand
GTTCTCGAAAGTTGTTTCGTTAATGGATTCCAACGGAAGATTTCCTGATTTTAAATCATTAATTCGAGCGGACATCTCAAATAAGACGGCCAGTACTTTTGCGGTGTTGAAATCATCGCTCATATTGACATAGCACTCATTCACCAATTGGTTTAAAACCTCTTCAGTCTCTGAATTGATTGAGTTACCTCGTTTGTGGTGGAGATTTTTTATCGTGCCAAGCGCATTGGAAAGTTTCCTGAATCCTTTTTCTGCAGCCAGCAAGGCCTCATTCGAGAAATCAAGTGTACTGGAGTAATGAGATTGTAGCATGAAAAAACGAACTGTCATTGGAGAGAATCCCTTTTGCAGCAAAGGATGGCTCCCGGAAAACAATTCGCGAGGCAGGAACGAATTGCCCAAGGATTTACTCATCTTCTGCCCGTTCACAGTCAACATATTAGAGTGAATCCAATAACGAACCGGTTGTTTACCTGTGGCACCTACAGCCTGGGCAATTTCACATTCGTGATGCGGAAATTTCAGGTCCATGCCGCCACCGTGAATGTCAAAAGTCTCTCCCAGATACTTCGTGCTCATCACCGTGCATTCAATATGCCATCCTGGAAATCCCTCGCCCCAGGGTGAAGGCCATCGCATAATGTGTGATGGAGAGGCCTTTTTCCAAAGAGCAAAATCAATTTTGTTGCGCTTTTCATCCTGGCTATCGAGCTGGCGCCCACTTTCCATTAATTCTTCAATGTTGCGTTTAGAGAGAATCCCGTATTGATGATCCTTGTTATATTTTGTCACATCAAAGTAAACCGAGCCATTTATCTCATAGGCCAATCCCTTTCCAATCAGCGTTTTAATGATTTCAATTTGTTCAATTATATGCCCCGTGGCGGAGGGCTCGATACTGGGTGGCAGTATATTGAACTGACGCATCACTTCGTGAAACCCATCGGTGTACTGTTGTACCACTTCCATGGGTTCGAGCTGTTCGAGACGTGCTTTTTTGGAAATCTTATCTTCCCCTTCATCAGCATCATTTTCGAGGTGACCCACGTCGGTTATATTGCGGACATATCTCACCTTATAGCCAAGGAACCGGAAATAGCGGGCTATGACGTCAAAAGTGAGAAACGTCCTTACGTTGCCAAGGTGCACATCGTTGTAAACTGTTGGCCCGCAGACATACATCCCAATACTCCCTGCGTTCAGGGGTACAAATTGCTCTTTTTTGCCGCTTAAGGAATTCGAGAACGAAACCGGAAACTGTTTTTCTAACTTCATAAAAGGAAAATGACGGCCGAAAATAGTATGAACTTTTGAATGATTCTCAGGTCGGGGCATCGGCGGGCAGATAAATTTCTGTATAGGTGAAATTTATTTACTTAAGGATCATGAGCAGTGTGTGTTTAATGTGGAATTACAACTAACAGAGTCTCAGTGAATGTGTCAATTCGCACATGTGTCAATCTAACACGGTAACCTTTTTTTGACGTGTGTTTGCGCAAACAGGAAAAAAAATTTCGATTGTTTCTTCACTGAATACAGGTATAAAATTTCTACATTCGATCAATATTCTTAAAGCGAAGAATTACAAGAGCCAATAATCAACTAACCTAACCCAGCTTAATACATCATGATCAAAACGAGCCCGTGAAATTCTCTTAATCTCCAAACCCGACGGGTACCAGGTGCCTGTTGCCTACTTTCCCTGAAAGAAAGTCAGTGTTAATTTTCTTAAACAAAATCATTCTATGAAACAACAATACCAGGTTTTATGCCTGGCGCTGTTTTTTGCATTGGCGAGTGCCTCTGCATTTGCCCAACGAACAGTGTCAGGTAAAGTTTCAGACTCGCAGGGAGCAGCGATGCCCGGAGTCAATGTGGTAGTAAAAGGAACATCAAGTGGTACAACGACCGACTCTGATGGAAGGTATTCGATATCTACAGGAGATGGTTCCGTGCTTGTGTTTTCATTTATTGGGTTTTTATCCCAAGAGGTGGATATTGGCAATCGGACCTCAGTAGATGTCACAATGTCTGAGGATATTCAACAGTTGAGTGAAGTTGTGGTAACAGCTTTAGGTATCGAACGTAGTACAAAAGCGCTTCAATCATCGGTAACACAGGTAAGTGGAGATAATTTTACTCAAGCTCGTGAAATTAGTGCGGCTAACGCACTGGCTGGTAGGGTCGCTGGGGTTAACGTCACAAAAATTGCTTCCGGGCCGGCGAGTTCCTCGCGCGTCGTTATTAGGGGTGCCAAGACTTTGGGTTCGACATTAAATCAACCACTCTATGTTGTTGATGGTATTCCCATGGATAACACAAATTTTGGTCAAGCTGGTGTTTGGGGAGGTACCGATAACGGTGATGGATTAAACAGCATTAACCCAGACGACATTCAATCGATGACTGTATTGAAAGGAGCCAGTGCTGCTGCCCTATACGGATCCAGAGCTGCAAATGGAGTAATACTTATTACTACAAAAAGAGGATCAGGAAAGAAAGGTTTAGGGATTGAATTCAACTCCAATTATGTAATGGAGAAGGTTCAAAACCTCACCGACTTTCAACATGAGTATGGTAATGGCGGCTATGTGGGAACAAGCTTAGCCACTTCGGTTGCACAAACACCTGCGTCGTTGGATGAGCACTGGAATAACTGGTGGGGACTTCAGGCGTGGGGTCCAAAGTTTAACGGCCAGCCGGTAGTTCAGTGGGATGGGGTTGAAAGGCCGTATTCTTATAAGGGCGATAACTGGAGCCGTTACTATGAAACTGGTAGTACGTTCACTAACAGTCTTGCTTTAACTGGTGGAAATGAAAATCAAAATTTCCGATTCTCGGTGGCTGACCTTAACAACAGCGGAATCATTCCGAATTCCGGATTTAAGCGTCAAAACTTTTCCTTGGCCACCAACTCTAAATTTGGAGAGAAGATAAACCTCAATGCTAAGGTAATGTACTCCCACGAGGATGTGAAGAACAGACCAATGGTTTCAGATTCTCCTGGAAATGGTGTCTTGGCGCTGTATTACATTCCCGGGGATGTAAATGTAAATGATATGATTGGGGATCCAAATAAACCTGGAGCTGTCCCCGATCTTGCAACACAAGCTGATAAGGGTATTACCATCCATGATGGCAAAGCACCGGGTGAAGAATTCCAGGTGTCAAATAACTTGTGGACACAGAATCCGTGGTGGACCGCATATCAATTTAAGAACAATGATATAAGGGACCGTGTTATCGCCTCAGGACAGTTGAGGTATGATATAACAGATTTCCTGTACGTCCAGGGAACTGCAGGAATGGATTGGTACACTAGGAGAGGAACTTACTTGACACCGCAAGGCACGGGTTACAATCGTGATGGAAACCTTTCCGAAGACGAAAGGCGCACGCGCGAAATTAATCTTGAATGGATTCTCGGTTTTAATAAATCATTCGGCAAAATCGGTGTGAATGCATTTGTTGGCGGTAATCGCATGCGTAGATCTTACGAAAGAATTAGCGCTGATGGATCAGGTTTCAGTTCACCCTTTTTCCCAGCCATCACCAATGCCAAATCTAAAACATATGGTTATGATTTTGGTGAATCAGGAATCAATTCATTGTTTGGTTCAGCGGAGATATCCTATAACAACTATTTATTCCTAACAGCCACTGTCCGTGAAGATTGGTTCTCTACCTTAAATCCGGCTAAGAATAACATTGTCTATCCATCTGTGGGTGCGAGCTTTGTATTTACAGAGGCACTTAATGCGCTGCCAAGCTGGCTCAGCTTCGGAAAAGTCAGATTATCCTGGGCGCAGGTTGGTAATGCACAATCGGTACAACCCTATGCAACTGCCCTCACTTATGCAGCCGCTCAAACACACGTCGGCAGACCCCTTGGTGGTTTCACATCAGGATCAAATTATCCTAACCCGGATCTAATTCCGTTCACGTCAACGGAAACCGAATTTGGTTTTGACGTACGTTTCTTTGATAATAGATTGGGTCTAGACTTTACGTATTATGATCAGAAGACAACTGATGATATCCTTGATCAAAATATTTCGTGGGGCTCAGGCTTTAGGACAACGTCTGTAAACCTTGGTAAAATAACCAACAAAGGCATAGAGGTCTTATTAACCGGAACACCGATAAGAGGTAAGGTGACATGGGATGTTTCATTGAACTTTGCCAAAAATAATAGTAATGTAGTTTCTTTGATCGAGGGACAGACCGAAGTTGTTGGTGAGGAACCCAGGACAAGAACTGTGTATATAAAAAATATCGTAGGTCATCCTTACGGTGTGATCACTGGTCAGACACAGCTAAGGGATCCGGATACAGGACTACTTGTTTATAATAGCGACGGAGCACCAATAACCGACGGGTCATACAATATCATCGGCAGTGGTGTGCCGGATTTTACCGGCGGGTTGAACAACTCGTTCACTTACAAACAATTTAATCTTACGTTCCTTATTGACTTCAAGTCAGGAGGAGATATTTATTCAGGCACAAATGTGAGGATGACCCAAGCAGGATTTACCAAGCAGACCCTACAAGGGCGCGATGGGGAAGCTCCACTAACGGTTACTGGAGTCACCGATTCTGACGAGGACGGGGTGTACGAACCATTTACTAAGACCCTCACTCCGGGTGAGGCTCAAAATTACTGGAGCCTGTTAGGTGATCGTGCAGCCGAGCGTTTTATTTATGATGCATCATTCGTTAAGCTCAGGCAGGTAACGTTTGGATATAGTCTGCCAAAGCCGCTTCTCAGTAAGACACCTTTTCAGACTGTGATGGTTTCCTTTGTTGCGCGCAACCTGGCTATCTTGTATAAGAACGTGGATAATATAGATCCCGAATCAAGTTACACGAGTAGCAACTCCCAAGGGTTGGATTATTTCGGTATGCCTGCATCCCGCACTTATGGTTTCAACTTGAGAGTTACATTCTAATTTGAAAAGAAAATGAAATACTTTAGAAAAATAATTGCGATTACAATGATTGGGACAGTCATTGTGACGGGATGTAATACCGATGATCTTAAGGATCTGAATGTTAATCCACAGGCACTTGAGACCATAGATCTGAATTTCTTATTTACTTCCGCCCAACTTGGTGCGGCATCCGCTGGTTCGTCCGGGGATAACCGTTACATAGATTGGAGAACAAATATTGGTATGTGTTCTTTTGCGATACAACAGCTTGCTAATGCTGGTGGTGGGATTGCTCCTGGTGATAAATACGAAGACAATTTCGAAACGGCAGAAGCTCCATTCCAGTTTTTTTACCTTGATCAGTTAAAGAACATTGCTGAGATACTCAGACAAACAGGTGATGGTGGATATGATGCCGGCAATAAAACGAACATGAGGAATGCCGCCAGGATATTGAGGGTGTTTCTTTTTCACCGCGCCACTGACTATTATGGTAGCGTCCCTTATTTTGAAGCTGTCAACTCAAGTGAAAATGTCTTCTTCCCAAAGTACGATAAGCAAAAGGATATTTATGCTGACCTGCTAAAAGAACTTGAGGAAGCAACGGCTGCCTTGGGCGCAGAAGATCCTGCTGATGGCTTTGCGGAAGCAGATCTTTATTTTGACGGAGATACAGACAAGTGGAAAAAGTGGGGTTATTCGCTTATGCTAAGACTTGCTTTACGAATTTCCAATGTTGATGCTGCCGCAGCAAATACTTACGTGACTAAGGCTGTTGCAGGTGGTGTTTTCCAAAGCAACCTTGACAATGTTTGGGTGCCAATGGCTGAGACTCCCAGTTTGTGGACAAATCAAAACGGTATTTCCAGAGCATTTTATCCCGGTGACGGTGGACAGCCAACGTTTCTTAGTAAAACCTTTATCGATTGGCTCAAGGGTGCAAATCAAGGCTCTACAGCTGATGACGACCCAAGACTCATGATCATCAGCGGTGGTATTGCGGAATGGACGCCAACGGAATGGATACCTATTAATGTGGACCCTCTCGCACAAAAAGGTATGCCTAACGGTATGAACCAGTCGATGCTGGATGCATATGAAGGCCATACAGTCGATCAAGACGCCGAGTACTCAAAAATAAACTATCTTTTTTTGCAGAGGGATGAGCCATATATGTTAATGAACTATGGCGAAGTGGAATTGATGTTGGCGGAAGCCTTAGAAAGAGGAATTGGAACCGGAATAACTGGTACTGCTCAATCCCACTACGAAGCCGGCGTCAGGGCCTCCATGCAAATGTTAATTGGCTACGACCCATCTTTCCTCGTCACCGATGCAAAAGTTGATGCATATCTTGCTACTTACCCATACGGTGGTCCTAAACCAGAATTAGAAATGATTGGCGAACAATTATGGGTAAATCATTTCCTTAATTGGTGGGAAGCTTGGTCAGACTGGAGGAGAACTGGGTTCCCTCAATTGACGCCAACCAATTTTCCGGGTAATGTAACTGGAGGCACGATCCCGGTGAGGCTCAAATATCCAAATTCAGAGGTTGCTACTAATCCTAATTTTGAAAGTGGTGCAACATTACCCAATTTGTATACTACCAAAGTTTGGTGGGCAGGCGGTCCAGAATAGTTTTGGAATCTGGATACTGGAATAATAATTGGTATTTGTTAGATGAGGGCTCTCGAAATTTCGGGAGCCTTCTTTATTTCCTTTTCTGAAAAATCAATACCCGATCATTGTTTCTGGCAACGAATAGCTTTTTTTCAAATTTCTTTGATTGAAGAATCGCGGCATCCCTGACTTCACCTTCTACAAAAATTCCTGATTCTTTCGGCGGTTGGTATTTGAAGATTCCTTTATTGCTGGTTCCCTTCAGCAGCGTTCCCCGACTGGCATTATGCCGACCAACTTGAGGTTTAAGTGCATAAAAGTTTCCACCAAGCCAAATGTCCTTGCGCCCGTCATCGTCAAAATCATCGACAATTATGGCGAAGACAGGCGAGATCTGGGCTTCCATGGGCAGCGATTTTAAGGAATAGGATTTACCGTCATTCCAAAGAATCGCGCTTTCCAGGTAATTTGTTTCATAGGCAATTGAATTTGCCCTCACCGCCGGGGAAAATAGTGAGTCATATGTTTTGGTCGCATAATCCTTATACTTAAGAATCGTGCGCCTTAAGCCGGGTAGTTGGGTAGTGAGTTCAGGTTTCGTTGCAAATGGATAGGCGATCGTGTCAAGGGGGGGATACCAATTTATGATAAACTCACTTTTTCCATTGTCATCAAAATCGTTTACGAACATCGTCAAGGGCTTCGATGGCGTAGCTTTGAATTTTGTATTCAGACCCCAATTACCTAAAACAAAATCAATATCACCGTCATCGTCAAGATCAACCGGCTCGATTCTGTTCCACCAGCCTTTGCTGTTTGGAATGGTTGAGTTGTCAGCCAGCGAACCCTTTTTATTTGTAAAGATATTAATGGCCATCCAGTCGCCGACGACAATAAGTTCCTTATACCCGTCGCCATTAGTATCCGCCCAGGTGGCATCGGTAACCATCCCAATGTCTGCCAATGGCGGAGCAGTAACGTCTATCCAACTCCCGTCAATATTTTCAAAAAGGTAGCTTCTTGGGGGCAAGCCATAGTTGCCAGGCACAACTCTCGCGCCTAAGAAAACGTCCACATCACCGTCCTTGTCAAAGTCCTCAGCCTCGACGGTAGAAAAATTTCCAATCGCCTGCGGTGACCCCGTAGGGTCGCTTAGAAAGTTACCGTGCCCATCATTTCGATACAATCGCACAATGAAATACATCCGATCCCTTTGAATTTCATTTCCACCCGATCCAATCATAAGGTCAAGATCGCCGTCACCATCGCAATCAAACAACGCACCACAGGTACTTTCAAAATCTTTGTCAGCCAGAAAGGAGGAAACGGGTTTGAAGTTGAACGTGCCATCCGATTTTTGTAAAAAAAGTTTATCGGGATCGCCAGACGCACCGAGTAATATAAAGTCTTGTAGTTGATCACTGTTCACATCGCCAACAATTAATCGCGGGCCTTCAGTAGAAAGCATTCTTGGAAGAAGTATTTCCTGATCAAAATCATTATTCCTGTTCTCTGTGTGGCGGGCATCACTTTTGATTGTCCTTTCACTCACCTCCTCAAAAGGTGGCGCGATGGATTTACTGGAAATGGTTTCAATTTCTGTCGCTTGATTATAGTCAAGGATTATTGTTTGATCCGACCGCACCGCCCGGATAATTTGCTTTTTTCGGTCTGGCCAGACAACTGTCAATTCATCTATTGAGGCAAGTTTTCCCAAACCGAATAAAAGGGAAGGTTCAATACTGCTTTCAAAGCCGCGGGTATTGAAGTTCTGAAGGTTAATGATTTTGTCTGCTGCTCTCACTGTAACTTCAGCACCAATGCCCAGTCGATTTTTATCTGGCCCTTTGAATTTTACTTTCAGAAAATGGTTATTACTTCTTTTATCGGCGTCGTTTCGATAGACAAAACTTGATGAATTAATGTTGTTTACCACCAAATCCAGATCGCCGTCATTGTCCAGATCTCCATAGGCAGATCCGTTACTGAAAGATGGTTGTGAAAGTCCGATGCTGTCGGCAATGTTTCTAAATTTAAAACTGCCTTCATTTTTAAAGGCGTAATTTTTTAACGGAACTGAAGGGATGAATGAAATGAAATCACGGTAATCAAACTTTCCGGTTTTGGCAACCAGTGAATTTCGTGTTTCGGTATCGGCAATAAAATCTCTGAAGTCCATTGACATGATGTCCTTTAAAATTCCGTTGCTGACAAAGATGTCGTTCATTCCATCATTGTCGAAATCAAAAATCAATGCGCCCCAACTCCAGTCAGTGGCATCCACACCCGACATTAATCCGACCTCCTGAAAGGAGCCAGTTCCGTCATTGATGTGCAGACAATTTTGCACAATTTGATAATGAAAATTTGCCCGGTACTTCAGGTCTTCGAGATGATAAGGGTCAAATGCCATAGTGGCTTTAAGCCGGTAGTTATCAGCGGGCAGCATATCGGTGGTGAATATCTCAGGGTTGCCGTCATTATTGAGGTCTGCAATGTCAGCACCCATGCTTGAAACTGAGCAATAATTGATTCGATCAATCAATTCCTCTGAGAATTTTCCGTTCCCTTTGTTAATATACAGGTAGTCCCTTTCCCAAAAATCATTACTGATGTAAATATCGGGCAGGTGGTCAAAATTCAAATCACTGACAGCCACGCCAAGTCCGAAACCTATTTCACTGCTGTAAATGCCTGCTTCAGGGGTAACATCATGAAATATTCCGCCATCATTTCTCATTAATTTGTCGCCACCCGGTTCCGGTTGTTCGCGGACTTTTTTGTAAAGCTCAATTTTGCCTGGGTCTTTGAAACTGTTGTTTAAAATATAACAATCCAGGTCCCCGTCTGCATCATAGTCGAAAAAAGCTGCGTGCGTCCCGTAACCTTCATTGTTGAGATTGTATTCTTTGCCCCGTTCTGTAAAGGTTAGATCTCCGTTGTTAATGAACAATTCGTTTGCACGGTTAGCTCCGTCCACATCACCCGAATTACAGACGTAAATGTCGAGGCGTCCATCTCCGTTTACATCGGCCATTGTGACGCCGGTGCTCCAAACTTTTGTGCCTCCGACACCCGCTTTATCCGTTATATCTTCAAACACAAAATGTCCCTTATTAAGGTAAAGCTTGTTCTTTCTTTGATTAGCGGTAAAATAAATGTCAGGTAGTGAATCATTGTTGATATCTCCAATAGCTACGCCGCCGCCATTGTAGAAATTCCGATAGGTAAGTATGTTGAAGTTCTCGCCATCAATGACCTCGTTGACGAAATTGATGCCTGTGACAGTGGAATCAAGCAGGCTGAAAATCATCCCGTCGTTTTCATCTGAGATCTCAGGTGTTGAATTTTCGCTTCTATTGCAACCAAGAAGAATTACCAACATCAAACCAGCGTACAATGACCTCATAAAGTTGGAGTAAGCCTCCAAATTACATCAGTCTTTCAATGTTTTGAATTTTTTTGAAAGGTATTACACGACAATTTCCGTTTTGTCGGAATCCGACTTCAGCTAGTTTTGTAAGAAAAAGGAGACAATTTCCCATGTCATCTTTGTACGAACGCCTTGCGCTGGACACGTTGGAAAGTCGTTGGGGGAGTTGACTTTGTGTGCTATCATTTCCTTCTCCTTCTGCTTCGACCGAATTGGTGATATGATGTTCTGAAGAAAAAAGGATTTAATAATGCCTTCCCTGTCGGTCAAAAAGATAGATAGCTATTCTGGTCTGAAAATGCCATCGCCATTCGAACCCATGTACGACCCCCACTTCACATTTTTCCTTATGCGGATGGGGGTGTCAATTCTTTTTAATCTCATTCCAAGAAACAGCATCAGATCTGAATGATGGTAGTACTGGCAGCTGATGATGTCTAAAAACCCATCATTGTCCAGATCACCGATATATGGAGTAGAGAAAATATTTTTGAACCCTGGCGCCTGGTCTATCGTTTGAATTGACTTTTTCTTAAAATCTATCGCCAACAATTTATTTTCCATCACTGCGGGAGGTTTACCTACAAAGCCAACTGAGCAATCAAACTCGTTTATGCTGATGATGGCCTCGTCGATGCCGTCGTGATTTAAATCGTAAACAACAGGCGAAGAATACCCGGTGCAACCAATTGAATCCATATAGGCAACTTGCCCCGATTTCCCATCAATTAACACCTGCACAGAGCCGGTGCTGTTTGGCCACTGACCTTTGCTGACGAAGGTAAAAAAATCAGGAACGCTGTCATCGGTGAAATATCCAACGGCGAAACTGTTGCTGCATTCTGTTTTTTTAAAATTCCTCTGCCAGATTAGGTGGAGGTCTTTTCCATCAATGGCAAAAGCGTTGCTGCCATGTGAAATGGCAATGATGTCATAATAGCCATCACCATTAATATCTGCTATCGACGGCGGGGCAATGAAGCCATGACCAGTTTCGGATGCGATGATTTTTGATTGAGATAGTTCTCGATTGAGCAAATCTGAAAAACGGGCCAGATAGAGATGACCATTTAACGTCTCTCCTCCCGTTCCAAAAATTATGAATGCGTCATTACTTCCGGGCTGTTTAAAGCTAACCGGTGTCATATAGGTTTCTTTTCCATCAGGCATCGTATCCGCAGCTATGATATCTCCATTTTTCGGATCGATCAACATTAACACACCCGGATGGCGATCAACTTCAGAGTTCGGTGCGGCTTTCGGATTGCCGCCATTTACTGTGAGCAGTTCCATCACTCCATCATTGTTTTGATCGGGTACCAATACGCTGTTATTAAAATTGAAACGGGCATTCTTGAGAATTGGGTCGTTTTCATATTGGTACTTGTATTCCCATATGACCGCCCCTGTCTTTCCATTTAGGGCTTTGAGTTGAGGCGATCTTCCGCCAATGAATACATCTTTTATTCCATCAGCGGTGACATCGTAAAATGTGGCAGAGCCAAAGACCTGATCAGGGGCCTCTTGCTTCCATAACAGTCCCCCTGTTTTGCCATCAAAGGCGAGGATGCCCTTATCGCTGTATTGATATTCATTCTTGCCGGCCCCTATTACGATGTCAAGAACACCATCATTATTTAAATCCGCAGCGCGGGGAGAGGATTGGGATCCAATGACCGGGAGGCTGATATCCCACACCAATTCACTTTTATTTTTCCGATTACAATTTGAGAACACAAAGAGTAAGGACAGGATGGAAATTGTCCAGCTTAAATTCTTTCTCATATTTGATTGGAGTAATTCAGAATGATGCAAGGGCTTTATCATCACCCATCTCTTTTAATAATTTTTTTAATCCTTCAAGGTTGCGGCTAAGTACTAACTTTACATCTTCATTTTCCACATGGCCCAATAGACCAATGGCGCCATTAAATCCTGAGGCCTTTAATGTTTTTAGCATTCCCAATTCAAGATCGCCTTGGCCGATAGGCAGGATCTGTGGACCATCAGCTCTCATTCCGTTGAGATTGACCGCCCTGAGGTAGGGCATCATTCTCGTTAGCAGTTCGGGATATTTTTCGATCTGCTCATGGGCATGATGAAAATTATATATGATACCAATGTCATTAGCCCCAATTTTTTCAATTATCCTCACTTGATTTTCAGGATCTCCAAACCAATCTCCGTGATTATACAGACTGATCGTACATCCCAGCGCTTTAGCACGTCCCTCTATGTATGTGACTGCTGAAACTGCTCTTTCAAGTTTTTCCTCATCTGAAAGTCCTTCAAAATATTTGTTGCTGAACCCTAGCCAGATGTCAGTCGTGACGTTTTTGTCGCGCATCATTTCGAGAAGCCGTTCATTATTTTCATCTAACACATTGCCCGAATCAACATCGATCCACATCCAAACTGATTTCAGTTTTACATTGTGTTCTTTTAACGCTTTTATCTCCTCGGGAAAAGTGGAAAGATGCTGTTGTCGCCAGTCGTACGCCATCTGTGTTAAACCGAGTTCATTGAGCATTTTTGCGCGTTGTGCTGGCGTTCTATGTAGGCTATCAAATGGGACAATGCACCAGGCTACAAGATTTTCCCGTGAAAAGAGCATGTCGTTGTCAGTCACGTTGTTTTTAGACTGACAGGACAAAAGGAACGTCAGCGGAATGAGACAGTAAAATTTTTTCATAAGGTTATGATCGTGGGAATGGAGAACAACGGCCCTGGTCGTCATTTTATAGAAGCTGAAAGATAGGTCTATTCCACGGTTGGCGCAAGATATGTTACCACAGGCAACATCCAGCTTTGATGACTCAAACTAGTTGACCATTCTTATTGTATTGAAGCTATCGAATCTCTAATTTTATGCTTGATTTTTCGGAGAAAATTGCCTGAAGATGCCCGACTGCCGACGCCTCTCAAGGTCAGTCATAAATTTGAATGTTCATGAATTTAAGATGTTTCATTACCCTATTATTTTTCCTTGCGCAAACTCACATTTCATTCTCACAAAAAGGGCCATTGTTTGAATTACAGCCCTCAGAAAAGACCGGGATTTCATTTAGAAATATTTTGGAGGAGACCCCGACATCAAATGTATTGACCTATGAATATTTCTTCAACGGAGGTGGCGTTGCCATTGGTGATATCAACAACGACGGGTTAGAAGATATTTATTTTACAGCGAACATGAAGCCGAATGCCCTTTACTTAAATATGGGCGACTTTAAGTTCAGGGAAATCTCAGCTTCGGCCGGTGTGAGGTGCGAGGCGGGTTGGAAAACTGGAGTCACAATGGCCGATGTCAATGGGGATGGATACCTCGATATTTATGTTTGTTTTTCGGGCAAAGGAGATCCTGAAAATCGAAGGAACAAACTCTTCATAAACAACGGGAACCTGACCTTTACTGACAGGGCCAAAGAATTTGGACTTGATGATCCTGGCCACACCACCCACGCTTCTTTTTTTGATTTTGACCGCGACGGCGATCTTGACATGTATCTGTTGAATCACAACGTGACAGTCATTCGCGAGTTTGAATTTGCCAAGGCAAAGAAAACGAGAGATCCTTATGCAGGTGACAAACTTTTTAGAAATGACAATGGAAAATTTGTTGATATCAGTGAAGAGGCGGGGATAAAAGGTAATCCGATGGGCTTCGGACTGGGTGTTACAGTTGCTGACATCGATCAGGACGGCTGGCAGGATATTTACGTTTCCAATGATTACATCGAGCCAGACTACCTTTACATTAACAATCGGAACGGGACATTTACCGATCATATGCCAGATTATATGCAGCACATTTCCTATTTCTCCATGGGCTGTGACGTAAGCGATGTCAACAATGACGGATGGGCTGACATCTATACGGTCGACATGTTGCCCGAAGGCAACAAGCGACAAAAATTATTGTATGGTCCTGAGAACTATGAGCATTTTGCTTTGATGGTGATGAATGGATTTTATTTCCAGAACATGCGTAATATGCTTCACCTCAACAATACCAACGGCACCTACAGCGAAGTTGGCCAATTCGCCGGTGTTTCCAATACGGATTGGAGTTGGGCGCCCTTATTTGCAGACTACGACAATGACGGGTGGAAGGACCTGTTCATCACTAATGGATATTATCGAGATTATACCAATCGTGATTTTCTTAAGTATAAAGGTGACTATTATTTTCAAAAGGCAAGAGCAGGGGAGAAGGCGGATACGTTTCATCTGGTGAGCACAATGACTTCCACGCCCGTTCACAATTATGTATTTAAAAACAATGGTGATCTTACTTTCACTGATAAATCTGCAGAATGGGGTTTCAACACAAGGGGATTCTCCAGTGGTGGATCGTATGCCGACCTTGACAATGATGGAGACCTTGACCTCGTGATCAACAACCAAAATGAGCTGGCATCAGTCTATAAAAACCTATCCCGTGAAAAAAATCCTGAGCAGAATTACCTCTCGTTAGCACTCGCCGGCGCCGGGAAAAATACCCGGGCGATAGGTAGCAAAATTTATGTCTACGTCGATGGGAAAACACAATACTTCGAAAAGATGTCGACACGTGGTTTTCAATCCAGCGTTACGCAAAGAATTCATATTGGTTTGGATGGAAATAATCGTGTGGATTCGATAAAAGTCAAGTGGCTAAGTGGAAGTGAAACAAAGCTGACGAATATTTCCGCAAACCAACTTTTGAGAATCAACGAAGAGCCAGGGATTGCAAATGAAAATGGTCAGTACCCAAGGAAGGGTGAGACGGTTTTCACATCAGTTGAGACCTTAATTCCTTACCAACATATTGAGCCCGGCTTTAATGATTTCAAGCGTCAACCCCTCTTGCTGACTATGTTATCAAACTGTGGCCCTGTGCTGGCTTCCGCCGATGTAAATGGAGATGGCAGGGAAGATATATTTGTTGGTGGTGCGCAAGACAATATTGGCAAACTCTATGTACAGACCGACCATGGATTTCAGGAGTCATCTGGATTGTCCCTTAAGGAAGATAAAAGGTGTACAGATGCCGACGCAGTTTTCTTTGATGCTGATGGCGACAAGGATATGGATTTGTATGTCGTTAGCGGTGGCTACAATGATTATGCGTCCAATGACGCAGCTTTGAGAGACAGGCTTTATATAAATGATGGCAGGGGGAATTTTTCTAAAGCAAGTGGCGCATTACCCGACATGCTGGTCAGTAAATCCTGCATTGCTACAGCGGATTTCGATCATGATGGTGATCTTGATCTCTTTGTCGGAGGCCGCGTGGTTCCGGGGCAGTATCCCGTCACTCCCGAAAGCTTTTTGCTCGAGAACGATGGCAAGGCGAAGTTTACAAATGTAGCCTCGAGTAAAGCTCCGGGATTGTCAAAGTCAGGAATGGTGACAGACAGTGAGTGGGTTGATGTGAACGGAGACGGTTGGCCCGATTTGGTTGTCGTTGGCGAATTTATGCCGATCGAAGTGTTTATGAACAAGGAGGGCAGGCAGTTTGAAAGGTCGTCTCAGAATTATTTTGACGGACCGACAAATGGTTTGTGGACGAGGATGATTGCCTACGATTTCGACAAGGATGGTGATAAGGATATTGTTGTAGGAAATTTTGGCCTGAACTCACAATTAAAAACGAAGAAGAACGAACCTTTGCAACTTGTTTACAAAGATTTCGATAAGAACGGCTCCGTCGATCCAATAATGACTTGTTACATAGAAGGGAAAGCCTACCCCTTTGCAAGTCGTGATGAACTTCTGGATCAGCTATATGGTATGAGAAGCAAATTCACAACTTATGACTCTTATTCAGATGCTCAGCTAACAACAATTTTCAGCAAGAACGACTTGAAGGATGCATCTGTGCTTGAAGCGGATATCCTGAAAAGTATTTACCTCGAAAACAGAGGTAATAAATTTGAGTTACATGATCTGCCCTCATGCGCCCAATTCTCTCCGCTTTTCGGAATGGATTTAATTGATTTCAATAGTGATGGCAACATGGATATCGTGGTTGGCGGAAACCAGAGTTCTATCCGAATCCGAATGGGAGTAATCGATGCAAATTTTGGTCAGCTTTACAAGGGAGATGGCAAAGGCAATTTCAGTTATGTGTTGCAGTCAACATCGGGACTCAATACAATGGGTGACACCAAATCAATGAAAGTAATTTCGGCAAATGGAATTACCTATTTATTGGTCGGTGTAAATAACGTGGGAGTCATGACGTATAAACTGAATTAGTATGAGAAATTATTTACTGTTAGTTGCCCTTACCTTCTTTGCCAGAAGCGCCTACGCTCAAGATGGGACCGCCCGACAGCAGGAACTTCAATTGATGGCAGAAAATGTTTTTCATTTGTCTGAAGTGATGCTGCACGACGTTGCCAACCCACCTGCGGCAAGCCGTTTTTATGCGTATTCTCTTCTCGGGGCTTATGAAGTTGCTTTTTTGAGCGGATCAAAAATACCAGACCTGGGATCGAAATTCAATGTTCAACCCGGTGTAAAGTCGGGGCCTCTTCCAAAGAACTTTAACCTTTTCTTCTGTGCAAACTACACTATGCTCGATGTTGGTCGGCAAATTATGCCGTCCGGTTATATGCTGGAAGAAAAACAAAAAGAACTCATTAATTATTTCAAAACAAATAATAAAGTTTCAGATCGAAATGTAGCTCAGCAGGTCCGTTATTCTCAGGACGTAGCCAGACAGGTGGTCGAGTACGCCAGGGGTGATGGTTATGGTAAGCTGAGTACCTATACGCGTTATACGCCAAGCAAAGAGGAGGGCAGATGGTATCCGACGCCACCTGAATACATGTCGGCAATCGAGCCCAGGTGGGAAACCATTCGGCCTTTTGTTATTGATTCTGCAAATCAATTTCCACCACTTCCGCCAACGGTATTTAATAAAGACACCACCAGTTCTTTTCATACCCAGATGATGGAGGTTTACTCCACGACAAATAA
>DASUGQ010000546.1:0-18659 GCA_036273935.1 Cyclobacteriaceae bacterium | reverse complement strand
GAAAACCTTCTCCTTAAAGTCTTCGGTTTTTAGCCTAATGGTCATGATGTAATTATTTTATGAGACAAAGTACGTCAATCTTTGCTTTTCGTTTTGTGACATGGGTCACGGATTTTGGAAAAATTTTTTCTCCGCAATAACGAGGGACTGTCTAAAAGGGCAAATTAGAAAGCGGGGAAGACCTTAAGGTTATGTCGTTGGAGAAAGCGTAACGGCGAGGAACGCGAATTAAGCAGGCCTCAGCATTCCGTGCTGTCTAGCCCATGAGTAACTTAAATGATACGGGTTTTGGCTGAAAACATGAACTTCCTGATCCGCATTAAGGTGATCATACTTACCTTTTCCTTGTGATATTGGTTTAATTTCTTCCTAAATTCCTTGCCTGTAAGCAAGTGGGGAGGACAAGTAATTCAGTACTCGCAGTAAATCAAAAGCAAACGCAGGTGGAGAAGTACCCTATCCTTATGCTGATGTTCGCACTTTGCACAATGCTCTTCGCATGCAAAGATGAGGATAGCGCGCTTGATCCGGAGACAAAGGCATTAGTGCAGACCCTTGAGCTGGAGTTGGAACCACTTTCAGAAGATCCGATTTCGTGGACGGATGAACAGCTTCAGTTTCTCGATCCCGTATCGGATCGCGCGATTATAGGTTTAGGGGAAGCCACTCACGGTACGGCTGAATTCTTTAAAGCCAAGCACAGAATGCTGAGATACCTGGTGGAGCATCATAATTACAAAGTGTTCGCTATTGAAGCCGACTTTGGCGAGTCGTTGTTTATTAATGAGGCAGTTCAGAACAGCGACAAAAGTCAGATTGAAAATTTGATGAAAACTAAAATGCATTTCTGGACCTGGACGACCGAAGAAGTGAGAGACCTTTTGTATTGGATGTGTGACTATAATGTAGGCAAATCAGAAAACGAGAAGGTCCGGTATTGGGGAGTGGATTGTCAATTCAATACCTATCATCCGGACATGGTCAAGAACTTCCTCGCCGAGGTTAACGTTTCCTTTTTCCACTTTGCAGAAGCTGTTCTGGATGAAGCGAAGTCAGGGGCAGCGAATCAGTTTTCCGGTTACTCAAAAGATGGTTTTGATAATTTGCTGGGGAGAATTGATGCGCTTCGGGATTCTGTGATGAAATATCAGGCAGATATAATCGATGCCAGTTCAGAACGAAGGTATCAGCTCAACTTGCAACTGATTAATGTAACGCGACAGACGTCGGAAGTAACCTACTACGCGCAAAAGACCACAACAAAAAATTATCGGGATCAGTATATGGCGGAAAATGTCGGATGGCTGCATGAATATTTTGCAGGGGCCGGGATTGTTTTATGGGCGCACAATTACCACATATCACACGGCTATTATGGTGGCGCGATGGGTTACCGACTAAAGACGGATTTTCCGGGCGATTACTTTGCTTTGGGTTTTCTCTTTTCAAAAGGCTTCTTTACCGCCATGACGCGATCGGGAAATCAAAACCTGGGGCTCGATACACAAGACCTTAAGGCCAATCCGAAATCGGGCTCCATGAATGATCTCATGTCGAGAGCTAATTCTGATGTCTTTACAGTGAGCATATCGGATTTGCAAAAACATAATGAATGGACAACGGCTTTTTCGAAAGGCATTGAATATTTTCAAGTGGGGGCGGTATACAATAATAAACCAACAGACTACTATTTTGGCTTTGACCCTGATTATTTTGAACAACTCATTTATTTTGATCACACAACGGCGGCGGTTCAACTAAAATAGTTAGGTGTTGTGTGTATTTTATGTTGTATAAATCGTCTTGATGACGTATTTTAAATCAACGAGGCAGGCGAGCAATAACCGGACGAAGCTCTTGTAAATCCAGGACTTCCGAATTCAATAGTTTCTTGAATTTTCATTAAATCCGCGTCGATGAAAACATCTACTTTCCGCTTCGCCATGATCCTTCTTTTTAGCCTTTCCCTCATTTCCGGATGCGAGGATGAATCAAATTCAGGAAATCCGGAATTAGTGCAGAACCCTTCGATAGAAAATGGCAATCAGAGTCCATCATCATGGTTTCCTTCCGATTACGCTGACAGCGATACCCAAGTAATCTGGTCCGATGTGCAGGCCTATGACGGAATACGTTCACTGCAATTGTCCTCTGATAACGCGGATGCCAGTGCAGGCTGGTGGGGACAGACGTATGAAGATAAGATTCCTCACGGCAAGAAGCTGAGGCTGTCCTGCAAGATAAAACTCGATAATGTTGTTGGAGACGGCGTGTCCATTGCTTTCAGGGGCGACAACAATACCAAGCCTGAGTTTTTTTATTCTACACAGGGTAAGATCAACATTACAGGTAATCATGATTGGGAGGAGTTTTCGGTGGAGATGGATACCAAGATTCCGGATACCGTAGTCAGGATTTATATTTTTCTCATCATGCTCAACAACACAACCGGTTCGGTGTATTTCGATGATGTTTCATTGAAGAAAATCTGAAGTTCATTTTTCCAGAGGCTTGATTTGAATGGACGACGTTCGACTTCCCAAGGCAGGGTCCCGAAGCGGAGACCCTGCTTAGACGGTAAGTTGGTAAATAATCATACAAAAATCTGTTCAAAGAATGCCAAAAAATGCTCGCAATAGGGTCACTAATTTGCTGTCCTCATACTATATCCGGTGCCATATAATTTAATTGCTTACGTTACCCGGGCTTGACCAATGGTAACAATTTCTTGACAAAATGCATTTTCGAAGATACTGCCTTAAGCCGTAAAACGCGTAACTTCAGGAATGCAACGGTTCCTTCGATACAAGGCAGACCATATACTTTTTTGGGTGGTGACGATTGGATTCCACGCCTACACCCGGCTGGCGCTTGTACCACAAGCAGGCTTCGGACAGTTCTTCGGTGAAGTGGTCGTTCGAAATGGATTACTGGCGAGCGTCATCTATGCAAACCTGTTGTTTCTTATACCGCGGTATGCGCGTAAAGGAAAGTGGGGACATTATATTTTGTTCCTTTTTATCTCATTTCTCTTTTATGTCACTCTGAAAAATATACATGACGTTTATCTCCAGGGTTATATGATGGGCAAGGCTGAGTATTTTGATTTCTTTCATAACACGTTCTATAATTTCTCAATCGCTTTGTTCTATATGGCCTTTAGCATTGCGCTGCACCTTAGTCGGGAGTGGTTTATACAGCAGGAACTCATTCGTAAAATTGAACTGGAAAAACTCAATACAGAACTGGAATACCTGAAAGCACAGATAAACCCTCATTTTCTTTTTAACTCACTTAATACAATTTTCTTCCAGATCGACCGGCAGAACAGTAAAGCCCGTGATACACTATCTTCCTTCTCTGAAATGTTGCGTTATCAGTTATATGAGTGCAATGGTCATGCGATACCGGTCGAAAAAGAGATGGCTTACCTGCAGAACTATGTCGATCTTCAACGCCACCGCCTTGATGACCATTATTGGGTATCCTTCACGCTGAACAGCGTATCCAATTTTAGCATAGCACCGTTGTTGTTGATCCCCTTTGTTGAGAATGCCTTTAAACATGTCTCTCATATGCCAAAGGACAACGAAATCAGGATTGATCTTTGGAGGAAAGGAAATGCCCTGAGAATGATGGTCTTCAATACCTGTAACCCTCAACAAATGACAAAAAGCAATGGTCATGGAATAGGTTTGAAGAATGTACAACGAAGATTGGACTTACTATATTCTGACCGGTACAACCTGCAATTTCAACAGAAGCCCGGCAGCTTCCAGGTCAATCTTGAAATAACGATCGAATAAGCGATGAAATGGCCATGCACAACGTTCACCCAAAAGGGATATTGATTAACATGGCCATTCCATGTGTTCCCATAAAAAAACAAACACATTTAAACACATGAAATTGAACTGCCTGATTATCGATGATGAACCGATGGCCCGCAAAGGCATGGCAGAGTATGTTGGCGAAATTGATTTTCTTACCCTTGTCGCACAATGTGAAAATCCGTTAAGGGCTACACCCTTTCTAGGTCAGCATGATATCGATTTGATTTATCTTGATGTTCAGATGCCTAAGCTTTCCGGGATTGAGTTCTTGAAAACTCTGATAGATCCGCCGCTCGTGATATTTACAACTGCGTACTCCAACTATGCCATTGAAGGCTATGCCCTTGATGTTGTGGACTACCTGGTGAAGCCAATTCCATTTGAACGCTTTTTCAAAGCATCACAAAAGGCTTTTGAAATAGTACGACTGAAAAGAATGGCGTCAGAACACGTTGCTGAGGTGGATTATTTTTTTATCAAGTGTGATAACAAATTTGAGAAAGTATTTTTTGATAAGGTGTTGTTCGTGGAAGCTCTTCAAAACTATGTTGTGATCCATACCAATGAACGCAAGCTTATTACCTATATCACCATGGCTGGACTCGAGCAGCAACTTCCACTCGATCGTTTTCTGAAGGTCCATAAGTCATACATTGTTGGCCTTTTGCATATAAGGGCTCTTGATGGGAACGATATCGTCATTGGTGAGCAACGGATACCGATAAGCCGCAATCTTAAAGAAGCGGTGGTGAATAAAATAGTGGGGGACAGGCTTTTCAAAAGATGATCAGGGGAGACCTGTGATTTCTGATCTCCCCATTGTCACTTGTGTTTTACCGGTTAGCTTTCGCATTTGTTCCGGCAGCGGCAATAGTAACCAATGTGAGCGGAGTCGATAATTCTTTTGAATCATAGACAAGCTTCATGGTTTTCCCCGCCTTATGAAATGCGTTGATGTCACCGACCTTGCACACCATACCTGAAGCCTGAACGGACTGGGTATCCTGGTAATCCCACTTTTTCAATACCTGTTGTCCATCCAGCAGGGAGAGTGTTCTTCCGGTTCCGATGCGCCCGCAATGATCATAATATACTGTAAGCTGATCACTGTTGGAATTTTCGTTGAGAGAAATGGTTTGCATGGGAGCGTCTTTTGTCATGAATTGTTTGAATAACAGTTTATCATTCAGGTAAACTTTGTAGCTATCCATGCCAAGTGGGCTTGTAAATGACGAAATTGTTGTACCCAGCACAACAAGCATCAGCAATCTGATCACCGATGCCACCGCAATATTTGTTTTCATCTGTTAATAGTGTTTATTTTTTAACAATGGGTGAAACCTTTACGTGTTGTAAATGAAACCCATGAAAACCTATTTAGGAAATTTGTTTGATGAAGTGATGGGTATACTTGGTGAAACGCAGCAGAGCCTCAATATTCAATTTTAATGGTCACCCATCCTCGAACTTTCCGTCGGATTTGTCACGCTGGTCGTGCAGGGTCGCCGCTTCGGGACACTGCACTTTGGAGGGTGAACTCGTATCATTGAAAGCAGCATTTTCCAAAGGAGTGACTTGAAAGGATTAGCTTCCCCTTCAATGCAAGGTCTCGAAACGGATGTCCTGGCAAGACATAAGGATTAGCGTGATTAAAGTGCTATGGCGTAAGTTACGCTACTCCATCTTCAAACTATGTGTCGGATTTGCCCTGGCCGCCTTTACAGTTTGCAATCCTACCGTGATCCAGGCGATGAGAAGTGCAGCAGATCCCGCACCAATGAAGAACCACCACTGCAGGTCGATCCGGTAAGCAAAACTTTCCAGCCAGCGGTTGGCGATGACGTAGCTTAATGGCAAAGCGATCGAGATCGCGATCAATACCATCTTCGTAAAATCACTGGAGAGCATTCGCATGATACCTAGTTCGCTGCAGCCAAGAATTTTACGAATGCCAATCTCTTTCATCCTTCGTTCGGCTGTGAACGCAGCCAGTCCGAACAATCCCAGACACGATATTACTATGGCAATGGAAGCAAAGGAACGCGACAAGCTGGCGACCCGTTGTTCTGTGATATAGAGTGCCTGGTATTCATCATCCAGAAACCTAAATTCAAAGGGAACACCAGGGTTGAATGTATGATAAATGTTTTCCAGCTTCTTGAGGGTCTCCTGTTCTGTCCCGGCCTGAATTTTCACGAGCACGGTACTGATATCTTTCGCCTGGCATAGCAAGCCCATAGGCATTATCTCTTTGTATAGCGATTGTACATGAAAATTCTTCACGACGCCTATGATTTCCCGATCCGGTCCGCGAAAGTTGACCCTTTTGCCGACGGGATTCGACAGACCCATGACTTTAATTGCTGCTTCGTTGAAAATGACCTTCGAATCTTCATTGGAGAACTCCCGCGAGAAGGAACGGCCTTCCTTCATTTCAATGCCCATGGTTTCGATGAAATCATAACCCACGTTTGCATGCGTGAACACGATCTTATCTTCGCCGGGTTGTTGCCCTTCCCATGAATGTCCCCAGGAGAAGTTGCTGAAATCAGCAGCGCTTCCCTGAAGATAAGAAGCATTGATGACACCGGTTGTGCGCTTCGCTGCTTCGATGAATGGTTCCAGTTTTTTTTGCAGGTTACCTTCCGCGGCAAACGTCACAACATTATCCTTTTCATATCCGAGGTTCTTTGCTTGTATGAATTGGATCTGCTGATAAACCACCACTACCGATACGATCAGCAATACTGTGACGCAGAATTGAAAAATAACCAGACCCCTGCGTGTCCAGATTTCTCCAAAAGAGGAATTGAGTTTACCCTTCAGCACTTCAACTGGTCTGAATCCTGAAAGATACAGGGAAGGGTAGCTGCCGGAGATAAATCCCGTGATCAGTGTGATCAGCAACGCGCCGCCGATCAATTGGAAATCAAATGATAACATCAATTGTTTCCCGGTTATAAGGTTGAACTGAGGTAGCAATAGGAAAACGAACATAATGGCGATGACAAGCGAAAGAAATGTCAACAGCATGGATTCGCTTATGTACTGGAAGACAAGGGTTTCTCGCAAGACGCCGATCGATTTTTTTATTCCCACTTCCTTCGACCTTCTGGATGCCCGTGCCGTAGACAAATTCATGAAGTTGATGCAGGCGATTACCAGTATGAAGGCGGCGATAATGGAAAAGAGAATCACATAGTCAATGCGCCCACCGGCTCTTGCACCGTTTTCCCAACGATTGTACAGGTAACGGTCAGCATACTTTTCAACAAACATACTTCCTATCCATTCGGGATGTTCTTTCCCAAACAACGCTTCAAGCTTTGACCGGAAGAGCTTGCGGATCTTGTCCTGGAACTGATTGACATCTGTTCCGGCTCTAAGTGTCAGGTAAACCTGTACACTGTTACTGTGCCATCCAATATAACTCGGCGGTCGTCTGTCAAGGAATAGTGCATTGGTAAGCAAGTAATCAAATTGCATGGACGAATTTTCATTCTTCTTAAATAAACCTGAGACCACATAGGTACCTGCATAGTCTTCATGATCAACGACAATTTCTTTCCCCAGTACGTTCGTGGAAGTGCCAAAAAGCTTTTGGGCCAGTTCAGCGGAGATCACGATATCGTATTTGTTTTTGAGTGCCTGATCCTTATCACCCTGAAGAAGAGGATAGGTGAATACGTCGAAAAACTCCTCACCGGCCAGTAGCCCGCTGGTCTTGACGGTGGTCTCTCCCGCGGTGAGAATTTCGGGAGCCCAGCCAGCTATAGGTACAATGTGTTCAACTTCAGCCAGTTCATCTTTCACTGCCGGGGCCAGGAGATCGGAGCAGTTTGGACTTGTCTTTATACCATCGGAACCGGCGTCGTGATTTGTCAATACCTGGTACAACCGGTCGGCGTTCTCATGAAATTTGTCCATGGACCGTTCGCTCATCACCCATAGATAGATTAGTAAGGTGCAGGCCAGGCCGGATGAAAGCCCCATGAGATTGATAATAAATGAACTCTTATAGCGAATAAAATTTCTATAACTGATAAGTAGATTATGTCGAAACATGGCAGTGGGGTTGGTGTGATAATTATTTTTAAATGACCTGATAAACTCAGGCCTGAAGTATTTAATGACATTCCACGCAAATTTTATTTTTGCTTTTCGAGGTGACACTTCATATTGCTTTTCAAAGATCTCCGTCAGGTCACCTTCGATCTCTTCAATGAAATCCTCCCGGCAAAACCAGCGAAGGAATTTTAGTGGTTTCTTGGGAGGGTTGACGTTCATTGGATTCAAATAATTTACTCCGATCTCAAACTCTTTACAGGGTTTATCAACGCAGCCTTTATTGCCTGGAAGCTTACGGTAATGAGCGTGATGCATAATACGGCGAAGCATGTTACCAAGAATACCCATCCGGATATTTCCGTGCGGTATTCATATCGCTGAAGCCAGCCATTCATGAAATAATAGGATACGGGAATGGCAATGAAACAGGAAATGATTACCAACATCACAAAGTCTTTGGACAACATTCGCCAAAGGTTTGAAACGGACGCCCCCAGTACTTTTCTTACTCCAATTTCTTTTTTACGTTGTTCGGCAACAAATGACGTCAGTCCGAATAGACCTAAACAAGAGATGACAATAGCAAGCAGCGTAAAAATGCCGGAGAGTTTACCGATACGCTCTTCGTCACCAAACTTCTTTGCGTATTCATCATCAACAAAGCTGTATTCAAAGGGTTGATCAGCATTTTGTTTTTTAAATAGAAGTTCAATTTTTTCTAATGCATTATTTACACTTACTGCCGGATTTAACCTGATAATGGTCATGTTGCCTTTGCCCGACAACAACGAATACACAACAGGCCCTACTTCACTGTAAGGTGATCCTATCACCATATTCTCAATTACGCCAATCACTTTTAATGGGTTGTCCCACCACGTCACGGTTTGGCCCACTGGATTCTTTAAGTTCATATAAGCAACTGCGGCTTCATTTAAAATTACGGCAGCAGAATCTGTGGCATGATCCGCGGAAAAACCACGGCCTTCCTTGATATGCCAATCGATCGTTTGTCCATAATCAAAAGAACCCGCCACAACAGCAAAATCTGTTGATAGATCAGGATCTTTTCCAGGCCAGCTAAACCCGCTCGTCGTGTTCCAGATACTGGTTGTAGGACTTTCTGCTTCTGCAACAGAAACTACGGCCCCAGTTTGCAGCAACTCATTTTTCACAGCATCAAAATGCTCGTGCACATCCGAATATACGGTAATGAGATTAGCACGTGAGTATCCGACAGGACGATCTTTTGCGTATTGAATCTGGTTGTACACGATAATTGTTCCGATGATAAGGGAAACCGAAACTGTAAATTGCAATACAACTAACACTTTACGTGGAATGGCGGCAAGACGCCCTGCTTTAAATGTTCCTTTTAAAACTTTTACCGGCCTGAATGACGACAAGTACAATGCCGGGTAACTTCCGGCAACAATTGCTGTAAAAAAAATGAAGGCGGTGCCAATGAACCAGAACGCAGAATTACTCCATAAAATATTTATGTTTTTATTTGCAAGCTGGTTAAAGAAAGGTAACGCAGTCACTGCTATTAGTATGGCGAGCACAAATGCAAATGTTACTGTTAAGAGGGACTCACTGAAAAACTGATATATAAGGTGCTTTCTTAATGAACCGGCTGCTTTTCGTATGCCTACTTCTTTTGCACGTTTTTCACTGTGCGCTGTACTTAGATTCATAAAATTGATGCATGCCAGGAGCAACACAAACATGCCGATAATGCCAAACATCCTCACGTACTTAATAGCGCCTCCTATATTTATTCCATCCTTGAATTCAGCATATAAATGCCAGTTGCTCATTGGCTCTAAAAACAGAGCGGGTTGTTTTTTTTGTAATTCTGTATTTACTTTTTTCAGCTTGGCGTCTTTGATTTTTGCAGAAACGTTTTCAAAATCAGCGTTGTCATTTAGCTGTGCAAACAACATGACAAAATTTGGTCTCCAGGGATCTGTCATGTTTTTCAGATCGGCATTACTATGATACCAGAAATCCCATGAAGCAATAAAATCAAGGTTGGCAAATGTTGAATTTTTGAAGAAGTCTTTATACACACCCGCAACTTTTAAAGGTTGCATTTCATCGATCCTGAAAACTTTACCTATAGGATCATCATTTCCAAAATATGCTTTAGCTGCTGAGGCTGATATTAGTACAGACGATGGGTCGTCAAGCGCATTGCGTTGACCTTGCAGCATATTCAGTGACAAAATTTCCGGCATTTCTTTTTCAAAATAGCCACCAGTAGATTTTAGTTTTTTATTGCTGCTATCCTCAATAGTAATGGTATGATAATCTCCCAAATTAACGGCCATGGCGAGATGTTTAAAGTCGCTGCCATAATTATTGCGCAACTCTTCGGCAAGTGGATAAGGCACGCCTCGCCATGTTTGCACTTCACCATTATTGGTTACATTCTGTATCACCCGTGCAATGCGATCATAGTTCTCAAAGCTTTTATCATATGAAAGTTCATCATACATCCATAGGCCGATCAGAATAGCTGTGGCCATTCCCATGGATAAACCTGCGATATTGATGAATGCATGCATTTTATCTTTCATCAGATTGCGCCATCCGATTTTGAAATAACTCTTGTACATATCGTAGGAGTTAGGTTGATAATGATTTCTAAACGATTTGATAAACTCAGGCCTGAAGTATTTAATGACATTCCACGCAAATTTTATTTTTGCTTTTTGAGGTGACACTTCATATTGCTTTTCAAAGATCTCCGTCAGATCTCCCTCGATCTCCTCAATGAAATCCTCCCGGCAAAACCATCGAAGGAATTTAAGGGCACGCTTTGGAGGGTGAACTTTCATATTTTATAATAGCCTCTCTCATTCACTCCTCAGGCAATCCGCCGGATTGATGCGCGCCGCCTTTACGGTGAGCAGCCCCACCGTGAACCAGGCGATCAGCAACGCGGAAACTCCGGCGCCGGCAAAAAACCACCACTTGAGTTCGATCCTGAAAACAAAACTGTCGAGCCAGCGGCTCGCTGCAAAATAACTGAGTGGAAGGGCGAGACAAATGGCAGCCAGGACCATTTTTGTGTACTCTGCAGAAAGCAGTTGAACGATGGCAAAATTACTTGACCCGAGTACTTTCCGAATACCGATTTCTTTTATGCGGCGCTCGGCAGTAAAGGCAGCCAGGCCAAAAAGGCCAAGACATGAAATGAGAATGGCAAGGCCGGCGAAGTATTTGGACAGAATGGACACGCGATGTTCCGCGGAGTATAGCTTGTCATAGTCCTGATCAAGAAAATGATAGGAGAAGGGAAAGCCAGGATTGAATTCCTGGTAGAGATGCTCAACTTTGGCGATTGCATCTTGTTCCTTGCCCGCCTGAATTTTCACCATGATGTTCCATGAATAGGGAGCCATCCAGAAGAATGCCGGCTTGACGGGTTCGTGCAACGACTCGAAGTTGAAGTCCTTTGTTACCCCGATGATCTGCATGTCTTTTCCCCAGAGTTTTACCGTTTTGCCCAGGGGATCGGTGAGCCCCATGAACTTTATGGCCGCTTCGTTGAAGATAATGCTCGTCGTATCCGAATAGTCGCGTGAAAAGGTCCTTCCTTCCTTCATCTTGATGTCCAGCAGCTCGATCAGGCCGTAATTCGAAGGCATTCGTTCAAACTCCGTTCGGTCCTCGGAATCCTTGCCGGGCCACTCGATGCCGTACGTTCCCCCGTTGTGTCCCATCATGTTGTGTCCGCCGCTGGTGGCAGCTGATACGCCAGGTATCTTTTGGATTTCTGTAATGAGGGCGTCTTTTTTATCACCGATTTTTCCGTCCGCACCAAACATGAGGATATTGCTCTTATCGTAGCCAAGGTTCTTGGTTTGCGTGAACCGGATTTGTTGATAGACGATCCACACCGAAACGATAAGGACAATGGAAAGGGTAAATTGAAATACAACCAATCCTTTTCTCGCCCAAGTTTCACCAAGGAAATTGTTCACCTTTCCCTTAAGGACAACGGCAGGGCTGAATTTTGACAGATAGAGTGCGGGGTAGCTACCGGCAAGAAGGCCGGTCAACACAATGATACAACCCAGCGCGATGGCTACCTCCTTGTTCCAATGCAGGGCTAGCTGTTTCTCGACGATGGTGTTGAAGTGGGGCAGAAAGAGGAAAACAAAGAGGAGGGCCAGCGCAAGTGACATTAGTGCGATAAGTAACGATTCGCTCAAATATTGAACGACGAGTGTGCTTCGTCTTGCACCAACTGCCTTCTTCATTCCCACCTCTTTTATTCTTCTCGATGCGCGCGCCGTCGAAAGGTTCATAAAGTTGATGCAGCCGATCAAAAGAATGAATGCAGCAATGATCGAAAACAGTTTCACATATTCAATGCGCCCACCCGACTGCTTCCCATTTTCAAAATTGCCGTAGAGGTAGAGGTCGTTGTACCGGGTGGCAAAGGGCGTTCGGTGATTGGCCTTGCCCTCAGTCTTTCTTTTCAGCATGTCAGCGGCCTTTTTGCTGAACTCATCTACGTTGGTGCCTTCCCTCAGCAGCACGAAAGTTTGGGGCGCCGTGTTGAACCAACTGGTGACCCAATCCTTGTTCTGCTCCCTAAATTCTTCAAACGTGAGGAGGTACTCAAACTTCACGGACGAATTCGATGGAATGTTTTTAAGAATCCCGGTGACGTGATACTGCCGGTCGTGCTGCCACTCCACTGTTTTGCCTATCAGATTTTCCGTTGTTCCGAAGAGACGAAGAGCAAGATCTTCCGTCAGCAAAATTGACTTTTTGTCCTTGAGCACCTGATCCGGATTGCCTTCAGCGAGTTCATAGGAAAACAGTTTTAAGAAGTCAACGCTGACGTACTTACCCGTTGCCTTGATATTGTTATCTCCTACTGTAAGCAGGTCGTTGTTCCAGAAGTCGAATGTGGCGGTCACTGCGTATTGTACCTCTGGCATTTCTTCGGCGAGTCCCTCGGCCATTGGGCCACAGGTTGACCGGCGGGTGATAATCCTCCCGTCTTGCTCGACGTTTTCCAGGATCTGGTAGAGTTGTTTACCGTGCTGGTGAAATTTGTCCATGCGCAGCTCATCGTTCACCCAGAGGTAAATCAGGAGCACGCAGGCAAGTCCCGAAGACAAGCCGATAAGGTTGATGAAGAAGGAATTCTTGTAGCGCGCAAAATTTCTATAAGCGATCAGTAAATTGTGGCGAAACATAGCAGTAGTATTAGGGTGATAATTTGATTTAAACGACTTTATATACTCGGGCCTGAAATGTTTCAAGACATTCCAGGTAAAGATCCTACCGGCTTTTGAGGGATAGGTTTCACATTGCTTTTCAAAAAGTTCGATAAGATCACCCTCTATTTCATCCAGGTAATCCACCCTGCAGAACCAGCGAAGGAATCGTAAAGCACGCTTTGGTGGATGTATTTTCATAGGGGAAAAGTCATTCCAGAGGGAAATTTGTCTGTGGTAGCGAAATTTTTTTATTTTTTTTTTAGGTCTGAATAAACTTTTTTTTGTCCCTTTTCACAGTGAAATATGCGTCTGTCGTGATCAATGACAATCGATATTTTATTCAGCTAAAAGATATCTTTGGTATCTGCTTGTATATACTGGTACGAAGAGCAAACTGACTGTCAAGAACGCGCTTTCCAAGTGCTGTAATGACATAAAATTTTTTCCTCCTTCCACCGCGATCCTCGGTAATACCGCCGAATCGCGATCGCACGAATCCTTTGTCTTCCATTCGCTTAAGTGCCACATGAACAGCGCTAATGTTCACCTTCTTTTCAAGTTTTTCTTCCAGACTTTCAAGGATAGAAACACCGTAGGCCTCATCGTGTAGTGCGGCTACCATCAGGAGAACTAGCTCTTCAAATTCTCCAAGAGATTGATCCTTCATTTTCTTCTTTATATTTACTTAACAAACGTGAATATAATCTATTAGTTTCATTTTTGTTAAGTAAATAAAAATTATTTTTTTCATAGGGAAATTTGCTGTTTGACGAGGGGCGTGTGCCAATAGTCGAAACCCTGCCGCACGAGGGGAGACATGATGGAGGTTATTGTAAATTCAATTGCAATTAATTAACTACGCACCAACATAAATATAACGCTATGGCAAAGAAAGCAAGCAAGAAAAAAGCAGCGAAGAAAGCTGCTCCGAAGAAGGCTGCTAAGAAAGCAGTGAAGAAGGCAGCGAAGAAAGCTGCTCCGAAGAAAAAAGCCGCTAAGAAAGCAAAGCGCAAACCTAATGCAGCATTCATGGTTGCCCTTACCCCCAGCGCGACTCTGGCGGCAGTTATTGGCAGCAAGCCTGTGCCCAGAACGGAGATCATCAAGAAGATCTGGGATTACATCAAGAAGAATGGTCTTCAGGACAAAGCAAACAGGAGAATGATCAACGGCGATGACAAGCTTAAAGCAGTTTTCGGAGGGAAAAGTCAAGTTTCCATGTTCGATCTGGCAAAGATTGTCAGCCAGCATGTGAAGTAGTTCGCGAAGAATATTTCACAGCAGTCGAAAAAAACCTGGGCGGGATCGTCCAGGTTTTTTTATGCCAGCGCGTGCATGGTTTCCTTGTTATATTTTTGACGATACTGGACGGGGGACAGACCCGTGATCCTTTTGAAGGTATTCCGAAATGCCTTCGTGTCGGAGTATCCCACCTGGAACATCACTTCATTGACATTTTCCCGGGAAGACTCGAGCCGGATTTTAGCGGCTTCCACTTTCACCCTTTGAATGTACTCCGAGACGGTATTCGAAGTAGCCTTCTTAAACCTTCGTTCAAGGTTTCGCCTGCCGATGGCCAGCATGGAGGCCAACTGGTCGACCGTGATCTTGTCCTGAAAATTTTTCTCAATGAACTCCTGGGCCTTTTTGATCTGCGGATCTTCATGGTCTTTCTGCCCCTGGAAGATCACAAACGACAATTGATCTTCACGATCGATGTCCAGGGCAAATACCTTGGCGGAAAGGATAGCCACCTCGCGACCCGCATATTTTTCAATGAGGTATAAGATCAGGTTGGTATAGGAGAAAGCTCCGCCGCTGGAATAAATGCCCTGTTCGTCCGTGATTACCTTTTCAGTGACCAGGTTAACTTCAGGGAACATTCTTCTGAAGTTGCCTTCAGCAAGCCAATGCGTAGCACATTTACGACCATTCACCAACCCGGTGGACGCCAGGATAAATGCGCCAAGGCAAAGACTGGCAACCTCTGCTCCATTCCTGTAGTGCTTGATGATCCAGGGTATGAAGTCCTTGTTCTCTTCAATTGCTACATTGATATCACCATCCACTGCCGGAATTATAATTAAGTCGGTTTTGCTAACCTCATCGATCAACACATCTGCATTAGCGGTGAACGACCCGCCACTGAGCCGTGTGTGCTCTGACAGTCCGACAAGTTGAACGTTAAAGATTGGAGATGCTCCTTTTGCCAGGTAGAACTGGTTAACCTGAGTCAACAACTGACGAGAGCCTTCGAGGCTTCCAAGAATGGCTCCTTTCGGGACAAGAATGGATATGTGCTTCATAAGTCAAATGTAGCTGACTGTATTGTCGCGATCAACCCCCCATAATGCCGGATTTGCACCCTGCAATGCGTTTTGTTGTAGACTAATTTTGATTGTTCACATAAGTTAAATGATGCATCATGGAGAAATATTATCTGAAGGATGACCTGAGGGTATTTGGGGTTCAGGTCAAGACATTTCCCATCGGGATAGGTGAGGCCTTCGATAGTTTAATAGGAAAATTACCAGAAGGACTTGAGCGATCATATTATGGAATCAGCTATGTCCGGGATAAGGACATTGTCTACCTCGCCGTTACAGCGGAAAGGTTCGAAGGGGAAGCCGAAAAGTATAACTATGAAAGATTTACCATAGCAAAGGGGAATTACAATACGATCATGGTAAAGGACTGGAGTAAAAAGACCGATAAAATCAAGGATGTATTTCATGAAATAATGAAAGATGATTGTCCCGATGAGAATCGCCCGTGTGTTGAATGGTACAAATCGGATAAAGAAATGCTATGTATGGTACGGGTACCCTAGCCGTTAATGGAAGAGCTTAAACGGATGAAGCAAAAAATACTTTTTATTCATAGCGCAGGACCCCAGGGGTCTCACAATGGGAGCGACTTCCTGTTGGCGTACCTTTACGACCACCTTTTTAACACCCACGAATTATTTCATCCTTATATGCCAGATCCCGAAAATCCGCATTATGATGCATGGAGAATCACGATCAAAAAAGAGCTTGATATTTTGTCCAATAATACGCTGCTCATTGGTCATTCGTTGGGGGCGTCTACTTTGCTGAAATATCTTTCCGAGTCGTTCGATGAGAAGGCAATCGGTGGATTGTTTCTGATCGCCGCGCCGTACTGGGGTACTGACGACTGGAATGTTGATGAATACGTTCTGACAAAAAACTTTTCATCCAACCTGCGTCGGATTCCCGATGTCTTTCTCTATCACAGCAAGGACGACGAAGTTGTACCGATCCGGCATTTGACCCATTACGCTGATGAAATGCCGTGGGCCACCGTTCGGGTATGCGAAGGGGGAGGGCATCTGTTTGGCCATGGCCTGCCGGAGTTAATAACGGATATTAAAAGTCTTACATAATGGTCGAAGTATTTAAAACCAATGTTAATGAAATGGCAGAGGCTGCTTCGTTAACCCATTGCATCCACAAAATATTTCCAGATTATCAAGCCACCTTTGACCTGGAAGATTGTGATAAAATTCTGCGCGTACAATGTGAGTCGCGCAATGTGAGTCCGGCCTCGTTGATAAGCCTCCTCAGTGCGTTTGGCTTCCATGCCGAGATCCTTCAGGAAGATGATCAATTCACGGCGAGGTAAGGCCATGTGCGACGAAGTCGTAGTTCGCACCCGATAATGTCGTAAATACAACCCGTGTAGCCGAACGGTTTCTGATACATTTGATCCATCAACGCAAAAATAAAACTTATGACAACGTTCAATCCCTATTTAAACTTCAAAGGAAATTCCGAGGAAGCATTTAATTTTTACAAGTCAGTATTCGGAGGAGAGTTTGCCGCCGTGATGCGATTTAAAGATACTCCGGAGGCAGAACGGGTACCTGCTCATGAGCGGGAGAAGATCATGCACATCGCTTTGCCCATTGGCAAAGGTAATGTCCTAATGGCGACGGATGCACTTGAGTCCATGGGCCACACGATACAACAGGGTAATAATTTCCACATCTCCATCGATGCGGACAGCGAGGCGGAGGCGGACAACTTGTTCTCGGCGCTTTCTGTCGGTGGAAAGGTTGCTGTGCCGATGAACAAGATGTTCTGGGGTTCTTATTTTGGAATGTTCACCGACAAGTTTGGTGTACAATGGATGGTGAGTTGTCATAATCCCAAATAGTAATTTAAAGCGCGATTAAAAAATCAATCACATGAAATCGTCATGCACTGCGTTTACCCAAAAGCGATGAATATAGCATGCGATTCCATCTGTTCCGTTAAAAATTAAATTATATACAGATGAAAACAATCAAAGTCATTTTCATTGTCGTCGGCGTCATCATTTTAATACCCCTGGTTATGGCGGTGTTCATTACGAGGGAATATGATGTTGAAAGGGAAATTGTGATCAATAAGCCGAAAACCGAAGTCTATGATTTCGTGCGGTATTTGAAAAATCAGGATCGTTACAATAAATGGGTCATAATGGACCCGGCGATGAAAAAGGATTTTAGCGGGACGGATGGTGCGGTTGGTTGCGTGTATTCCTGGGATGGTGATAAGGCGGGGAAAGGTGAACAGGAACTAACCAACGTGGTGGATGGCGATCTCGTCGAGGCTGAACTTCGCTTTATCAAACCTTTTGAAGGGGTTGCCCATACGCATATGATAACGGAAGAAGTTGCACCCGACCAGACAAAGGTGACCTGGGGCATGAAAGGTGCAAATCAATATCCCATGAATTTCATGAACCTCTTTATGAACAATATGCTGGGAGCTGATCTTGACGAGAGCCTTTCAACCCTGAAGGAGGTAATGGAAAAGGGTCAGGCATCATTGAAGTAAATGATTGACATCGCTCGAACGTACCACAGGACAGCACGATCATTTAGCAGCGGACAACTGTTCGCAGCAGTACCCTAGACGATTGGTTATGCAATATTGCGTGTGGAGTGTGTCTCCAAACCAATAGAAATTTTTCAGTTAATCGACCTTTTAAAGGTTGCCGGCGTCAATGCCGGGGCTCTCTCATAACCAGGAATGTTCCACCTTATAAGTTTCTTAAGGTCCATATGAGGAAAAACCGTCCGTGATTCTCAATTAGTTTGTTAATTTACCCCGATGAATAAAGTATTGCTCCTGATTTTATTTGTCGGACTGAGGGGTCTTGTCTGCGGTCAATCCGTCAATCTGGTATATGATCGATCATCACGTCAGGCTGGTTATGCTGCCGGCGTGTTGGAGAAATCATTGGTTAAGAATGGATATTCAATCAGGAAAAGAGCGGACTACAGTGTGACACTGGCTATTGCCGAAGACATCGGGAAGCAGTCGTACAGGATTTCATTTGATCAAAAAAAGATCGCGATCACTGGCGGCGATGGGACCGGGCTCATTTATGGAAGCTTTGCATTGGCGGAGGAATTGGACATGGGCACGTCGCTCAATAAAATCAAACCAAAAGCAGAGACTCCGGCGCTCGCCTTCCGGGCCATAAAATTTGATCTGCCATG
>DASUGQ010000545.1:0-3349 GCA_036273935.1 Cyclobacteriaceae bacterium | reverse complement strand
AAAAAAGCCCGGAGGTTTAGTCCGGGCTTTCGGTATTCGTTAGTATCGTAATCGATCTAATGTAGAACACAGTCCCGGACAAGGCAATCGCAGTCGCGCGCTAGCACGGCCTTTGATTTAATGACGATATGCACTTGTGTTGTGTTCATGATGACAAATGTAAAAAAGTTTTTTATTCGATTGTGTTAAGTTATTAAAAATTTATTCAGGGATATACTTACGACCTGATCATCAGGTCCAAAAGTTTTCTGTCCAGCTGTTGTCCATGCCAGTCTTCGTAATTAACATCTTCACGGCCGGAGTTTAACACACCAAAACTTCCGGAAAATTCCCAGAGAGCAAATCCGATTTTGTTTTCACTCAATATTCCCAACACATCGCTAAACCAGGCCAGAAAAACCAGGTGGGGAGTTTTATTCCAGCAACCACATTCACCACAGTGAACACCAACACCATTGTTTGTCAATTCGATCCAGGGTTTGTAAAAATCTTCCAGCATTTTTCTGCTTAAGTATTGATCTCCAACCTGTCCCGGCCATTTCGGTTCTGGCAAGTTGTTCACATCCTTGAATGCCCATGGAGCCTTGTAGTGCGAAATAATTCCGGGATTATAGCCCCTGCAGCTCTGCGCAATATTAAGATCGATAAGTTCGGGGATCACTTTCGATCCAACATCATTTCCATCCGCTATCACCAGGTGATTTGGGTTCTCCTTTCTTATAGCATCGGCTGCTGCCTTGGCTACCTTACGGTATACATCACCAGGAACTGTACTGCGTTTGGAGTGTTGATCATTCATGTCCTCACGCATGGAAGGCTCATTCACCAAATCAAAACTTATCTTTTTGTTCGAAACGTTTTTATATCGCTTTGCCCACATGTTCCAGTGAAAGCAAAATGCATCCAGTGCTGCCTGATCTTTCCAAAGATTGTAAGGTTCATTAAATCCGGCATTTACACAATAACCAGGAGCGCGATGGAGGTTTAGACTTACATGTAAATTGTATTTTTGAGCAGTCGCTACTAAGGCATCGATCTTATCAACAGCCATTTCATCTATTTTGTAAACATCCTCCGGAGTTATGTTTTTACTTCGGTCAATATTGAGGTAGGATGGATACGCCATCGGTACACGCACGAAGTCAAATCCCCAGTCCTGCATCCATTTGAAATACTCTTCTTTGGTTCCCTGCCTTGAACTGTCAGCGGGATTGGGCGAAAAGAAATCAAGCAGATTAAAACCCTTCCATTTGGGAAGTTTATTCTTTGATCTTTTCAGAGCAAAAGACTCTGTCCCCGCCATACTCAACGCAGCGGTTGCCAGCGTTGTACTTTTGACAAATGTTCTGCGATTCATAAATCGTTGGGTTGAAATTGTAACGAAGATAGCTGCTATGATTGTCAGGGGTAAATAAATTACGCATTCGGTGTATTTCCTGTTTTTAAATAGACCCTTTGTACTATAAATTGCGTCCCTTATTTTAAATGAACTTGAATTGAATATGAAGAATGCAGTTTTGTGCGGTCTGTTAACGATTAGCGTAACATTTTGCTTTGCACAGCAAATTTCCTTTTCTGGTAAAATAGTTAGGAAAAGTAGTGAACCTGTTGATGGTGCCTATGTTCATGTGTTAAATACAAATGTGTGGACCTTTTCTGATTCAGAGGGAAATTTCGCTTTAAATCTTAATCCCGGAAAATATACGATCGAAGTTACGGCAGTTGGTTTTGCGAGCATTCAGAAGATGATTGAAATTCCATCTAATGGTTCAGTTTCAATTGAACTTGCAGAAATGGCCGTGCAACTGGATGATGTAGTTGTTTCAGCGGAGAAAGTTGAGGGTGATGTTCAATCTATTCCTTACAGCATCAGTGCAGTGACTTCCCGTCAGGTACGAGAATTCCGTATGTGGAACAGTAAGGACATCACGGCTGTCGTTCCCAATCTTTATTCCGCCAATTCGGGCGATAATCGTAACGTAACTTCAATTCGAGGTATTACCACGACATCATACGATCCCGCTGTTGCTACCTACATTGATGGCGTTAATCAGTTTGGATTGGATACCTATATTGCGCAGTTGTTTGATGTAGAGCGGATCGAAGTATTGCGGGGACCGCAGGGTACATTGTATGGCCGGAATGCAATGGGAGGTGTGATTAATATTATAACAAAACAACCGACCAACAGGAAAACCGGATTTGCAGAAGCAAGCGTTGGCAATTACGGTCAGCAACGTTATGGTTTTGGTTTCAGGACGCCCCTTGTTTCCAATAAACTTTTTCTTGGCGTGTCTGGCCTGTATGATCGCAATAATGGTTTCTATACAAATGCTTTTGACAATTCAGATTTTGACAAAAAACATAGCTATACGGGAAATTATTACCTGACTTACCTGGCCAGTCAACAGTGGGCCTTCACGATAAACGTTAAACACCAAGCGCACAGAAATAAAGGTGCCTTTCCGCTCTCCGGAACGGTTGAAGGAGCATTCGATGAACCTTTTACCGTAAACCAGAACGCGGTTTCAAATTTAGTGGACAACATTTTAAATGGATCCTTCACTGCTAATTATACTGGCTCATCATTTAATTTTACTTCTCTTACTACCTATCAATCCAATTTCCGGCGTTATGAACAACCGATTGATGGTGACTTTTCGCCTATTGATGGCGTAACCATTATCAATGACTATGGCAAAGACTGGAATAAGGTCAAGGTATTTACACAGGAGTTCAAATTGTCTTCATCAGCCAATTCAACGTCTCCTGTTAAATGGACGGTCGGAACTTATTTCTATCATCAAAATAATCCTGTAAAGCAGGCTACGCATTTTGGTGAGGACGCTGGCTTTATTGACCCCAATGCTTTACCGAACACTTCCATTCTCAATACCTCAACTGGGAAAAGTACTGGGATCGCCCTGTACGGCCAGGGAACAGCTTCCCTGATAAAAGATAAACTCGATGTCACTTTCGGCGCCCGGTATGACTACGAGCACAAGGATCAGCAAATGTTAGGAGAGTTTTATTTTGATGGCGTTACCGATCCGGTATTTGTAACACAGCCGGACACATCTTCAACAACTTCATTCAATGCATTTTCCCCCAAAGTCGGAGTATCTTATCGTTTGAACGGGCAAAGCAACATTTACGGCATATACAGCCGCGGATTCCGCGCGGGAGGCTTTACACAGCTGTCACCAGACCCATCACAGGGTGCGTTATATTCCTACAAACCTGAACACAGCAATAATCTGGAGGCAGGAATTAAAAATATTTTCTTCGACCGCAGATTGGCGATCAACATTGCGGCATTCTACATTACGGTAACCGACGCGCAAGTACC
>DASUGQ010000544.1:0-10492 GCA_036273935.1 Cyclobacteriaceae bacterium | reverse complement strand
AGACTTCATTTATCACTCCGCCGGTGTCAATCGTCCCCTTACACCAAAAGATGACGATCGCCCCGATAATCATCACAATCTCATTTACCGAAACCAGATAAATAAAGTGGCCAATGCCGTTAAAGAAATTATATTCGGCATTAAACAACTGACTAGCGCATCAACGGCAAATATCACAGCAACCTCGGCCAGTCGCCTCACCCAATCGATAAGCGCCTCACTGCCGGAAAATATCAGTTACAAAGTCATTAACAAAAAAGCACCAACTGTTTTTCTGGCGTGGACATCACAGGACCTGCGCAATAAGCGCGATGAAATGTTATTGATTCTGCAAAAAGCAGGCTTTAATGTAATTCCCAACTATGATTGCCCATCAGATGAACAGGAATTTACCGAGAAGACTTGTGTTGATATAGGCCATGCAGATTGTTCCCTGCATATCTTGAGTCATGAGTTCGGTCGCAGGTTTGAAACGAATGATGAAATGTCCTTCCCACAGTTTCAACTGGAGGAAGCCTCAAAGAAATCCAAAGACTCCGACTTTCATACCTTCATCTGGTTCACACCAACGCCAGGGAATGAGATCAAGCCTTCTCAGGCCAGGTTTGTTAATAACATACGGAACAACATCTCTCAAAACATGACCTTCTCCAACAGCCCGGGGTCGATGCAATTGGTAGATGACATACGGGCTATTATGTTCAAAGAAATTAAAGAAGAGTTGAATATGAAGGATACCGACATCTTCTTCATTTTCAATTCACAAGACGAGCAGGACGCCCAACGCATCACCGATATTATCAGCAGCGAATATCCGATCGAGACCATGAACATCATGCCAGACGGAGAAGATGAATATCGCGAACTCTCAAGACAACAAATACCGAAGAGTAAACTGGCCGTTGTTTATTTCCGGTACGCAGCGGACTGGGCGTTACCCTTCATTAAGCAAATCTGGAAACAAGTTGGTGGCGCATCTTCAACAACTCCCATTTTGCTAGTAGGTGAAGACGATCCGAGAACAAACATTGCCCGCACATTTAAGGCCCCTAAAGTTGTCTCAACCATTGTCTCAAAAGACGAGGTTCCGGTTGAAATAAAAAAAGTGTATGTAAAAGTAGTCGAGGTCTAACTCATGTTTGAGGATTCAAAAATTTGTCCCTACACCGGATTACGTCCATTTTCTGAAGATGAGTCTCTTTACTTTAAGGGCCGCGATGAGAATATCGAACAGGCCACCCGGCAGCTTGAGAAAAATAAGTTTCTCATTTTAACGGGCGCTTCAGGAGATGGAAAGTCTTCGCTGATTTTTGCCGGCGTAATTCCCAATGCACGCGCCGGGTTTCTTAAATCAAGGTTTTCCAATTGGGCGGTCGCAGATTTCCGTCCAGAGCGAACTCCATTCAAAAATCTCTGTCTTTCAATCGCAAGTCAATTAGGCATTCCAAATACAGACACCGTCGAAGCCGAACTCGGCCGCGGATTTTCTGCATTGGTTGATCTGTACAAAGCCTCGTCGCTCTGGTATGACGAATCCGAAATTTCATGGCAGCAAACCGACCCGCAAGAGCAGACAAAAATTAAACGCAAGGCAGCCAACCTTATCGTTTTAGCTGATCAGTTTGAAGAATTTTTTACTAATCCTGAAAATTATAGTAAAGGGATTCCTTCTCAGGAAGCGGCGCTGGTCACTAATATTTTATTGGAAACAGCGCGTATTTCACTCGAAGAAAAGCTTCCGGTCTATGTTGTCATTACCATGCGCTCTGACTTCATCGGTCAGTGTGCAGCGTTTCGGGGATTACCCGAGTACATCGGATTCTCACAATTCTTTGTTCCGCGGCTAAACCGAAAACAGTTACAGGAAGTGATTGAAGAACCTGCCGTTCTCAGCGGCAATTCAATTTCAAGGAGACTAACGGAACGGCTGATCGAAGATCTTACAGAAGGCACTGATCAACTTCCTATTTTACAACACGCACTGAATCAAATCTGGAAGAAGGCAAGCGAAAAAGATGAAGAAATGGATTTGATCCATTACGCTATGGTTGGTGGAATGGATCCCAAAGAACTTCCTTCTGAAGACAGTATTCGGTTTAATCAGTGGTTCAATGCTCTACCGATCAAGATCAGGAATTGTTACGACAAGCCTGGATTGCATAACGTTTTAAACACTCATGCCAACATCATAACAAACCAAATAGCGGATTACGTTTACACCAAATCCGGATTTCGCATTGCTGACGATGAATCACGATTAATTGTTGGTACTGTCTTCAAATGTCTGACTAAGATCAACCAGGGCAGGGCCGTGCGAAATCGAATGACCCTGCTTGAGATCACTCAAATTCTAGATCGCCCTGACCTGGATACGCGCCGCGTGGCTTCTGTGCTGGGTATTTTTCGCGACGCTGACAATACATTACTAAAACCATTTATCGCAGAATTACCAGAGCTGCAGGATGAAACTATTTTGGATATTACCCATGAAAGTCTGATCAGAAACTGGCGACAGCTCGGAGAGTGGGCCGATGAGGAATTTGAAAACTACTCGATCTTTCTGGACTTTCGCCAGCAACTGGAACGCTGGACAACTAACAATAAATCAGCAGATTTTCTGCTCTCCATAGGACCACTTACTTATTTTGAAAACTGGTTCAACAAGGCAAAACCAAATCAATTCTGGATAGCGCGATACGAAGCCGATCACGGCCGCGGTGATGACAAGCTAAAGCGAAGCATCAACTTATTGAAGGATGCTAAAGATTTTCTCAAACGAAGCACAAGAAAACATTTCGTCACGCGCACCGTCATGCATTACGGACCAAAGAAAATTTCTTTGGTCCTTGGTGCTATTCTCTTCCTGACAGCTTCCTCATTCATGGTTAACAATTATGTACAGCAACAAAGCTCTGTAGTTCGCAATTTTATCGTGGATGAGTCATTACGATATAACAACATGGCTCATGTTCAGCAAACTCAAAAAGTTGCTGCCATCGATCAACAACTGCGCCTGGGAGACGTCAACGCCCAACGTATTTTGGCCAATGCAAAGAGTTACAAAGATAAAATTGACCTCGCCATCCAGGTTTCAATCTTTGCAATCGAAAAAGCACGCTATGCAGATGACAAGCAAATTTTTGATTTTTTAGTTGCCGCGGATAGCATACTTCATCATGCTGTATCTACCCTAAGTCCGCAAACGGAAATTGAATTTATACTTCAGAAAAACAACGACCTAACGGCAATACTGGAAAATGCCAATTATTATACAAAAAATGAAACCCTCAGGAATTTACTTCAACGCAGTAGTCAACGTGAAGCGCTGCTGACAAAATACGTCATTCAAAATAAACCAGTGTCCTTTAATCAAACGGATGAACTCAATGGAGCGTTAGAGTACGCCTTAAACTACATGGTGCTTTCAGATGAAGAGATCTTAATGATTTTGAAAGCATTATCTCCCTTTGAGCAAGATCCTGATCCGTGGGTTAAAACACATTATACAGTTGGCGACCTATTTGTCACTGGCATCAGGAACAATGGTTTTAAATTCAAAGGTTTGTATCAGGAGTTGGCCTATTTGTATGCATCAATTGGTGATCAAAATCGCGTTCAGCAGTGTATGGACTCGATCTTACGTCATAACGAATACTATCCCGACAGGCAGTATCTGGAGAATACCGACAATGCTTTCAACATAGCCTATTATTTTTTTCTTTATAACCATTTAGACGAACTCGATAGTTTTGTTAAAAACTATTCTCTGACGGATGAGATCTCAACCATGGATTTTTACGAACGACTTCTTTCGCGTAGCGGCGTTTATTTTACTTCAGCTGCCAAGCTAGACGCAGTTTTTCGTATTTCGAACAAAAATCACAACACCAATCTGGAGTTTTCATCTGACAAGATGATTTCATTCTTTTCGGAAAAACTGCGTCAATCCATTTACCAGTCACCAAGTTCACCTTCCGCTAAGAATTTGAAGCTCGCTCTTGCTTACAAGAACGAGGGCATCTTCCTTTCCAAACGTCTTGAGGATTCCAACACCAAAGTCAGCTATGATCAATTCAATAAATTGTACGAACAAGCTTTTGCTGCCTATGAACGCGTGGACTCTTCATACCTGAACGAGATCATTCCTTCTGTTGCCAGTTTCCTCCCGAGTGAAATCAATGTCCCTCGTAAATATTTTTTCGCTTATCCTGATTTCAGAGTTCCTTATTCGGCCTACCAGGGTGGATATTTTTCTTATCAATCACCCAGCTTCCTCAGGTATGTAATGGATAATAAAAGATTTGCTTCGCTCTATCGGTCCGGTCAGGATTTTTCATGGATTGAAGAGTGGATTTCAGCTCAAAATTATCAAATAACATTTGCATCCTTAAATGGAAAGAAGATTGAGTATGATCTTTTGGTTAAGCTTGCAGACCTTTTAGATGCTTCGCCTGAAGCGAGACTCGTTGATTTTGATTTGCTCTTTTTAACATTAGGAAACGAGGCTGCGGCGCGCGGTAAAGAACAACGTGCGCGACAATTCTATCACAGAATAGAGGCGGCGAAGATTAAGAAATATTTTTGGGGGCAAGCCAACGGAGGCATATTTTACTACCAGGACTGTCAGGTATTACGCATGGTATCGTATGCAGTAAGTGACCTTACGACCTATGGTGATTTTGATTGGGCCTATGCGTTAACCCGTTCATTTGAAAATCCGATCAATCGTTCATCCATCTATGCTTTTGCAGCGCGGACAATTATCCTTGATGATAATAAGAAGGGGCCTTTAGTTGACCAACTTATTGATTCAAGCTATCAGGAAATGCGACGCGTCCACAACGTTGACGATCAACCCAACAGAATCTGCCTGGCGGCCGCCTTATCACTTCGTAATGAGCCTGGAGATGTGGATGAGGCTTTCAAGGTGATTAAGAATGTTAAATTCAAACAAATAGGAATATGGATGATTTGCCGCGGACTAGCCTTCAACGATAAATTTTATGACGCTTACAAAACAATTCCAGAGAACTTATCGGACGATGACATTATGGGATACTTTTTTGAGATCTATCAATTTTGTAAGGGAGGTAGAGATCAGTCTGTGTTCTGGAAAAAAGTTGAGGAAGAACGATTTATTGGTAATGAAAGGTTAGATTATATACCGTGATGTATCTATGAAGCAAGAAGAAATGGCCGCCATTTGTCCTTACACCGGTCTTCGGTCTTTCACTGAAGATGAGTCCATATTTTTCAAGGGACGTGATACACACATTGAAAAGATCACCAGGCTGCTGGAGAAAAATAAATTCCTAATGGTGACAGGTGCCTCGGGGGAAGGCAAATCATCCCTGGTATATGCTGGGTTAATTCCCAACGCACGAGCCGGGTTTTTTAGGGCACGCTATCCAAACTGGGTAGTCGTTGACTTCCGACCTGAAAGGGCGCCGCTGCGAAATCTCTCACGGGCTATTGCTCATAAATTAAGTCCCGATAGCATCGAGACTATTGAAACGGAGATTAAGAGAGGATTTTCTTCGCTCATTGACCTCTATAAGAACTCACCATGGTATATCAATGAAGCAGATAGCGCATGGCAAACCGCTGACGAGCATGGAAAAAAACTTCAAAAAAGAAAAGCAGCGAACCTATTGATCATCGGAGACCAGTTTGAAGAGTTCTTTACTAATCCTGAAAATTATTCGAACGGGGCGCCCTCCGAAGACTCGCAGATCGTCGTGAACTTAATGCTGGAGACCGCCAGGATTGCCCTTCAGAATGACTTACCAATATATGTTGTTTGCACAATGCGGTCGGACTACATCGGACAGTGCACCGCATTCAGGGGGCTACCGGAATACATTGGCTTTTCTCAATTCTTTGTTCCGCGACTAAAGCGAAATGAACTTCAACAAATCATCGACGAGCCGGCCCGGTTGAATGGCAACCGAATTTCCAAAAGACTCACGGAGCGATTGCTATATGATTTGTCCGATGGGTTTGATCAGTTGCCAATTCTTCAGCACGCGCTCAGTCAAATTTGGTTAGCGGCCAACCATGGAGAGGAGGAAATGGATTTGGTCCATTATGCTATCGTTGGTGGTATGCCTGCTGATGAATTACAAGAAAAGGACCAGCCACGGTTTTCAGAATGGTATAACCGTTTGCCTGATTACCAAAAACTACTTTATAAACATCCGGGTATTGAAAAGATCATTGAGATACATGCCAGTAAGTTATATGAAGACGCCCGAACCTATTTTATATCATCCTTCCCTGATCAGGACATTTCGGTGAAAGATGTCAAGAAGATTATTGCCCTCACCTTTGCATGCCTCACTAAAATTGACGACAGCAGAGCGGTAAGAAACCGGATGACATTGCATGAGATCACGCAGATTATAAACGAATCCCACATCACTGCTGACATCGTCGCAGGTGTGGTCAACATTTTTCGGGAGCAGGGAAATTCTTTCTTGCGTCCCTTTATCACTGAAGACCCGGAGAGCCGAAAACTTTCGTCCACAACCGTGTTGGATATCACTCATGAAAGCCTGATTCGCAACTGGGCACAGTTAAAAAAATGGGCGAACAAAGAGTACGAATTTTATTCAACCTTTTTGGATTTCCAGAAACAATTACAGCGATGGAAAGAAAAAAAGAAGTCCGCCGGGTTTTTGCTTCCCATTGGTCCGCTAACCTACTTTGAAGCCTGGTATCAACAATGCAGGCCCAACAAATACTGGATCGACCGTTATGTCGGTGATCCGTCACAGAAGGAAGCGTCCCTGATACGATCGGAAGCACTACTCAATGACTCCCGTGAATTTCTGAAGACCAGCGCACATAAAGTTATTGTCACAAGAACATTTATGCGATATGGCGCCAACAAAATCGCGGCCGTCCTGGCGATCATAGCAATGCTTTTCCTCAGCTCGTTCTATTTCATTGATGCGAGAAAGAAACAAAATGCATACGTAGTAAAAGAACTCACTGCAAAATCCAATGCTCTTTTGGCAAGTACGGAAGTCGAGAGCGCGCGAAAGGCCGACTACCTGATCGTACAGGAACGTCACGATCCGGGCAGTTTGTTGAAGTACCTGCCCTCTGTAAGATCAAATGAAGACAGGTTGTCGTTGGCGAAGAAATGTTATGAGCGAATACTGATTTATGACAAGCATTTCGATACACCCATAAAATTACAACTCATTGCATTCATCGATCAGGAGGTCAGCGCACTCCGGGAAAACGCTGATCCTGATTTTCTGCTGCGTTCGTTAAACAATTATTGTGTTCTCCTTTCCTATGATTTTTATTACAACAATCGTCCTGAAATAAAACAATCCCTTGACGCGAATTGTGCTATAACGTTCGCGTTAGTGAACGAGCATTTATCGGGAAATCGGTTGTTCAAAATTTCATCGATATCGGAGGTAAACATGGGTATCCAGCTCGTCCTCACCTTCTTAAACAAATCACAGGATGAATTGAAGGACATTATCAAATTATTATCACCTTTTGAGGGTAATGCAGAGGTGGCCAACCGGTTCTACTCCTTTTATGCCAGGCAAAATTTTGAAAGGAATGGAAGAGTAAATGTGAGTCACAATGGTGGTTATCACCTTTTAGCAACGTTGTACGCATCTACGGGGGATTCAGACAAAATGAAATTGTGTCTCGATTCCCTTTTGTTTGATATCGATTACTTCAAAGGCCGGCCATTCAATCATTATTCCAATGTTATCGGGTATTTGTATCAATACAATCACCGAAACCTTGTGGGAGGCACGTTGAGTTGGATCAGTAACCACACCGGTCTATCAACCGAAGATCTCTACGAGGACCTCATTGACCGTTCAGGTTTTTTAAAGTACCTGTATGCTCTCAATATAAACAACGCCCTATCGGAATCGAATGCAGGATACTTTCATCCAAATTTATGTTTCATCTCCCCTGCCACACTGACAGAAATATTTGATGATTACGAAAAAAGCATCCGGACACTCCCGGAGGCATCCGCGATCAATTTCAAACTTGCTCTCCTCTATAAGATGAGAGCTGTGTTCAATCATAAATATTCTTCCGACCGGAAGATTCCCTTTGAAACGGACCAGTTGGAGTCATGGCTGGAAAAATCTCTTGAATACTTTGACCACACTGACGAAAAATTTCTTTCAGGTAAAGTGCCAGTTACCTACCGGTATTATGGAGGCGGTATACGAACGAAAACCCTGGAACGGCGGCAACTCTATATTTATCCTGATCTGATTGATCGTTACATCAGCAATACATACTACTCTGATCTCTTCTTTCTATTCCTGAAGCAACATCAAAAATTGCAGGACCTATATAAATCTGAAGATGACATCCAGCTCTTTAACTACTGGATTAGCAATTATTATGAGGTTTACACATTAGCTGAGGAAAACGCGTTTAAAAGCGATTACCCTTTACCAATGGAAGACCTGGAATCGGTGCGGGAATTCATTCTAGGGCATCCGTTGAGCAAGGCTTTCGATATGAACCTGATCAACGTTATCCTTGCCAATTATCATTTCAGCCAGGGGGACGATGAAAAAGGCATGCGTTATTACGGTGATCTTAACACCGACCGCTTGAAGGTGACAAGCAATATGTTTGACTACCTCAACAAATCCTTTTTTTATAATCAGTTGAAGGATCTGACTATTCATCTCAGCGCAAGGGGTCTGTTAAAAGAAGCCATCGACATAACAGAAGGATTTGAACGACCAGCGGATCGCGTTCACAATTACATACTCATCGCTGAAGGCCTCTATGAAAAAAATTATAGTCCGGATGCATTTATTTTTCTTGATTCAGCTTACAGCAAAATGAAGTCAATCAATGTACCTTCATTGCGACACGCTGAAGATTTCCGCTTTACCCAGCTTTCATTATTAGGAAGGATCAACAGCGAAAGCACAAACCGGATGGGCCTGGAGGTGCTCAAGAGTCTTAATGAATTAGACAAATTTGAAGGGATTACCCACAGGGTTGAAGGAATTGCGTCATCTGGAAATTTTTATGAAGCGGAAGAAGCAATTCCCAATAATTTAACGGAGACGGAAGAGCTAACATGCTATACCTTGATCCTGTACGAGGCCGCAAGAACGGATGAGGACGAACAATCGCAATCAGCATGGAATGGAATGGATAAGCAGTTCAACCAACTCTTTCATTATGTATTTAACTTCCGCGGGTGATGAAACGATACTATACACTTTACTATCTATTAATTATGACAATGATCACAGGGGCGTTGGCCTCCGTGGCTCGAAATAATTATGGAATGAAACTCATCGGATTTGCCTGTGTCGGGTTTGCTTTCCTTTTTTTCTTTGAGGCACTTTTCGACGGTAAAAGAAGAAGTCAACTCACTGTCGCAGAGAGGGCCCTTTCAGTGGTTGAGTTGGTAGCGTTAGGTGGTATTGCCCTTCTTCTTTTTTTCAGAAGTTTCTTTATTAATATTGAGAACGCGACAGAAGGATTCACATTATTAATGACCATCCTTACATTTGTTTATTCCATATATCTGTTTGGGTACTTGCGCAAATGGTGGTCGGAAAGCAAGGCACTCTCCATAGGACTGTTGCTCTATTTCCTTGTATTAATCGTCTTCTTATTAACTGCCGTAGCAGCCGCTGGATTCCATTCCGATGTTTATTTAGCTGGACCGGCCGCATTTGCTCTTTTCATTTTGTTTGTCGTGTGGTCTATCGTGCAAAAAGGGTTATTGATTAATGGCGAACGTACGTCCATTATTTCGCACATCTGGAAGATGAGAAATAAATCTGCCATCGTACTCTTTGCTTTTGTGGCGGTTTCATTGTTCTTCGTTCTACACCGATCAAATCTAATCCCTCCACTATACACCAGTGAGAAACCTGCAGGGTACCTCCATTTAGTACGACAAGCTGAAGAAGGCACAGAGGGTACGTCAGCCCAAGAACATCCTTACGAACTTTTTGACAAACGATATAAAAAGTTTATTAAAAAATACGGCAATTGATTATAGATGAATCCTGAATAAGTCCTGGGTGATGGAAAGATTGTCGATGTCCACGCGACCTGCGTATTCAAATGAGTAACTTCCTGGAGGAAGGGAGGCTGTCATGGCGAGTGAATCCGTTGCATATGAATTACCGGCAACTGCTATCGCGGCCAGTTGATTCATAATGTCCAGCTGATCACCATGAATTGGATGCGATTCATTTTCCAAGATAACGACCGGGCCAACGTGGACTACGATTTTTGCTTCAGGTAACAGACTTTTACTTTTAAGATGTTGATGTAATGCCGAAGTGAAATCAAAGGCATCGCGCATGATCCTGAAAGCGATGGTAAGAGAATCAGAATTGGCATTCCAAACGGTACCAGCCGGTTCAATCATATTACTCACAAAGGCTTCCGCGAATGCTTTGATGTTATGAATTTCCCGGCACTGTATCATCACGAGGAATCGAATCTCCCG
>DASUGQ010000543.1:0-15399 GCA_036273935.1 Cyclobacteriaceae bacterium | reverse complement strand
ATGCTGGAAGTGTACGATGAAGTTGATAAGGAATTACTGCAGAGGGTGGAGGATGTATTGCTGAATCGTCGTGATGATGCAACGGAGCGACTGCTTGAATTTGCCGAAACGGTGAAGGGTGCAGCGAAAAAGAAGGAGGTTGACGATGAATGGCGCAATGGATCAGTGGAAGAACGTATAACCCATGCGCTTGTAAAAGGTGTCATTGACTTTATTGATCAGGATACAGAAGAAGCACGTCAAAAATATGGTAAGCCTCTGACCGTTATTGAGGGGCCCTTGATGGCTGGTATGAATGTCGTCGGGGATCTTTTCGGGGCGGGCAAGATGTTTTTACCGCAGGTGGTGAAGAGCGCTCGTGTGATGAAGAAAGCCGTGGCTTACCTTGAGCCCTATTTGGAGGAGGAAAAAAATCAAAGTGGAGCCGAAGCTAAACCAGCAGCGAGGATACTATTGGCGACCGTTAAGGGTGACGTTCATGACATTGGAAAAAATATTGTCGGTGTGGTATTGGCGTGCAACAACTACCAGGTCGTTGATCTTGGCGTGATGGTCCCGTCGGAAAAAATTCTGGAGGCGGCCGTTAGGGAAAAGGTTGATATCATTGGCTTGAGTGGATTGATTACACCCTCGCTCGATGAAATGGTACATGTCGCCAGGGAAATGCAACGTCAGAAGTTCAAGTTACCTCTGCTGATCGGTGGAGCAACAACGTCCCGAATTCATACAGCGGTGAAGATCGACACGGTTTATGAAGGGCCCGTTGTTCATGTTCTTGATGCCTCGAGAAGTGTCCCGGTGGCCAGTGAATTCATAAATGAGGAGACAGCAGGAAACATCAAGCAACGTTTCAAAAAAGAATATCAGAAAATGCGGGCTGATCATGAGTCCCGTAAACAGGACAAAGTTTATGTCACCTTGAAGGATGCGCGCGCAAACCAGACGAAGATTGACTGGAAAACCATTGAGATCAAAAGACCTGCTTTTCTGGGTACCAGGGTGCTCCTTAACTATCCTTTACAGGATATAAGGAGATACATCGATTGGACACCGTTCTTTCAGACCTGGATGCTGGCGGGCCGCTACCCCGGGATCCTCAAAGATCCGGTTGTGGGAATCGAAGCCCAGAAATTACTTGACGATGCGCAAAAGATGCTCGATCAGATCATCCGCGAAAAAAGCCTTCAGGCCAATGGTGTGTTTGGATTTTATCCCGCCTCGCGGACAGATGAGGATGATGTGCTGTTGTTCAAAAATGAGGGTGATAAAGATGCCTTTGCCACGTTGCACTTTCTCCGGCAACAAAATAAAAAAGCACAAAATCTTCCGAACTTTTCGCTTGCCGATTTCATTGCACCACGGTCCTCATCCAGGAGCGATTATATTGGAATGTTTGCAGTGACCGCAGGTGCTGGGATTGAACCCTTACTGGAAAAATATAAAGCGGCCCATGACGACTACTCTGATATTATGGTTAAGGCTCTGGCCGATCGGCTAGCTGAGGCCTTTGCAGAATGTCTTCACGAAAAAGTGCGAAGAGAATATTGGGGATATGAACCGGCAGAGAGCCTTTCAAATGAAGACCTGATAGCAGAAAAATACAGCGGAATCCGTCCGGCTCCAGGCTACCCGGCCTGTCCTGACCATACGGAAAAGAAGATATTGTTTGATATCCTGGATGCAGAAAAACAGGCTGGTATAAGACTGACAGAGTCCTTTGCCATGTATCCTGCTTCGTCTGTCAGTGGTTATTACTTTGCAAACCCTGAGTCAAAATACTTTGGCCTTGGCAAAATCGAAAAAGACCAGGTGGCGGAATATGCCAGGAGAAAAGGAATGAAAGTGGATGAAATAGAGCGGTGGCTTGCGCCGAATCTTGCATATGATATTTAGATGCAAGGGATTGCCCTTCCGCGAAACCAAAAGAACTCTAACACCTTTAACTTTGTGCATATGGCAGACGTAGGAATGATGAAATACAATTCTGCAAGAATAATTAAATGCGACACGCAGCAGCCTTCTTCGTTACAATAACACTTTAGATCCATGAAAGTTACGGACCACTTAGCGAACGCCAACGGCAGGACACTTTTTACGATTGAAATTCTTCCTCCCCTGAAAGGAGAGAACATCAAGGTGCTTTTTGATAATATTGATCCGTTGATGGAATTCAAGCCGCCGTTTGTTGATGTGACCTATCATCGAGAGGAATATGTTTATAAAAAAAAGGAGGGCGGGCTTCTTGAAAAACGTTCTACCCGTAAGCGGCCTGGAACTGTAGGGATATGCGCTGCTATTCAGAATAAATATAAGATCGACACCGTACCGCATATCATTTGTGGTGGATTCGATAAAGAAGAAACAGAAAACGCCCTGATCGACCTGCATTTTCTGGGCATCGATAATGTGTTGGTGCTCCAGGGTGATGCTATTAAAAATGAATCGAGATTTGTCCCTGAGCCGGGTGGTCATCATTATGCCTCTGATTTACTCCAACAAGTAGTCTGCATGAACAAAGGAATCTACCTTGATGAAGACCTCCAGCATGTCGCGCCCACAAATTTTTGCGTTGGAGTCGCGGGTTATCCAGAGAAACATTATTTCGCGCCTAACTTAAAAACTGATCTCAAGTATCTGAAACTGAAAGTTGATCTTGGAGCAGATTACATCGTGACGCAAATGTTTTTTGAAAACAAAAAATATATAGAATTTGTTGAAAAATGTCGCGAGATAGGAATTACTGTGCCGATCATCCCGGGCATTAAGCCGATAACATCAAAGGCTCAATCCTCTATTCTGGCTAAAGCCTTTCACATAGATATGCCGGAAGATCTGGCTGACGAAATTGAGAAATGTAAAGACAATGCTTCCGCTAAGGAGGTCGGTATTGAATGGTGTATCCAGCAATCCAGAGAACTCGTTAAATATGGTGTTCCAACGTTGCACTACTACTCAATGGGAAAGTCTGACCCAATTTACCGGATAGCGAAGGCTTTGTTTTAGCCACCCTGCGTAATCTTTCAGGGTGGATATTAAATTTGTGAACGATGTATATGTAGTTTAGTGTTTGCAGTTAAACTTGGTTGATCAGATCCGAGATGACCTAGGCATATATAATTAATGAAATGGAGAAAGAGTTTATTAACAGGCTTTATCTGGCCCATAAGAGTTGTTTAGGTGGTCCACCGCCAACGGCCGTGGTCAAATTTTTTAAAGACTTGCTGAGCACTCTTTTTCCGGATTTTGCAGTGCTTCATTTTAATTCCATAGGAGAATTTGAACTGCATATCGAAAAGATGAAGCTGCAACTTGATCAACTTCTGTTCGGAAATCCGGTTGGAAGTGTCCCCCAGGAAAGGGCGATCACGGAGCGATTTTTTAAGCAACTGCCTATGATTCATTCATACCTTGTTGAGGATGTTGATGCTATTTTTCAAGGTGATCCCGCTGCCAGGAGCAAGAGTGAGGTGATCAGAACTTATCCTGGTTTCTACGCTGTGGCGGCCTATCGGGTCGCGCATGAGTTGGATTTGCTCGGCGTGCAAGAAATCCCCCGCATTATAACAGAGCATTCACATAGCAAAACGGGCATCGATATCCACCCGTCTGCGAAAATCGGCCGGCACTTCTGTATTGACCACGGAACAGGGGTCGTTATCGGCGAAACAAGCGACATTGGAAATTATGTGAAGATTTATCAAGGCGTTACCTTGGGAGCGCTGAGTGTAAATAAAGTCGATAGTGGAAGGAAGCGCCATCCTACCATTGAAGATCATGTTATTATTTATGCCGGAGCTTCCATATTGGGCGGGAATACTGTTGTTGGCAGAAATAGTATCATCGGCGGGAATGTCTGGCTTACGAAGAGTGTGCCTCCCGATTCAAAAATTTATTATCAGTCGAAAGTTAATAGCAGTGATCTGCCGGACCCAATCGGGGCAAGAAAAGAATGAATCTCTGAACAAAATTTCGTTGGTTGCCTTGAATCTCTCCATTTATTAATCTTTCAATTCATGAAACTTCACGAACTCATCGGTAATACACCATTGGTAGAATTGCAGAATATCCCAGTTAACAAAAGTGTAACAATCTACGGAAAACTTGAGGGCAATAATCCTGGCGGAAGCGTTAAGGACCGCGCGGCCTATGGAATGATTAAAGGGGCGCTCGACCGAGGTGAAATAAAACCTGGAGACAAACTGGTCGAGGCAACCAGCGGAAATACCAGAATCGCTCTGGCCATGATTGCGCAACTGCTCGGTTTGAAGATGACACTGATCATGCCCGACAATTCAACAAGAGAACGTGTGTTAGCGATGGAAGCTTACGGAGCTAAAGTGATACTTACTCCATCCGCTAAAACCATTGAATATTCCCGCCAGCTTGCTGAGGAAATGGCGGACAAGCAAGGTTATCACATTCTCAACCAGTTTGCTAACCCTGACAATTACAATATGCATTACCGGACTACCGGTCCAGAAATATGGAGAGACACAGGGGGTAAGATAACGCACTTTGTGTCGGCGATGGGAACAACCGGAACAATCATGGGGGTATCACGATATCTGAAGGAACAAAATCCTCTTGTTCAAATCGTAGGAACGCAACCAACGGAAGGCTCATGCATACCAGGTATCAGGCGCTGGTCTCCTGAATTTCTGCCAAAGATTTTTGAGCGTCACCGTGTGGACCGTATCGTTGATGTCGCTGAAGCAGATGCCCGTACCTACACCAGGCGTTTGGCGCTAGAGGAAGGTGTTCTTGCCGGCATGAGTAGTGGTGGTGCTTTAAGCGCTGCCATTAAGGTAGCCAGCGAAATTGATTCAGGAGTAATCGTTTTTATTGTATGCGATAGGGGAGATCGCTACCTCAGCTCGGATCTCTTCGCGTAAACTTGCACCTCCATCGGGCAAGTGTAAATGCCTAAGAGGTTACTTTTTTTCTGCTTCCACTCAAGACGGGCTTCCCGTTCTTGTGTTCACCCAGGATGATAATATCCTTTGTGTTTTGATATTGCTTAACAGCTTGCATCATGGCCTCGTAGCTATCTCGGATCAATATTATCCCCGTTTTTGCGCCTTTGTTTCTAACTTCAACATAAAACCCATCCTTTTTCTTTTTTGGTAAGGTTGCTGGTCGTCCCATCTTGTCCTCCTTTATTATTTTAAATCAATTGTATAACCGGTTAGGTGCGTATTTAGTTTCGCAACTTTACAATATACTTCATTAATCGGCATTATTACCTGATTATTGTAGCAAAACCAAATAAACTTAGAAAACTCAAGCAGTTCCTCATATATTTTTGAAATGAACCTGGCCGCTTGGGTTTTCAAAAATCGTCCCGTAAAATTCACGCCATAATCTCAGTTACAGGTGCATTATTAAGATAATTCCAAACCAGGCTGCTTGCCCCCAGGATAGGTGCTGCCTGATTCTGCAAGGCAGACGGCAAGACTTTGACCTTGCCACGGAACAATGGCATAAGGTTGGCCTCCATATGGCGAATGGTGGGCTTGAAAATCAAATCTCCTGCTAATGATAATCCACCGAAAAGAAAAATTGCTTCCGGATCAGTATGCACCACCGTTTCAGCCAGCTTCATTCCCAGTATTCTTCCTGTATATTCGAATGCAGCCAGAGCGACAACGTCTCCGCGAATAGCGCATTCGGTGATCATCTTCGTGCTGAGGTTATCAAAACTAATACCTCTTAATTCGCTGGCTTCCAAATGATCAGCAAGAAGTTTGTAAACAGTACGTTTAATTCCCGTGGCTGATACATAAGTCTCGAGGCAGCCGCGCTTGCCGCAATTGCAATAACGCCCGGCAGGGTTGACAGACGTATGACCAAGCTCTCCAGCTATCCCGTGCTTTCCGTTTAGGAGTTGCCCGTTACAGACAAATCCACTGCCTAGTCCGGTGCCCAGCGTGACAACAATAAAGTCTTTCATGCCCTTGGCTGCGCCATACACCATTTCACCAACCGCCGCAGCATTTGCATCGTTGGTAATGATTGCCGGAATGTCAAATTCCTCCTTAAACATATCCGCTAATGGAATGATACCCTTCCACGGAAGGTTTGTAGCCCTTTCGATCGTACCCTTGTAGTAATTTCCGTTCGCTGCCCCCACGCCGATACCGTACATTTTATAGTCCTTATAAGTACCCTTGAGGGAGTTCATCGATTCTCGTATAGCCTTACAAAGTGCGTTAAAATAGTCTCTGAATTCTTCATGATCTGCGGTAGATATACTGCCCTGGAGGATTACATTTCCGTCGCGATCCACAATTCCATACTTTGTGTTTGTCCCTCCGATATCAATCCCAATGGTTAGTTCCTTCATGATGTGATGGTTAAATAGTTTAGGGTTAACGTGCTGAATATGAAAATTTAGATAGATAATATTTTAGCAATACGAATAGACTCTGTGTCAATCTGATTATTAGGGGCCGAGATAACGTATTCGAATTCGTTGTACACAATATCTCTTCCCCGAATGCCCACCATCGCATCAAGTTTGCCTTGAAGGAGACCTTCCACAGCTGCGACACCCATCTTGCTGGCCAGCACTCTATCAAAATAGGTCGGCGAGCCCCCTCGCTGTAGGTGGCCGAGGATGGTTACTTTGATGTCAAAGTAATTTGATCGCTCTGCAATTTTTTTAGCGAGTTCATTGGCGCCTCCGATTTTGGAACCTTCGGCAACAACAACGAGATTTGATTTCTTGCTCGTCTTGCTGCCTTCAAGCAACTGGTTGTAGAATTCGTCGAACGTAAGCGTCTCTTCGGGGACGATTATTGCAACGGCCCCACCTGCCACACCACTGTTGACAGCAATGTATCCTGAGTGACGTCCCATTACTTCTATAAAGAATAAGCGGCTATGCGACAGCGCTGTGTCCCTGATCTTGTCAATCGCTTCAACAGCGGTATTCGTTGCAGTATCATATCCAATACTGAAATCGGTTCCTGCAAGGTCATTATCGATGGTACCGGGCAGGCAAATGGAAGGAATTTTGAATTCTTCATAGAACTTATGAAGTCCTGTAAATGTGCCGTTTCCGCCAATGGCAACGAGCGCCTGAATGCCTTCACGCTTCAAACTGTCATACGCTTTCTTTCTGCCTTCCGGGGTCCTGAATTCAGGGCACCGCGCTGTCTTAAGGATCGTTCCTCCGCGTTGGATAATGTTACTTACGGAACGCGCGCCAAGCTTCACAATGTCGCCTTCGATCATTCCTTCGTAGCCGCGCATTATTCCAAATACTTCTTTTTTATAGTATACTGCAGAGCGAACGACCGCACGAATTGCCGCGTTCATACCCGGAGCATCACCACCGGAGGTAAATACTCCGATCTTCTGAATAGAATTTTCCATTAAATGTTAAAAAATCGGATAAAAATAAAACAACAATATCACTTTATCATCAGTTGTTTAATCAATTGAATTTCAAACGTTTGAAATAATTGATTAGCCCGTTTGTCGAGCCGTCGTGAGAGGTGATTTCTCCATCGCCAGTCAATTCCGGGAGAATTTTCTTAGCCAGGATTTTTCCAAGCTCGACACCCCATTGGTCAAAGCTGTAGATATTCCAGATAATGCCCTGAACAAAGATCTTGTGCTCGTATAGAGCGATCAGACTTCCTAGCGTTCTGGGGGTAATAAGTTCAACGAGTATGCTGTTGGTGGGACGGTTGCCATCAAATATCCTGAAGGGCGCGTGGAATTCGATTGCCTCCTTACTCATGCCAGTTGCAGCCAATTCTGCGACTACTTCCTCGTGTGTTTTTCCTTTCATCAACGCCTCCGTTTGGGCAAAAAAATTAGAGAGCAGTTTTTCATGATGATCGCCTACCGGATTGTGGCTAATGGCAGGCGCTATAAAATCGCAAGGAATCATTTTCGTGCCCTGATGAATGAGTTGGTAAAACGCATGCTGCCCATTGGTCCCCGGCTCCCCCCAGATGACTGGCCCGGTTTGGTAGGTCACCGTATGCCCTTCCCGATCAACAGATTTACCGTTGCTCTCCATATTGCCTTGTTGAAAATATGCGGCAAAGCGATGAAGGTATTGATCATATGGAAGTATGGCCTCGGAGGCAGCCCCGTAGAAGTTATTATACCAGATTCCCAACACTGCAAGGATCACCGGGATATTTTTTTCAAACGATTCATTTTTGAAATGTTGATCCATAGCGTGAGCACCGTCCAGCAGCGCGACGAAATTTTCATAGCCTATTGTACAGGCGATGGATAAACCGATGGATGACCAAAGGGAGTACCGGCCGCCCACCCAGTCCCAAAACTCAAACATGTTCTCAGCCGCGATTCCGAATTTTGTTACCTCTTTTGTGTTGGTGGAAACGGCGACGAAGTGCTTGGCCACATCCCCGACGCCATTTGTTCGTTCAAGAAACCATTTTCGCGCGGTTTCGGCATTCGTCATCGTTTCTTGTGTTGTGAATGTCTTGGAAGCGATTATGAAGAGCGTCGTTTCCGGATCTAGTCTCCTGACCGTTTCCTGAATGTGCGTTCCATCGATATTGGAAACAAAATGAGGGCTGATATTTTTCCAATAGGGACGAAGAGCTTCCGTTACCATATAAGGGCCAAGGTCCGAACCGCCAATGCCGATGTTAACAATGTCTGTAATAGCTTTTCCACTGAAACCCTTCCATTTACCGGATTGGAGATCATTGGAAAATCGTTTCATATGATCCAGCACTGCATTCACTTCACCCATAACATCCTTTCCATCGACCAGGATGGGTTCATTGCTTCTGTTTCTCAGTGCAATATGAAGGACGGAACGATTTTCCGTTCGATTGATTTTCTCCCCTTTGAACATCGCTTGGACAGCATCCTCAAGTCCGGCTTCTTTGGCGAGTGAAATCAAGTGGCTGATCGTCTCTTCGGTGATTAGATTCTTGGAATAATCAATCATCATATCCTCAAACGTCAGATGGAACTTTGAAAATCGATTGGTATCCTCGGCAAAGAGGTCGCGAAGGTGAGACGCCTGCATGAATAAAAAATGGGCTTCCAGTTTTTGCCAGGAGGGCAGTTCTGTGGGATTGTAATTAGGTAGCATGGGTTAAGGTTTAATTTTAAACCTGCGAAGTTAACCTTCGGAAAGACACTTTAAAATTTTGGAGGATTTCTAATTGGATACTCACTTACTCGCGAACCATTCTCTCCGAGGGTTGTTAAACTGTTGAACGTGTTCTACAAAATGGGGACAAATTATCCCATTCGCTAAGCCGGCAGTGTGGATTGCTTTCATCACTCCGTTGGAATAATTATTGAGACAAATTCTTATAAACATTTAAGTTATGAACTCGATAAAATTTTTGGGTGCTTTTATTACAGGTGTAGCACTGGGCACTGTAGTGGGAATTCTCGTTGCTCCAGAGAGCGGCAAAAAGACAAGAAAGAGATTGGCGGATGAATCAAAGCGAATCAAGGGTGAGTTTTCCGACACACTGTCAAAAACCCTTGACACGGTTAAGTCTTCCTACAACAAAAAACTTGATGAGTATGCTGAGGCTGGTAAAGGAGCAGTCGAGAGCACAAAAAATACATTGAAGGTCTAGGGTTATGCTCGTCGTATAAACCGGATATGACGTTCATCTATCATTCGCATAAAATCCTTGATGGGGAGGTGTGTGCCGTTATGTCGGCACAACAGAATCTTATCTTTCGTTATGTCGATTTAGCCCGGGAGCGGCTATCGTATGGTTTGTTGCTGGATTTGACTGGCAAAATGCCGCACTGGCAGTCCGAACTTGTGGATCCAAAGTTTCTCGATCACTCTATCAAGGACGCTGAGAGGGAGTTCATGATTTTAAACACTCCGCTAAAATTAATTTTCTTTACAATAATCAATGGGGAATTGGAACGCCCGTCTTAATAAATGAGGAAAGTGCCATCCGATTTATAAATGTGGAGGACGTACACAAGTGGTTGAAAAGTGTTAATGCTTTGCAAGAAGTTGTTCTTTAATGCCTGCCTTTGCCCTTTAAAATTTCAAGGGCATTTCCTCAGATAAGAATTCATTAAAATTTTCGTTTGTTTGTTATTTATGCGTCCCCGATCCAAAAAGTATGTGCTTACCCTTCTCACCAAGTTCCGAAATCAATCACTGACAAGGAAAATTGGCATTCTGTTGTTGTCGATTATTGCGATTGCCGGAACAGGTTTTTTTCTTCTCTATGTGTCAGTGCTTGCAGGCATCTTTGGATCACTACCCGATGGTGCTTCACTAAAACAGATTAAGAACCCCATTGCAAGTGAGATCTATAGCGCGGACAGTGTATTACTGGGTAGGTTTTACATTCAGGAGCGTGCTTCGGTACCATTCAATAAAATTTCCCCGAACGTGATTAACGCGTTGGTCGCTACGGAAGACCACCGCTTTTATAACCATGGTGGAGTCGATTACTACAGTTTGGTCCGTGTTTTTGTCAAAAGCATTCTGTTGCAAAAGGAATCGTCGGGGGGTGGTAGTACCATAACGCAACAACTGGTAAAAAACCTTTACCCGCGGAAAAGTTATCTTCTCCTCTCTTTGCCAATCAACAAAGTCAGGGAAGTCATCGTGGCCAGGCGACTCGAGGATTTGTACAGCAAAGAAGAGATTCTTGAATTGTACCTCAACACGGTTTCTTTCGGCGATAACACATTCGGTATACAGGCGGCTTCTCAGCGGTTCTTTTCCTTACCGGCGGAGAAGATCAGTATAGACCAGGCAGCCGTGCTGATCGGAATGTTGAAAGCAAATTACTACTACAATCCGCGCGTGTTTCCCGATCGGGCGATGAAGAGAAGAAATGTCGTAATAAGCCAGATGAACAAATACGAATTTGTCAGTAACAGTGCGGCAGATTCCCTGAAGGAATTGCCTATTGAACTTGCCTATAACAATTTAAGCTACCATGATGGATTAGCGCCATACTTTCGCGCATACATAAAAAATGAGTTAATGGCCTGGTGTAATAAAAATATTAAAGAGGAGGATCAGCCTTATAATCTCTATACGGATGGACTTAAGATTTACACAACGATCGATTCCAGACTGCAGAAGTTTGCCGAAGCGGCTGTAAAAAAACACATGCCGCGCCTGCAGGATGAATTCAATCGCCATTGGGGAAAATCTGACCCCTGGAAGAATGATCCGAAAATACTTGAGCAAGCCATTAAGCGCTCTGAACGTTATAAGAATTTGAAAGCCGTCGGCATGACTGAAGAAGAGATCCTTTTAGAAATGAAGAAGGCAATTCCGATGAACGTATTCACATGGGACGGTGCAAAAGAAATGAAACTGAGCCCCATTGATTCAATCCGGCATTACCTGAGATTTCTGAACACGGGATTATTAGCGATGAGCCCGTCAGACGGCTCGATCAAGGCCTGGGTCGGGGGGATTGACCACCATTATTTTCAATTTGACCATGTTAAGGAAACAACCAAACGCCAAGTAGGGTCAACGTTCAAGCCCATTGTTTATGCGGCCGCCCTGGAACAGGGTATTTCTCCTTGCGACTATATTTCCGCCGAGCGTACTCAATTCACAAACCTGAAAAACTGGACTCCGTCAAACGGCGAGGAAAATTATGGTTTGAAATATTCAATGGAAGGTGCGTTAACTTATTCCGTAAACACAGCCTCTGTCAAACTTCTTGAGAAAGGAGGCATTGATAATACGGTGGAACTGGCTCGAAAAATGGGTATAACAAGTGCCATTCCCAGGGTACCTTCCATTGCCTTGGGCACACCATCCATCTCCATGATGGAAATGATCATTGCTTATTCGATTTTTGCAAATGAGGGAAAACGAGTTGATCCCTTTTACATTACATCAATTGCCGATCATGAAGGGCGTGTACTTGAACGTTTCAACAATGCACCGCTAGATGACCAGATCATGTCGCCCGAAAATGCCGCCATAATGATTGAAATGCTAAAAGGTGTTATTAACGAAGGTACAGGATCCAGTTTACGATCCCGGTACGGATTAAAAGGAGATATCGCAGGAAAAACAGGCACTACACAATCCAATGCAGATGGATGGTTCATGGCGATAACACCAAAGCTTGTGGTGGGTACGTGGGTTGGTGCTGATGATCCGGGCATACGTTTTCGAACAACGGCGCTCGGCCAAGGCGCCCACACCGCGCTTCCGATCTTTGCTGAGTTTTACAGACAGGTATCGGCAGATCCAAAACGCAAAGAGATTGCATCCGCTAACTTCGCCCCCCTCAGTGCCGCATCGCGCCGCCAGTTGAGCTGCGCACTTTTTAAAGAAGACAAGACGTTTCTTGAACGGATTTTTGGAAAAGATGAAGACGAAGAAGTAGTGACCCGTGAATTTGGTAAGGAAAAAAAGAAAGAGAAGGAAGGCTTCTTTAAACGCTTGTTTAAAAAGAAGTCATCGTCCAACTAATTCCTTCATCGGGATCAACTTACCAACTTTGCATCCAGGGTTACTGTCGCCGTTAATGATTTTGAGATTGGACAATTCTCTTTAGCGTTTTTAGCTGCTGCGTCAAATTTATCCTGGGTTATCCCCGGGATCTTTGCCGTTAAATCGAGGTGAGACGTTTTTATTGAACCATCAATCAAAGCAACTGTACATTCCACGGAAAGTTCTTCCGGTGTAAACCCCCCTTCGCCCAGCACAAAACTCAGTTTCATGGCAAAACATCCTGCGTGAGCCGCTGCAACCAACTCCTCCGGGTTTGTACCTGGCTCGTTTTCAAACCTTGAACCGGCAGAATATTTAGTAACGTTTAAGACAGCGCTTTGAGTGGTGAGCACACCCTTGCCATCTTTTCCTGACCCTTTCCACACTGCTGTTGCTTTCCTTTTCATACGACTTTGAATTTGAAATGTGAATGATGAAACATTAAGTTAAAAGCTCAAGTTAGTAAAATATTAAAACTGATTGAGGATACATTACATCTCATTTTATAAACTCCTGTTCGTCATTTTGAAGTTTGCGTTGTGTTTAACTATGACAAATGGAATTACTGGTAGCCAGCGTTTTAAATTTAATTATCATAATCTTTAGATTAAATCACCTTGGCATATCACTAGCATTCATTCTTCACATAAAATTAATTTTGGCATTGGAAATTTGTATATTTCGCACGTTTGTGCTTTTTGTCTTATAGATTGGTTATGCTGAGACCTCTGTTTTTTCTTGTAGTATACTTTGTTTACTCAGGACTGTCGGCTCAAAACTTCATCAAGAAATTCAATTCTGTTTCCAATATCACCGCTGTAGGCACAAAGGTTTTTTTTGTCGCCGATGATGACGTGAACGGGACGGAATTATGGATTACCGATGGCACGCCTGAGGGCACAAAATTGGTAAAAGATATTGCCCCTGGATTCACCAGTTCGAGTCCCTCTTATTTGATCAGTTATAACGGCCAGCTGTTTTTTACTGCGTTTTCGCCTCAATTTGGAAACGAGGTTTGGAAAAGTGACGGCACAAACGCTGGCACTGTTTTGCTTACGGATATTTATGCAGGCGATGGCAATGGCTCTGACCCGCGATCGCTGACGCTCTATAATAATGAGTTGTATTTCGATGCCTCACCGGATGGATTTAACAGGTCGATCTACAGATCGAACGGTTCCGGGGCTGGAACTGCCGTGTTAAAAGATATGGGATTCGGAGAGGTAACCGATATAGAAGTTGCTGGCAACTACCTGTATTTTGTTTTTGGAATAGGTAAGTTGTGGCGAACAAATGGCACATCAGGCGGTACGGTTGAAGTTCCGGTCGACAGTTATTTTTATGTGAAGCGCCTGACGGCTGTGGGAACGCAATTGTTCTTTACAACCTCCTATACCGAAAATGTCAATGTTCGTCTCTATGCTTTGTCTGGAGTTAGCGCACCGGCCATGCTCAAGGAATTCAGCGCCCCTGTATCCAGCACAAATGAACTGGCAAATTTCACTGCCGTGGGCAGCAGGCTTTTCTTTTCAGTTCGAAAGGATTATGATCAGCAAAGCAAGACTGACGAGTTGTGGTGGTCTGACGGCACTTCACCTGGCACTTCCCTGGTGAAATCATTTGCCTGGGATCCGACGACAAGCAATTCGGCGATGAAGAATTTCTTTTCATTCAGCAACAGTCTTTATTTTCAAAATGGATCTTCAGAGGATGATGCGTGGTGGAAGTCAGACGGCACCGATCAGGGCACAGTTGAAGTGAGTTCTGTTCGATTAGGATACCCATCATTGGGAAGCGCTGTGCCGGTATTGTCAAATGGGAATATTTTTATGTCGGGGGAAGGTGAACTCTGGATAAGCGATGGAACAACCTCTGGCACGAAAGAATACTACGATATCAACCAAAGTTATTCTTCGTCACCTACTGCGCTGGTGGACGTTAACAACTTGCTTTACTTCGCAGCCAATGATGGTTATGGCGAAGCAATTTGGAATATTGCGCCGTCGGGTGAAATCGATGTGCACGATCCCTCTATGTCCTCGATCATCTCAGGTGGTTCGCTGGGTTTTGAAACTACATTAACGAACGATTGCTCATCAAAAATTATTGAAATACAAAACGTCGGCGCGAAGGAACTGATTCTGTCCGACATTGTGGTAACCGGGAAAGATTTTTACATAGCGGGCCAGTTGCCGGCAATATTAAAACCCAACGAGAAAGTTCCGGTTAGCGTTTATTTCCTCCCATTTTCGACGGGAACCAGGACGGGGACATTGACGATCAGAAGTAATGATGTAAATGAAAGCAGCTACATAATTCAGTTGTCGGGCACCGGCGATGCCGGAACTGCCACAACATTTTGTGATGCATATGAAGGCAACTACCTGAAAAAAAACCTCGTAGCAGGAACGCAATCAACGGTGATCATCAACAAAAACACAATTCTTGAAAATCAATCAGTCGGGACCATTGTTGGATCCCTTTCCGCCCCGGGATCCGGGAATACGTTTAGCCTCGTGATAGGTGAGGGAGATGCTGATAACAACAAATTCTATATTGATGCGAATGCATTGAAGTCACAGGCCGTCTTTGACTTCAGCACAAAAAATATTTATTCGGTGAGGGTCAAAGCCCAAAACGGGAGCGGAAGTGCTGAGGGACAACTCACGATTTACGTGCTTGAAATTCCCTCCAATTCTTTGCCGGCGAGTGAATGTCTGCCACTTGTAACGCGAATCAATTCGGGTCTCCAGGATGCTGAGTACAATGCGTCTGGGCACCTTTTTGTTTGTGGCGAGGGAGGCAAACTTATCCGCTCAACCGATGGCGGAACCACATGGACGGCATTAAACAGCGGAGTCAATGTCCAACTTACAAAAATGGTTTTCAAGGGAACATCAGGGTACGCGGCAGGCGATGGTGTTTTACTGAAGTCC
>DASUGQ010000542.1:0-9711 GCA_036273935.1 Cyclobacteriaceae bacterium | reverse complement strand
GGAAATATGCCGGGGGCAACCATCCCGCCGGATAAGAATTTCTTTGACCTAAACATGGACGACTTTCGAAAAGTAGTTGACTTGAATTTTCATGGGACGGTCTTGCCCACAAAAATATTTACCGATGCCATGACTGCAAAGGGGAAAGGTGTGGTTATTAATATTTCATCTATGGCATCATTCACAACCATCACACGCGTTGTAGGATACTCCGCTGCCAAAGCGGCCATCGATAATTTCACACGCTGGATGGCGGTTGAAATGGCTAAAAAATTTGGTGAAGGCATTCGTGTAAACGCCATTGCTCCCGGTTTTTTCCTTACCGAACAAAACAGAACATTGCTTACTAATCCGGATGGCAGCTTCACAGCCCGCGGCCATGCCGTTATTCAGCAAACACCCTTTGGACGTTTCGGCCATCCGGTTGAATTGATCGGAACATTAATATGGTTGTGTTCTGATGCATCACGATTTGTCACCGGTGTTGTCGTGCCGGTGGACGGTGGATTCAGCATTTTTTCAGGTGTTTAATATTTAATGCTGGCGTTTATGTTACTTTATAAAGTAACTTAGATGCATGCGTGTGCTCATCGCTCCCGATAAATTCAAAGGATCATTAACGGCCCTCGAGGTATGCAAATCCATTGAAGAAGGACTTCACGCAAGTTTGCCTGAGGCGAATTGTGTTCTCTTTCCACTCGCCGATGGAGGAGAAGGCACCCTGGAAATCCTTACCAGGCATGCCGACGGCAATTTTATTATAATAAAAGTTCACGACCCTTTGTTTCGATTGAGAGATGCGTCATATGGAATTTCCTCCGATGGCAAAACGGCCTTCATCGACATGGCGGAGGCATCAGGACTTAAGCTGTTAAATGCCAGTGAAAGGAGTGCGATGAAAGCCAGCACATTTGGTACAGGTGAGTTAATACGAGACGCGATAAGCAGAGGTGTAACGGATATAGTTGTCGGAATCGGGGGAAGTGCTACCAATGACGGGGCAGCAGGGGCTGCGTTGGCATTGGGTTATCAATTTCTGGACGAGAAAGGGAGTGAAATAAATCCGGTGGGAGGAAACCTGATCCACATCAATGCGATACGAACTGATAATGTTAATCGGCCGCTGAAGAGCATCAGGTTCACTGCTATCTGTGACGTTGAAAATCCACTGACAGGTCCCAATGGGGCCGCTTTTGTATACGGCCCACAAAAACAGGCAACCCCCGAACAGTTGATCTTACTTGACGATGGGCTGAAGAATTTGGCAAAAGTAATTCATCGCGACTTAGGAGTCAGCATCAGTGACGTGCCTGGCGCGGGCGCTGGTGGTGGTTTTGGAGGAGGGTTGATCGCTTTTTTTAATGGTACTTTAAAAAAAGGAATTGAGATCGTATTTCAATACACCGGATTTGAAAATGAAGTGAAGAGAGCTGATTTGATTATTACAGGCGAAGGAAAGTTGGATACCCAGACTCTTCAGGGAAAAGTTGTGGCTGGTGTTGCGGCAATGGGTAAGAAGCATCATAAGAAAGTTGTTTGTGTCACCGGTAGCAATGAACTTTCTAAGGGTGAGATCGAAGAATTGGGTATCTTCAAGGTCCTCACCCTTGTTGAACACACCTCGAAGGAAATGGCAATGAACCACGCGAGTGACATTTTGAAGAAAGTGGTTATGTCACTTACTATTGACGGATTGGATTTTTCGGGAACAATCAAATAAATTCTCCTTCCGTTCGTTGATGGGACAGAACCGAACCTAAACACTTATGAAAAAACGAAGCCTTCTCGCTGTCTGTTTGTTTCTCCCTCCGCTGCTATTTCACTCGCATCTTCTTTTTTCCTCTCACATGCGCGCTGCCGAGATTACTGCTGAGCGGATTAGTTGTGATGATCTTTCCGTTAGAATTACAATTACGGCGTACCTAAAACCGGGCGGAGTTTTTTTCGGAGGGGAAGTTCTTGATTTTGGAGATGGAAAATCGATTCAAGTACCCGAGCTTCCTACCATCGAACGACCGGACTTAGGATCGGAAATTGGCATCGCTGTTTTCCAAATCACACATACCTATGATGCGCCAGGCCTTTACGCAATTCAGTATGCAGAAAAAAGCAGGAATGAAGGCGTTCTTAATCTGTCAAATTCCGTCATTACACCCTTGTCCGTTAAGACGACAATAAGAGTCGATCCCCAATTTTGCAACAGTTATCCTTTGTTGTCTATTCCGCCTGTTGATAGAGCTTGTTCGGGAGTGTCTTTCTTCCATAATCCCGGAGTGTTTGATCTTGATGGTGACAGTATTTCCTTTGAATTGATTGAGCCCATTAATGTTTCCAAATATGTTAGTCCGTCTGACGCAGGTTTTTATTTGCCTGGTGAACCTTTAAATGAAAAAGGTGATGGCCCTGCAATCTTCATGATTGATCCCCTGACTGGACTTTTGACATGGGATGCCCCCGGGGTTTCGGGCGAGTATAATATTGCAATCCAGGTCACTGAATGGCGGAAGAATCCGGCAACGGGTGAACCTATAATGATGAGTTCAGTTATTCGTGATATGCAAATAATTGTTGAGGACTGCGAAAACAAACGACCTGATTTGATGATACCAGAGGATACTTGCGTTACGGCGGGGAGCGTAATCAATGAAATAGTTTTCGGAAAAGACCCTGAACTCAATCCAGTAAAAATTGATGTCTACTCTGAACTGCTCGAGCTTCCTTCGGATAAATTTCCTGCAAGCTATTCTCCGTATCCCCCTGATTTTACCCCATCGAATCCTCCCGCAGAATTAACATTCCAGTGGAACACTAATTGCGTCCATGTGCGCAATCAACCTTATCAGGTTGTGTTTAAAATAACAGACCAGCCATCGTCTGGACCAAAATTAGTTACATACAAAACCTGGCGAATAAAAGTGGTAGCACCAAAGCCGCAATGGCAGAATGTTGTACCTGATTTAGTAAACCGATATGCCACTTTAACGTGGGACGCCTACGCTTGCAGTGATGCCGAATCTGTTCAAATCTGGCGAAAAGTAGATTCATTTGCGTATACATCAGAAAATTGTGAAAGTCGATTGTTGTCTTCCATGGGTTATGAACTTATCGATGAGGTCGATCCGTCGGTGACGCAATATTTGGACACCAATCGGGATAGAAAATTGTCTGTTGGAGCAAAATATTGCTATCGACTTACAGCTAAAATGCCCGGTGGAATTTTGAGTCCGGTGTCTGATGAATTTTGTATGGAGCCAATTAGCGTAGACGCTCCGGTAATAACAAACGTGAGTGTTGAATCAACCTCTTATGATAACGGGCAGATTCGGATCAGTTGGAGAAGTCCTTTTGAAATCAGTAAGATTCAATACCCTGAACCATATCAGTATGAAGTATATCGGGGTGAAGGGATTGATCATTCCGGGCCACTGATTGCCGTAAATCGCATCAACGATACGACGTTTGTGGATGAGGGATTAAACACAAAGGAAAAAACATTTCACTACACTATTGTACTTTACTCCAAAACACAAAATAATCAGTCGTATTCGGCTGTTGACACTTCTGCCATGGCATCATCGGTTTGGTTGACGACTACGCCTGGTGATAAACAAGTAAGCCTGCAATGGGGTACGAATGTTCCGTGGTCTAACTATTTACAAAAATTTCCTAATCATCTTATTTACCGGGGAGAGTATGGCAAAGCGGAGGATCAGTTAACCCTTATAGACAGTGTCGACGTAACGTCACAAGGATTGAACTATACTGACTCGGGTAAGTATTTGGATGTTCCGCTGGATGATGACAAGTTGTACTGTTACAAGATTATGACGCGTGGAGGTTACGGGAATCCTAAAGTCCACGAACCTTTAGTTAATTTTTCTCCAATGATGTGTTCATATCCGATCAATGACCTTCCTGTCTGTAGTCCGATTGCTTCCGTGGTCAAGCCCGATTGTGAGCAATTTCTAAGTGCACCCACGTGTGGTCCATACAATCTTTCAAATACCATTTACTGGGAACCAGGAGGTTTGTCGGGATGCAGGCTGGACATACGGTTTTATTCAATATATGCATCTAACAGAGCCGAAGGGGAGTATCAATTGATTGGTTCTAACGTAAGGGATACTTTTTTTGTGGAGAGTAACCTGCCCTCGCAGGCGCGATGCTACCGATTAACAACCACCGATGAATTGGGAAGAGTCAGCAATATGAGTGATCCTGTGTGCAATGATAATTGCGTTTACTATGAGTTACCAAATGTATTTACTCCAAATGGAGACGGATGCAATGACCGATTTAGTGCCTACTATGAACTGGACAACGGGACTGGAGAAGAAGTCATTTGTCATGTAATTGACTTGCAGAAATGTCCCCGTTTTGTTAAACAAGTTTCATTTAAGGTGTACAATCGGTGGGGTACGGAAGTTTTCAGAAAAGTCTATGACAATGATCAAACCATAAATATCAATTGGGATGGAAGAGACAATGAGGGAAGAGAATTGGCTTCTGCAACTTACTACTATGAAGCGGAGGTGAAATTTGATGCCATTGATCCCATGAAACAAAATCAGATCTTAAAGGGCTGGGTACAACTGATTCGGTAGAAGTTCATTCTCCGGCTTTGACTTGGCATTGATGAATCTTGCGGGAATCTCTGCAAGTCTTTTCTTTTTAAATAACCTGAGTTCTGAATTGACTACGGAATTATTTTCATTTTACACCTTCTCAGGAAATGACCGTGCTTTGGATTTTTTGGTGGAATTGCAAAACTTTATGAGGGAGGATAAGTAAAAAAAAGCTGCCCAAATAAATGAACAGCTTATTTAAGCAAGACCTCGGAAAAGTAAAGTTACGATTTTGACAACTCTACATTAATGTGAATCCGTACTTCTTCAGCCACAACAAGACCGCCTGTTTCGGTCAATGCATTCCATGATAGACCAAAGTCCTTTCGATTGATTTTTCCATTCAGTTCAAATCCCGCTTTGATATTTCCCCAGGGGTCCTTTACAATACCCCCAAATTCCACACTCAGCTCGACGTTGCGTGTTGTCCCCCGTATCGTGAGGGGTCCAGCCAATTTATAGTCATTCCCACTTATTTTTTTTAACTGACCCCTGAAGTCTATTGAAGGATATTCTTCAGCGCTGAAAAAGTCTGGTGATTTTAAGTGTGCATCACGATCAGCCTGATTGGTGTCAATGCTGTCCACGTCAATACTGAATTCCACTCTTGCGTTGTCGAAATCACTTTCGTTGTCTGATTCGACAGATCCTGAAAATTTTTTGAAGCTACCCGTAACCGTTGAGATCACCAGGTGTTTCGTTTTGAATTGAACTTCAGAATGTGTGGTGTCAATTCCCCATTTTGTTTTTACTTCTGCTGCACTTGTCATATTTATTTATTTTTTATGTTGAACAAACTTCAATCCTTTATGATAGACAAATTTAGGACCGTTAATGATGCTTGGTGGTTGAACTAGCTTAAGAAGGAGGAACAAAAACTTAAACTAGATTAAGAAATGGAAATGCAATGGATTGCGGTATGCTAATGAATTTTGATCAGGACTTCTCCATTATCTTTCTTCTCACTTTGCTGAGGAATTCTGGCGTTATTCCCAGGTACGAAGCGATATATTTTAGCGGAACAAATTGTTCGAGGGATGAGTATTTATTTTGAAAATAAAGATAGCGTTCCTCAGCCGTCGATGAAAAATTTTGGATTATTCTAAATTGATGGGTGACGAGCGAGTTTTGAAAAATGATTCTGAAGTAGCGCTCGAATTTTGGTACTTTATTAAAGAGATCGTCAAGGTCTGGTTTTGTTATTAACAGCACTTCAGAGTCTGCCAACGCCTTGGTGGAATATATAGAGGGTGTGTAATTTGTGAAGCTGTGCAGATCACCTGTCCACCAACCTTCAGTGGCAAATTGAATCACATGAACATTGCCTGATGAATCTGTGTAATACGACATTAAACAACCGGCGCATACGTAAATCATGAATTTACAGGGTTCGCCATTGGCAACCAGCAGGTCATTTTGCCTGATTAGCGATGGCTCCAATACCGATTTGGCATATCGCATCTCCTCGTCCGTCAATTGAACATACTGCTCAATTCTCTTAATAAAAGTATCCTTTGTCATTTGAATCAGAACATGTCGGGGATGCTGATGTGAATCAGTCATTAAGTTAATCTTTTAGACAATTACTGACAAACGTCAATCTTTTTCTTGACAAAATCGATCTCTATCAGTGGTGGAATATCATTCTAGTCCTGACGTTCCGTGAACAATTTTGAAATAACATTTATGAAGAAGAAAAGTTGGCTTCTTCACCATTTAAACTTTAGTACCATGAAAATTAATATACTACTCATCTTCCTTTTGTCATTCTTTGGCCAAATTGATTACCGTCTCAGTAATGAATCATCTTTCTTAATCAAAGGCACTTCCACTTTGCACGATTGGGAAATGGAATCTTCCAGTGCGACGGGCAACATAAGTTTTGACATGGATGGTTCCCAAATTGTGGGCGTGAAGGCCCTGAGCATTACGATTCCTGCGGAGAGTTTGAAAAGCGACAAATCCGGCCTCGACAAAAATGCTTACAAGTCACTGAAGTCTTCAGAATTCAAGAACATCATTTTTAAGATGTCCAGGATGACGAAGTTTCAAAAATCCAATAACGGCTATCAGATTACCTGCGATGGTTCATTGGAAATTGCAGGTAAATCGAACAAAACCTCCATTACCGCTACTTGCTCCCAATTGAGTGATGGCAGTGTTAAATGCAAAGGTGAGAAGCCTTTAAAGATGTCAGAATACGGTGTGGAGCCTCCGTCATTCATGTTCGGATCGGTAAAAACGGGCGATGAAATTGCCGTTGAATTTGATGTAAACTTCAATAAATAAATACGAAACACTATATCTAATACCAAGCACATATGAAAAACAAGAATAGCAATAGTATCAGTCTCGCCTTGATGGTGGGCTTACTACTTCTGTCTGGTGTCGCCTTCGGGCAACAGCCGAAAATTCAGTACTTCAGACCCTACGATCAACGAGGCATTAATGTCTTCGAAACATCAAAAGAAGACACCGTATCGTATGACGGTCTCCGTTTTCGAATCGGAGCAAGCTTTGCTCAGCAGTATCAAAGTCTGAGTCACTCAAATTCCGCTAACTATGTTGGTGAGGTGAACAAGAATCAACTTTACGATTTAAGCCCGGGTTTCAATCTTGCGATGGCCAATTTGAATTTTGACGTCCAACTAACAGATGGCGTTAGGGTAAGTTTAGTTTCCTACATGTCTTCCAGGCACCACAATGAATTTTGGGTAAAGGGCGGCTACTTTCAAATAGACAAGGTTGGTTTCCTGAACAGTGATTTCATGAATAATCTTTGGAAAAACCTCACGTTGAAAATTGGTCACATGGAAATTAACTACGGTGACGCTCACTTTAGAAGGAGTGATGGAGGCAATACGATCTGGAATCCATTCATTGAAAACAACATTGTCGATGCATTCACAACCGAAATCGGTGGTGAGTTGTACTGGCAAAAAAGTGGCGTAATTGCCATGGTCGGTATTACCGATGGCGAAATTCAAGGTAGCGTGACAAAACCTGATGACAGGAAGCCATCATTTTATGGCAAACTTGGTTATGACAAGAAATTCGGAGAACGCAACCGAGCAAGACTTACGGGATCTGTCTATACAACAAAGTCTTCTATAAGTAATACAATTTATGGTGGGGATCGCACCGGATCTCACTACTATTTTGTACTCGAACCGGCCAACGCTACCCTTACTGGCAATGCGTTTTCAGGAAGAATAAACCCTGGTTTCAAAGACAATGTTACTTCTTTTATGATCAATCCTTTTGTAAAGGTTGGCGGACTTGAATTCTTCGGAACCTATGAAACAGCGAAAGGGAATGCACAGATAGAAAATGGTGAAATCCAGTCTACCGATCCGGCCAACCCTGTATTAAATAAATTGGATGAAAGGACATTTCAACAGTTTGCCGGTGATTTAGTCTACAGGTTTTCAAACGATCGGTTCTACGTAGGTGCAAAGTACAATCTAGCTGATGGTACATTGGCCTTTGGACAAAGCACAACACAGCCTAACATAAGTCAGGGAACAAGAGGAGATGTCAAGATTGAACGTACCGCCTTCGCAGCCGGATGGTTTATCACCCGAAACATACTTTTTAAAGGCGAATATGTTGTTCAGAAATACAAAGATTTCCCTGCTAATGATATCCGAAGCAACGGAAAATTTGATGGGTTTGTTATTGAAGGTATAATAGGATTCTAGTACATTTAGTACCATGAAAGGCCGCCCGAAAGGCGGCCTTTTTCTTACAACCACTATGCGCTTAATCTTCCTCTTTTTGACCTTTTTCTTTCTAAACAGCGAGCCAGCGGTGAACAAAGGGAAATGGGTCATTGATGCAGCCAGTAAAATCTTGATTCACGGAAACACCAACGTTAATAAATTTGTATGCCAGACAAATTCTTTTGAACGGATGGATACACTGGAATACACACCCGATGAAAAAAGTCCTTGCAATATTGTGTTTTCACAAACCCGGATAAGCATACCTGTAAAGGCTTTTTCATGTGGTAACGACATGATCACTAAAGATTTTCTCGAAACGTTAAAAGCTGATCGTCATCCGGTTCTGACCATTAACTTTTTGAGCATAAAAGACTTTACTGCTGCTCAAAATGGAGGTGCAGTTCTGGGTGAGGTAGCGATTGTTTTAGCCGGGGTCAGCAAGAAATTTAATATTCGATATACCCTTCGGCGGGATTCAAAAGATACCTTTTTACTTACGGGCAAGCAACCGGTTTGTTTTACTGACTTCCAGTTGAAAGCCCCCCGTAAAATGATGGGTTTGATTCAGGTTCAGGAGGACCTGGAGGTCGAATTCTTCATGAGGCTAAAGGTGCTTCATTAATCACAAAAGTTCATTGTGCCTCACCATCTATTATTCTTTCTTGCAGGATGGATTTGCACCGTTTCAGTGAAATTGCTGCTACCCGGGCCAGGGAGAACAGAACATTCCTCAATAAATTAAAGAGGGGAAATCCACGGGCTTTGGATGACGCTTTTCATGAAGTTCATGAAGAAGTGTTCAAAGAAACAAATTGCATGGAATGTGCCAATTGTTGCAAGACAACGAGCCCCATTTTTTACCAGGCAGATATTGAACGCCTTTCTAAAATCATGAGAATGAAGCCGGGGGATTTTATCGAGAAATACTTGCGTATTGATGAAGACAAAGATTTTGTTTTGCAAACAGCACCATGCCCTTTTCTGGATGACGACAACTCTTGTTCTGTTTATGAGGCTCGTCCAAAGGCTTGTCGTGAGTACCCTCACACGCATAGAAAGAAAATGGTGCAAATCTTAGACCTCACACATAGGAACTCGTTGGTTTGTCCCGCTGTATTGGAAATTGTAGAACGACTGAAAAAACGACTGCCCTAAGCAGACTTCGTCCGCAAGAATAAAATAAATGCCCGCGGTGACGGGCATTTATTTTTCTTTTTATTGAAGTCAGGCCACCTGCGCCTCAAGTTTCTGAGCCAGTACTGATTTTGGAACCGCGCCGACTTGCTTGTCAACGATTTGACCCTTTTTAAACACCAGCAAAGTTGGAATACTGCGGATGCCAAAACGGGCGGTTACATCTG
>DASUGQ010000541.1:0-4326 GCA_036273935.1 Cyclobacteriaceae bacterium | reverse complement strand
TTTCCTACGCAATTTTCGGCGTTAGTCCTTTTTCTGCCAGGCTGTTTTCTGTGCTCATGGGCATACTGACAATGGTTGTAGTGTATCGATCGGTCCTGCGGTTTGTGGATAAAATATCCGCCTTTTTGTCAGCGCTTATTTTGACTGTGTCTATTCAACTCTGTGTTCAGTTTCATTTGGCAGTGCCGGACCCATACCTGATCTTTTTTCTCACCTGGGGTTTACTCAGTTTCTATCGGGGTTATCGCGAAAATCACGAGCGATCATTTTACTTTTTCTATGTGGGTGTAAGTCTCGCTACTTTGGCCAAGGGGCCGGTGGCATTGATTTTTGCCGGCCTGATCGTATTGGTCTTCCTGATTGTGAAAAAGAAATTTCAGCTTTCGACGTTTCTTCAAATAAAGATTTTTCAAGGGGCTCTGATTTTCCTCGTAATTGTTGTTCCGTGGTATGTGTTGGTTGGCCTTTCGACAGAAGGTGAGTGGTTGCGTCGGTTTTTCTTTGAACATAATGTGGGACGGTTTACGTCTACGATGGAAGGTCATGGAGGATTCCCCTTTGCTTCCGTGGTGATTCTCATTGTTTCCCTTATGCCTTTTTCATTTTTCTCTCCACAGGCTATTTCCTATTCCTGGAAAAAGAGAGATGAAAATGATTTTCTCCTCTATTGTCTGATAGCGACATCTGTAATTGTATTATTCTTCGCGGTTTCAAGAACGATTCTCCCGAACTACCCTGAACCCGCCGCACCTTTTTTTGCCGTGCTGCTTGGTGTATATTTCTCATCAATAATTAATAACCAAAATGTTGTTAGAAGCACGGTTTGGAGCGGCGCTATTTATCTGATCATTTCAGCGTTGCTTCCTGTCGCTGCATGGATTGGTTTGAACCAGGATGCATCCCTCGCAACTGTAACATCTCTACCTTATTACTTTATTATCCTTTCGTTTGGAGGGCTAATAGGAACGATATTATTGATCAGGGGAAAAGTACTCCAGGCTTTCTATTGCTATGTTACGTCAAGCGCGATCTTTTTGCTTGTATTTTTTTATGTCGTATTTCCACAAGTTGACAGACTGAATCCAGTATCGCAAAGCTTGTCCCGAATGAATGAGTCCTTGCCGGTGATGTATTACAAAGATCTTAATCCCGCATTTATCATGGCACTCAAAGAAACAATACCATCATTGCAATCAACTCATGACACCGGATCATACTCAAACTTTTACCTGATTACCCAAAAGAAGTATTTGCCAGAGCTGGATCATTTAAAGGCTAACGTTCTTTACGAGGGAAAGGATTTATTTGAAAATCCGACGACGGTCTTACTTAAGGTAGAGTCGGTAAAATGATTTTACTACGCGATTTGAAAATACCCTGATTTTTAGCCGATTTATCCAGCGCATTCGATTTCAGGCATCGGTGTAACATCGAGAGGAAATGTTGAATGGGATAAATTCTGTTTTGTAAATTACGAATTAATATTTACTTGATACGAGCAGTACACGCCTATGGCCTATTTGAGATTTAAAGCCCTTGAGACCCTGGATTCACGGTCTCGCATTCCCGTGGACCTTCCATCTTTCAACGTTTCGAATTTTTTTGGTGAGAACGTTTTTACCATGGACCAGATGCGGTCAACCCTATCGCCTGCGGTATTTGGAAAAGTCAGTCAGGCCATTGTGCAAGGTGAGAGAATCGATGAAACCACTGCCGACGCTGTTGCTATCGCCGTTAAGTCGTGGGCCATTGGGAAAGGAGCTACGCACTTCACACATTGGTTTCAGCCACTGACAGGAGGGACCGCAGAAAAGCATGATAGTTTTTTTGACGGAACAACCGGAATTGAAAAGTTCAAGGGTAGTGAGCTCGTGCAACAGGAACCGGATGCTTCGTCATTCCCCAGTGGAGGCATTCGGAGTACGTTTGAAGCAAGAGGATATACTGCCTGGGACCCTTCGTCACCGATGTTCCTTTACGGTAAAACGTTGTGTATCCCAACCATCTTCGTGTCGTTTACAGGTGAAACGCTCGATACCAAGGGTCCGCTTTTCAAAGCCCTGAAGGTTGTGAATACAACCGCTACAAAAGTGTGTCAGCTTTTTGACCGCGATATTCAATATGTAAATGCATTCCTCGGTTGTGAGCAGGAGTACTTTGTCGTTGATAAGGCGTTGTATATGGCGCGTCCTGACCTGGTCATGGCAGGTAGAACGGTGTTCGGGCATTCGCCGGCGAGGGGCCAACAGCTGGAAGACCATTACTTTGGGTCAATCCCGCCACGCATTTATGATTTCATGCGTGACTTTGAAATTGAGAGCTGGAAACTCGGCATACCCTTGAGAACACGTCATAATGAAGTTGCACCTTCGCAGTTTGAGGCAGCACCATTATTCGAAGGTGTCAATGTGGCCAATGATCACAATCAACTCTTGATGGATGTTATGCAACGTGTGGCGGAAAGGCACCATTTGAAAGTCCTTTTTCACGAGAAGCCATTCGACGGTGTTAACGGAAGTGGCAAGCATAACAACTGGTCTCTAGTGAGCAACACTGGTGTCAATCTTTTTGCGCCCACCAGCAGTGCGCGCGACAATCTTTTGTTCCTTACCTTCTTCGTGACGACCATCAAGGCGGTGCATGAGCATGCAGATTTGTTGAGGGCAAGCATTGCTTCGGCTGGGAATGATTTTCGTTTGGGTGCAAATGAGGCGCCTCCCGCTATCATGTCGGTATTTATCGGGTCCCAGATGACCAGTATCCTGGATGAGTTGGAGAGCAAAGGAAATGTAAAAATTCAGAAGGGAGATAACATGTACATGAAGCTCGGCATTGATCATATTCCCGAAATTATCCTGGATAATACAGACCGCAACAGAACATCGCCTTTTGCTTTTACAGGAAACAAATTCGAGTTCAGGGCGGTCGGATCCAGTGACAATTGCGCGACGGCCATGACAGCACTGAACCTGATCGTGGCTGATCAACTTGAAAAGTTATACGACGAGGTTTCAACAGACATTGAAAAAGGCGTTGAAAAGCGATTGGCGATTGTTAACGTTTTGAGACGGTATATTAAAGAATCAAAAGACATTCGTTTTGAAGGCGACGGATACTCTGAAGAATGGATAAAGGAAGCGCATAAGCGCGGCCTCTCTAATGTGAGTAATACGCCACGGGCGATACAGGCTTACAATAGTAAAAAGTCCCTGGAGTTGTTCGAACGTCATGGCGTTTATTCGCACAAAGAAGTTGAAGCCCGCCAGGAAATTAAATTGGAGAGCTATATTAAGAAGGTACAGATTGAAGCGCGTGTCATCGGCGACCTCGCCATGAATCATATCATTCCTACTGCCGTTGCCTACCAAAGTAAATTGATCGAAAACGCCAACGGGCTAAAGGGTCTCGGCATCGATAATAAAACTGTAGTCAAAACGATCGAAGAAATTTCCAATCATATTGAGATCATTAAGATTAATGTCCGCAACATGATTGAGGAGCGAAAGCGGATCAACAAGATTGGCGATACCAATAAGCGTGCGCTTGAATATTGCGATAACATCAAGGAAAAATACTTCGAGGTAATCCGGGATTCAGTTGATAAACTTGAGCTGCTCGTTGACAATGAAGACTGGCCGTTGGTGAAGTACAGGGAATTGCTCTTTCTCCGTTAGCCATCATTTTGAATGATGATTAACGATTAATCCCTCAACCCTTTCTATCCCTTCAATGATCAATTCAGGGTTTGACCAGGGGACAAAGTGATTCATGTCTTCCTTGTAAATGATTTCTACGGGAGCGTTCACTATCATTTTCTTAGCGAAGTCAGCATTTCGATGATCGACCAATATATCTTTTCCTCCCTGGATCACTACCACAGGCATTTTGATTTCACCCCACAGTGGCAGCATACGTTCTAATTCTGATTTGAAATTATAGAGTTCCTCATTCGATGCACGGACCGATCGGGGCAGGATCCAGTTAAGGAAGGGCGTCGATAGCGGAACGCGGAACCATGCCTCATTCGGTTCAAGGTTGGGATCAATCGATCCGGCTACAATAACGAGACCATCGATCAGGTCCGGATGATTGACGGCCATCTGTGCAATTACTGGCGCGGCCAGTGAATGCCCTACGAGCACAATAGGCCTGTTGTTCTTATACCGCTCTATAACTGGCATAAGAAGTTCCGCCTGTTTGTTTATCGAAGGCTCTGCAAAACCGAAGTTGCTATAGCCAAATCCGGCGCGGTCGGTGGAGATTAGCATGAATTGCTTTAACAAGGCTGAGTCGGCGAGGAAATGGATGAACGCACTCAATGATCCG
>DASUGQ010000540.1:0-5673 GCA_036273935.1 Cyclobacteriaceae bacterium | reverse complement strand
ATCCTGTTCTTTACTGTGCCTATGGGAATATCAAGATGCTCAGCGATCTCATGATATTTATAACCTGACATATGCATTTTAAAGGGGATTAATAATTCCTCCCGAATTTCGTGTACGTTTCTCCAGACGTCTTCATATTCAAACTTAGCCTCAGGCGAATTGAATGTGTGGTTGTCTTCGACATTTAAATAATGCAAATCCTTCGTTGTATCATTCAATGTTTTCGCGCGTCGCATCTTCCGGTAATTGTTTATAAAGGTGTTGCGCATGATGGTAAAAAGCCATCCCTTCAGGTTCGTGTCCTGGGTGAATCGATCACGATAGGTCAGCGCTTTCAGAATGGTGTCCTGCACAAGATCCAATGATTCGTCCCGGTCATTGGTAAACCGGCGGGTAAATAGCTGAAGAGTGTTTCTCATTCCGGCTAATTTGATGGTAAATTCTGCGGTCGTCATCTGTTTAATGTTTGAAGTCAAAAGGTAAACATTAAACAAAGGGATTAGATTTTAGCAGACCCGAAGAATTCGTTTGTGTTTAACAGAATCGCAAAAAAGCCTCTTCTTTCGCGGATTATTATCGTAAACGTTAAACAAATCTTCCCGTGAAACTTTACCTGGAAAGGATTTCCTTTAAGTCGAGGGCTTTCTCGAAGAATTTAATATTCGCATGATGGGCAAAGGAAGATTTTCGAAGCGCCTGGCCTGAAACGAGGATTTTGGAAGAAGGAAAGTCATTGGAAAGGAGATCGAGATAATCATTCAGTGAGTGGGGAAAAGGAGGAGAGGTTATTGAGGTGATCAGGAAGTGAGGTTTATAAATATCATAAACTGTTTTCAAATCCTGGTGAGGAACCGTTTGACCCAGATAGTATGTGCGGATGCCCTGTTTCTTTACAAGGTAATGATAGAACAGAAGGCCGATTTCATGGAGCTCGTTTTCCGGAAGGAAAAGCATTGCACGCAAAGTATTCGTTGAGGGAATGGGAAGACCAGCAATTGAGACGATTATTTTTTGGCGGATAAGATTCGAAATGAAATGTTCATGCGCTGGGGTAATGTTACCGGTCTGCCATAACACTCCGATTTTCTCCAGGAAGGGATAAACGATTTCTGTCATCGTTTTTTCAAATCCAAATTTGTCTTCAAGCGCGATAAATTTCTGTTCCATCAACTCTTCATCAAGATCGAGCATAGCGGAGACAAGGGTATCGATATGAATGTCGGTCTCATTGTTGGTTGCGCTCAGCTGGGTGATTTTGGAATTCAATTCGTCATTGCTCATGTCGGCGACAGTCGAAATCCGGAAGCCATGACTCGTTAATAAAGACACATTGATAATTCGTTTGAGATCTTCGTCCGAATAAAATCGGATGTTGGTATCTGTGCGCTGTGGTTCAACGATATTGTAGCGCTTTTCCCAGATTCGTATGGTATGTGCTTTAATACCGGATAATTTTTCAAGTTCTCGAATTGAATATTTGCCCATGATGAACTTTTTACCGAAATAAAACAGTCAACTGGATGAAATGTTTTCAGATTTCGGTTAATGATAAATTTCCAATGGTGAAGGATAGATTAGAAATAGGCAGAGACTGGTTTCGGAAGAGGAACTGGGAGCCATTCACGTTCCAAATAGAGGCATGGGAGGCCTATTTGAATGGATTCAGTGGCCTGGTAAATGCGCCAACGGGTAGTGGAAAAACGTACTCATTAATTGTTCCTGTTATTATTGAATATCTCAACGACGTTGAGGGCAAGGCAATAAAACCTGACGGTGTTCAGGTAATATGGATAACACCCATTCGGGCATTGACGCGGGAAATCGAACTATCTGCGAACCGGATCATTGAGTCCCTTGGAGTGCCCTGGAAAGTGGGTATCCGCTCAGGCGATACATCAACCAAGGAGAGGGAGCGACAGCGAACATCCCCGCCGCAATTTCTGATTACCACACCGGAAAGTCTGCACCTTTTATTGACGCAACGGGGTTATCCAGAATTTTTTAAGAACCTGAAAGCAGTTGTTGCAGATGAATGGCACGAACTGATGGGGTCGAAGCGGGGGGTTCAGGTTGAACTTGCGCTATCGCGATTAAAGGCTATTGTTCCCCAACTTAAAGTGTGGGGCATTTCTGCAACGATTGGAAACATGGACCAGGCCGTAGAAGCTTTGCTGGGAACAAATTATTCAGATCGGCAAGTAAAAATTATCAGGGCCCATTCAATTGAAAAGAAAGTTGAAATAATATCCATAATGCCCGACGATCTCGAACGAATGCCGTGGGCAGGGCACCTGGGTATACAATTGTTGGATAAAGTGGTGGAAGTTGTGAAGCAAAGTACAAGTTCATTGATCTTTACCAACACGCGATCGTTCGCCGAGATATGGTATCAGAAGATGTTGGACAAAGCGCCTGAGTTGTCCGGGCTGATAGCCATGCATCATGGCTCCATCAGTCAGGATATCCGAGGGTGGGTGGAGGAGCAGCTTCACGGCGGAAAGCTAAAAGCTGTGGTCTGTACATCAAGCCTTGACCTGGGTGTTGACTTCCGCCCGGTTGAGACCGTAATACAGGTTGGTAGTCCTAAAGGAGTAGCGCGATTTCTTCAGCGTGCCGGGAGGAGTGGTCATCAACCTGGAGCAGTTAGTAGAATATATTTTGTTCCTACCCATTCGCTTGAACTCATGGAGGCAGCAGCATTGCGCGAGGCTGTTGCGCAGAAAATTGTTGAAGACCGGATTCCATACCTCAGGTCATTTGATGTGTTGATCCAGTACCTGATTACCCTGGCGATCTCAGAAGGATTTGATTCGAAAAGTACGCTTGATGAGATCAGGGGAACGTTCAGTTTCGCCAGTATCAGCGATGAAGAGTGGGAGTGGGTATTGAGTTTTCTCACGAGCGGGGGAGATTCGCTCCAGGCATATGATGAATATCGCAAAGTTATCTTTCAGAATGGAATATATAAAGTCGAGAATCGTTCCATCGCCATGCGCCATCGCCTGTCCATTGGAACTATCGTAGGCGATACGCAGCTTTTTGTAAAATTCTTATCAGGTAAGAATCTCGGAACAATAGAGGAATATTTTATTTCTCGTTTAGAACCTGGTGACGTATTTTGGTTTGCCGGTAAGAATCTTGAACTGGTCAGGATAAAAGAGATGGAAGCGCTTGTGCGGAAATCCAATCGCAAATCAGGTGCGGTACCATCCTGGCAGGGTGGACGAATGCCGTTGTCTTCGCAGATGAGTGAGATGATCCGTTTTAAGTTAGATGAAGTTGTGACCGGTCGCGTGAGGGATGAGGAAATGGAATTTCTTGAACCCTTATTCACTCTTCAGCGTGAGCGGTCGCTGTTGCCGGGAAAGAATGAATTCCTCATAGAATATTTTCATACCTCCGAAGGACATCACGTGTTGATGTATCCGTTTGAAGGAAGATTTGTCCATGAGGGGCTGGGTGCCCTGATGGCTTATCGAATTGCCCAGATACAACCGATCACTTTTTCAATTGCCATGAACGACTATGGTTTTGAGTTGTTATCGGACCAGCCTATTCCAATTGACGAGGCCGTTGAGACAAACGTGCTGGGAACAGAAAATTTGCTAGGAGATATCCAGGCGAGTATCAATTCTACGGAGATGGCGCGGCGAAAATTTCGGGACATTGCGGCGATCTCTGGTCTTGTTTTCAAAGGATATCCCGGGAAACCCGTTAAAGACCGGCATCTTCAGTCGTCCTCTCAACTTTTTTTCAACGTCTTTCACGACTACGAAGCGCATAACCTTCTCCTTCGCCAGGCCTATGAGGAAGTGATGGATTTTCAGTTGGAAGAGGTTCGGCTGAGAAAAGCACTTGAGCGAATCAACAAACAGCGAATCGTGATCACCCGACCTGATGTGCCCACACCATTCGCCTTTCCGATCATGGTTGACCGGATGCGCGAAAAATTGTCCACCGAAAAAATAGAGGACCGTATTCGCAAGATGGCGGTTCGTTACTCAGAATAATTTTAACAAGGCAGATGCTCAAGATACAATGGCTGCCTTACAAAAGCAGGACAATCCCTGCGTTTACAATGCCTTCTCTATAAATTCAAAGAAACTGTGTTTGAAATCCTGGAACTGCTGATTGAATGATGTCAATTCCTGAATAACTGACTCGTGAGTTTGAAGGTACTTGCTGTCAGCCTCATTGTGATCCTGCAACACCTTTGCCAGGTGATTTTCGTGATCACGCAGTTTTTTTCTGAAGGTGTCAATTAATTCGCCCTGATAATAGATGATCAGATTTTGAAAGTGGTCAATCTGTTTTTTGTCATCGAGCGACTCGAATTTTTTTGAATGTTCTTCAAGCAGTTTTTGAAAGAATGTTAATTCTCTTTTCCAGAGTACGGAATTAGAGAGCCACTCAAGGCTTTGGCGGTGCATCTCCAGCAAACTTGGCTGAAGGGTGTACCGGTCAGTTGTCGACATTACTGAGATCATGATTTTTTAAGTTTATTTCTTAACAATACTTTTTCAATTAACAAATACAACTCATGTTTGAAACATTGGAGCTCCTTTTCAAAGGTATTGATCTGGCGCTCAAGTTCATGGTGTTCGTCACGGTATTTTGATTCCTCTTGCCTCATTCCGTCACTCATTAATGATTTTAATTTCTCTTCATGCCTGATCATTTTCCCGGAGTATGTATTCATGAGCTGATTTTTATAGTAATTCAGAAGCATTTTAAAGTGCTCCCTTTCTTTGATATGGTCCCGAAGCTGAAGTTGAGTTCCATACTCGGCGATGAGCTTTTGAAAAAATGTCAGCTCGCGTTTCCACAGTTCGATATTGGATTCCCATGTTAATGTCTTTTGATGAAGGTCACCTAAACCCGGAGGTAACAAAAATTCAGTTGAAGATGGCAATGAAGGAGTCATGATTGAAAAAATTTTGATTCACTTACTTATGTGAAGAACACCCTCATTGATCGAAAAATTCATGATAATGATCAGGTTGAGTTATGAAGAATATCAAATGAGATGAAGAAGTCATTGGTCCTTCGTCATCGGTCACGGTGGGCTAAAATGCCTGAGCTATTCTTCCCAATAATCTTTGACTAATGACCGTTTTACACCACCACATTCACAATTTTCCCTTGCACAATGATAATCTTCTTGGGGGGCTTGCCATCCGTCCACTTTTGAATGGTTTCCGAGGCAAGAACCACTTTTTCAATGTCTTCCTTTGGCATGTCCAAAGCAAAGTTCATTTTAGCCCTCACTTTTCCATTGATGGAGATGGGGTATTCAAATGAGTTTTCGACAAGGTATTGCTCATCGTATTTCGGGAAAGAAGCATTCAGAATAGAATCTTTGTGTCCCAGCATTTGCCACAACTCTTCGGTAACGTGAGGAGCATAGGGAGCGAGGCTGATGACCAGAGGTTCAAGCACGGAGCGTTTGTTACACTTCAGTGACGTCAGCTCGTTCGCACAAATCATGAACTCACTGACGGATGTATTGAACGAAAACCGTTCAATATCTTCTTCTATTTTTTTAATGGTCTTATGAAGGACTTTCATTTCTTCGCGTGAAGGTTCTGCTTCGCTGATGTTGAAGTTTCCATTTGCATCATGGAAGAGGTTCCAGAATTTCCTCAGGAATTTGTACACACCATCGATGCCATT
>DASUGQ010000539.1:0-4473 GCA_036273935.1 Cyclobacteriaceae bacterium | reverse complement strand
GATCTGCATTGCGGATGAAGTCTTCACAGGGTTTGGGCGCACGGGAAGATTTTTTGCAAGTGAGCATCTTGACCATTCACCGGACATTATAGCGCTGTCGAAGGGGCTCACGGGAGGCACGCTTCCTCTCGGCGTAACGTCTTGCAATAAGAAAATTGTCGAAGCATACAGGAGCAGTGAATTTTCAAAGACATTCTTCCACGGTCACTCGTATACCGCCAATCCATTAGCTTGTGCTGCTGCAAATGCCAGCTTTGAACTCTTGGTCTCATCCGAATGCCGGAACAACATTTCACGAATAAGCAATAAGCATAAAAAATTTGCCCAGGAACTGAAACGGAACAATAATGTTAAAAATCCGAGAACGCTGGGGACAATTCTCGCTTTCGAAATAGCTGTCGGCAAGACATCATACGAAAATTCAATTCGCAAATCGATTTATTCTTTTTTTCTGGAGAAGGATATACTGCTACGACCACTCGGCAATGTTATCTACATTGTTCCTCCTTACATCATTACTGATCCTGAATTGGACCTGATATATAATTGTATTGACGCTTTTCTGAAAAGTCTCTAAACAAGAAGTCCTGCAAAAAATGCAGGACTTCCTCTTTTTCTTAAAAATCTTGACTTCTTTATTGCTTGAGTTTAAACGATCGCGTTACTCCGAAAGTATAATGCAACCCAAGCTGTAATCCTACGAGAAGATTTGCGCGCTGTCCGAAAATGTCGCCTCCTTCTCCATTTTTTATAGCCTCAATAACATCACTGTTCCGCATATCGGTCAAACTATAATTAGCGCGGATTTGCGTTGTTAAGAAAAGATGCCTCGACAAATCGATATCTAATCCAAAAGATGCGGCGATTTGAAAATCAGTATTTTTAAAATCATTGGCTTCCTTGGTCAATATATCCTTTACAGACGGGCTGCCCTCAGGGATTGTATACGTACCATCGCTATTAATTTGCGCAGTGGGAAAATCATTCATCACAGATTCTGGACTCACTCCTTCAGGAATCGTATAAGTGCCGCCATTAGCCGAAATACTTTCAACAGCATCCGTTAAAATTGAGAGTTGAGGTCCAATGTTGAAATTCGCTCGCGTTCCTGCGTTGCCACCACTCATAAATCTGAATAAAAGGGGAAGACTTACATAACTTAAATCAATTTTTCTTTCACCCTTCACCTGCTCGGCCGCATCAAGAATTTGATATATCTGACCCTGCTTTGACAAGATTGATTCCAGTGATAACCCGAATTTCCCTGGTAAAGTCTACTCCAAAATTAAAACCAATCGGAGCGACGTTATAGGTGTACGTTGAATTGTATCTCGGATCTTCAGACAATCCCTTATCCAACACAAATGTAGCATTAACTGCAGTTGTCAATCCAACATGAATTTGTTGGGCCCGCATAGAAATAGAACAAAGACTAAAGGATAGACCTAAAGCCAGAAACCTTATTATTTTCATTGGTATTCAGTTTAAAAAATCTATTACGGTAAGGATTAAAAAGTAACCCTAAAGTAGCGGTTTTAGGTGTAAAGATTTTTGATATGTAAGATAAAGGAGGAGTTTATCAGAATTTGTCATGGCAAGTTGAGCGAAATCTCCTTCAAATGGGGGAGATGCAATCAAATTACCTTGTCGGTCATAGACATAATTCAAATCCTGCGTAAGGTCTGTAATCAGGTAGTAAGCATTACCGGCGCCAAAATCATAATACTGCACATTTATGTTATTCATGCCGATATACTCATTTTTAATCACTTCTTTCCCTTCGCCATTTATAACCGATAGGGACTTTGGCTCTTGCCTTACAATGCAATATGATTTTCCGCTGACTTCCTCGATCATGCTGAACCTCGCATCCAGTGACGACTTCAATAGTGTTTCCCGATTATAAATTTTACCATCGAGATTAAATTTAATTCTGAATCCATCGCTTGACACCACGACAAAGTGCGTTTGTGAAGAACTTGCACCGGACTCAAGGAAATAGTCGCCGGCTGGGCGGGCATCCAGGTTTGTTGGAAATCCCTTGATCGACTCGCCTCTTCTGTTCATCAGGTAAGCTTTCCCATCCTTTCGTAATGCGAGGAGATAATCTTTACTTCTGATGCGATGATGGCGGGGGGCACAAAATAATTCACCCTCCACATTGCGCGGTGTCCAACCCTCGAGATTGTTACCCTCTTTGTCGTACATCCACAATTTTCCAGATTTGTCAGTGACTAAAAAGCGGTAGTTCCTGCTGTGATCGTAATCGATAAGGCTTAAAAATTGAACTTGCTTTGATTTTATCAAAAGAGGATACAATTGAACGTAATTACCCAACCTGTCAATTATATGCAACAAGCCTTCAGTGAGGAAAAGATATTGAAGCTTGCCATTCTTGAAATAATCTATTTGAAAAACATCACCAGCAATAGGTCCATTCAATTCTTTGGTCCACAGCACCGTTCCTTTCGATGAAATCAAATGAATTTGATACGAAGAGTCCTGGACAAGTACTTCATTTGTTTTGTCAACATGACTTCTTACAATGTGAGGTTTGCCTAACAGGCCTGCTTGAAATCCCGTAATCACGGATTGAGATGACTTTGTCTCCGAACTCCGCGAAGAGGGTTGCTGGTATAACCATGATATGTTGGTGTAGAAACTTTGATTGAGGTGGCTAAACTGAATTGCTCCCATTCCGACCGAAGCAAACAACGACTGATTTTGTTGCAAAAACTTTTTCCATTTTTCATTCAGCGATTCGCCCAGTGTATTCCAAATCCGTGGTGTATTGATATAAAGGCTAACATTTGATTCTAACAAAGTCGACTCAAGAAATTGATTCTGGGCAACTGATTTTCCCCATGTGTCTTCACGATCAATATCTTCCAGGAAGAGCTTCAGTTCATCGATATTTTCTGCCAGGATAAGTGTATTGCCAGTAGTTGTATAATATGTATGATCGAAACCGTTGACAAAGGGAGAGAAAAGTTTTTCGGGGAATCTATAGATCGGCAATTCGCGAATCTCATACCCTGAATACCGCTCATAAAAGACAGTGTCTACGCTAAGTTTTTCGGAAAGGGTATTCAATACCGTCATCCACTTGTCAATTTCATTTGATTCTACCAAAAGGACCTTAGAATATTTCTCACCCGCAGATTCAACATGACACAGACCCACTTCATTATTTATTGAACTGTATAAATCTCCAATGTTCACTTTCAGGGAGGTGGACAATTGCTGTAGCGTGTCCGCGAAACGTTTATTTCGGTTAGGGTATTGGTTGAGCTTCGATACAAAGTCCTTTCCACTGCTGATACCGTAACTTATCAACAATATCGTCCGGTTCGAGACAAACTGTTTGAGACCAAATGACGTTGGAAATTGGTCATTAAAGACCGAAAGGGCGGACACCTCTTGTGGGGCGTCTATACTGAATCCATTTAAAACCAAATTTTTGTCAACGGCTTTGATATCGAGCAAAGTGGCCTTTCCAAAATGTTTAATCAGATCTAGATTAAACCCGGGAGCAAATACCGAAAGCCAATCAGAGAATTTTGTCAAATGGATATATAAGTTACCAGCATCGTTCTTCAGCTTGGGCATTTGATAGACTGCCGACAGATCCTTTCGGAATGTAGACTCCTTACCTTCATCGAAAACCCTAATCACATCTTCAACAAGAAAAGGAGAAAAACTTCCGATCCAGACATCCTTTAATACCACCCACGAAAAGACCGAAGTTGAAGTGGAGAGCTCCTGAATTTTTGCACCATTAAACTCGCGCTCTTTGTAATTGATTCCCTTTTTGTTCTTCCAGTCCTCGACGGTGGCTTCAAAAAGTTGTCTTCCTTTTAAGTCATTCAGGGGGATGTAGAATACAAAATCAAAAGCATCCTTCTTCGTGACGTGTAATGAAGCGAGTGATCCGACCCTTTGTGCCGTTAACAAACTAACAATACTTTGAATAGAGTCTTGTTGCTTGTCATAAAAAGAAGCTCGTTTAATAATTTCCCACAGCGAAGAGGCTTTTACAGGTTCGATGCAGCTTGCACAGGCACTTGATTCATACACTGCAACCGCGCCCTGAGGAACCAAATCCCACGGGCTAACTATTTTCTTTTGGAAATATTTTTCATATACAAAGTACCCGGCAACCGATAGCGCGATGATACCGAGGGTAATAAGTAGTGGTGCTCTTTTCACAATGGAACGCGTTCAAAAGTTTGAAGATACGCGTGCTAGTCAAGAATGACAAACCGCCAAAAAGTGACTTGTGAGCAGCGCGGGAACCCAACGCTATTGAAAAACAAAAAAAGCCTGTCAGTATTCTGACAGGCTTTAGAATAAAAGATAGGCAACGACTTACTCTCCCGGTTTTTACTCCAGTACCATCAGCGCTGGCGGGCTTAACTGCTCTGTTCGGAATGGGAAGAGGTGATCCCCGCCGCTATAGTCACCTTAAGAACG
>DASUGQ010000538.1:0-10103 GCA_036273935.1 Cyclobacteriaceae bacterium | reverse complement strand
GGCATGAACTTAACCCTGCGATATTATTATGGAATTGTTGATATCGTTATTGACGACTCAACTCCCAATCAGTACAACACTTCGTTGTATTTATCGGCGGGCATTCCCATTGGGGCGGGTAAAGCAAAAGCGAAAAGAGAGCACGAAAATTAGTTTTCTCAGAATTCAGGCGGCTACAACCCAAATCGATATTGAAGGCCGGTGATAATTTGATTTCGTGAACCTAAGAATCCATATTCAAACCGCACCATCCAATGTTTGTTGTATTGGTATTGAGATCCAATTATAAAGTTCCACATGTCTTTAGGCCGCTTGTCCAGGGAATATTGGACGGTTGCGTGATTTTCATCATTCAATGACTGATCGAGACCATTGAGGAAATTTCCGGCGGCTCCAAGCGCACGGTTTGCCGTTTCGTATTTAGCAATGTTAATCGGATTTTTCTGTTCAATGGAGGATAGGCCTTCCCACCAGGCGTCAACTTGTTGCTGGGTTTCATCCACTTTTTGTATGCCATTGTCAACCTTAGCCTGTAGGCCATCAGTTTCGATGATTTCATTCAATTGAAGTGATCCCTGTGTGCCGGTATTAATTTTCAGGCGAAAGCCTCCGACCCAAATGGCGATGTTGCTCTCGGGTTTTTTGAACTTGAATGTCTTCCCAAACCGCGGACCAAAAACGAAGGCAAAGGCAGGCTTATCAAGTTCCGCAATATCGTTCCACGTAAAGTTCATATCCAACGCCATCCATCCACCGCCAACACCAATGGTCGGCGTCAATCCAAAGCCAAACGTGGTAGCCTCAAAATTTGCTTTTGAATCAAGGCTGATAACCTCGTTCCAATTGCCGTCTTCATCAGGGGCATATATACCAAATCCCACCGTTGTAGAAGGTTTTGCCTGTGCAAAGATTCCGTATACGTTCAGGAAAGGAAATAGCCAGATATCAGGTCTGATATTAATGCCCGACGCTTCAGAAACAGCACTGTTAAATCGTACCACTTCGCTCAGGTCGTACAAGGGCCCATTGTTAAAACCGATTTGAAGATTTTCAATGACAAGATCGGACTTTTGCCAAAGGTAGTTGACACCAATGCCGGCTGAATAAGGAAGATTAAACCCCAATTTTGTGGCCTTGGCGCCCCAAATTGGCAGCGCGTAGGGATACTCTGCTTGCTTGAGACTATCGATTATCGCTGAGTTCTTCTTTCCAACCTCTTTATTTGAATAGACCTGTCCCGACAAGGCAGACGCCCATAAAAGCAAGCATGCAAGAATGATGGATTTCATTTGGGTAGAAAGTTGTGATTTATATAATCGCTTCAGGACTGAACGGAGTCGTAAATGAAGAGCCATTGGATCAGATCCGAGGGCTCTTCATTTGAAGAAAATCTACCATTAATCCAGCTCTCCTATGAATGGAATATGTTCCAGGATTGAGGCCCTGATCGTACTCAACAGGTAAGCCTCCAATTGATAAAACTGCGCCCCGGTTTTTGCTCCACAGGCCTTTTCAATTTTCGTATGATAAGTCGCAAGCAATTTATCCGTTTGCGCGCTTAGGGCAATGGTTTCTTTGATAATTTTGGAAGTCGTGGCGTCATCCATGTCATTATAATTGGCGGCATATCGTTCCAGCAGGTCAATGCGCTTTTTGCCGAGTTCTTTCCGCTTGGTTTCGTATTCATCATAAAGTTTCCAGAATGCATCCTTCTGAGGACCATCAAGTTTGATAAATTCGGCAACGATCGACTTTTTCTCCTTGCCATAAAGTGACTGCACAAGGTCAACGTCTTCCTTGTTCGACTGTGCTACCGCAAAAGTAGATATACAAATCGCGACGACAATTAATAGGTTTTTCATAATCTGTATTTTAAGTTTTTTTAAAGGGGATGTGAAAATACTAATTCCTTGCGAGATGCAAACTAAGGGCATCAAATTACCCTTCCTGATAAAAATCATATTATTAAATCAAATCAGTACCTTGGTTTGTTATACTTTACAAAACACAACTTATGAAAAAATTAGCGATACTGATCCCGGTCTTAATTGGAATGTTGACCCCCTTGTTGGCACAGCCATCGATCACTTTATTGACTTTTGGAAGCTATACATTTCCCGATAAGTTCGATACAGAATACGGAACAGGAAAAGTCATGGATGGATTCCAATGGGGTGGTGGATTGGAATTTGGGCTGTCGGACGTTACGGCTGTTGAGTTGATTTATCAACACCTTGACACAGATGCCTATTACGATGGATACTATAATTTAGGCTCTTCTGAGCGATTTAATGGTACAGTGGGCATTAACTATCTCTTGCTGGGTGCTACCCGGTACGCTCCAATAAATGAAAAGGTCAGTGGTTTTGGAACGCTTGATATGGGGGTGGGCTGGTTTAATCCCAGTTCATCACTTGAATCCGAAGGTACGACCAAGTTTTCAATAGGTGGACGACTGGGCGTACGAATTCAAACGTCAGAGCGGGTAAGTCTAAGACTTCATGCCCAGGTCATTTCGCCTGTACAGTGGGCTGGTGGTGGCTTTTATTTCGGTACGGGGGGCTCGGGCGCCGGCGTTTCTACCGGTTCAACTATTTGGCAATTTAATTTGGGTGGCAGTTTGAATTTTAAACTTAGATAATACCCTACAATGAGATCAACATATTGTTCAATTCTGTTTACTATTCTCTTTTGCTCAGTTGGAGCGCAAGATAAAAAAATTTACACGACGACGAGCGGAGAATTAATTTTCTCGTTTGCCAGCGTAGACAATGCCGGTGGCGAGGATGGAAGTATCATGCGATTTTCACCCTTCTTTAATCTACAGAATTGGGTGAACATCGATCGGTCTGACAGGTTCGGGATATTCACGGGTCTGTCTGTAAGAAACATCGGGTTCATATACGATGTAGATGAAACGACGAGGAAGAAATATCGAACATACAGTCTCGGAATTCCCATCGGGGTTAAAATCGGAAACCTGTCCGATAAATTTTTGTTCTTCGGTTATGAACTGGAAATCCCCCTCAATTACAAAGAAAAAACTTTCATTGATGAAGATAAGGAGGACAAGGACAATATATGGTTCACCAGCCGGGTACCAGCAATCAATCACTCATTAATGGTAGGTGTGCAATTGCCACACGGTGCGACGTTGAAATTCAAATACTATCTCACTAATTTCTTTAATGAGGATTATAAGGCGAGTGACGGACAGGGGGGGACCTATAAACCCTATGAAGGTGTTAACGTAAACGTCTTTTATTTTTCGCTGAGCTTTAGCCTCTTGAAGGACACCCATTTTTACTACGACGAGGATTAGATACCCCTTAAATTGGAGCAGATGTGAGTGGGGTGATGGGATGTGGCTACTTGGTGTCGCTAATGCGCTCGACATTAAAAAGTTCCAGCAGCAATTCAGAAAGCGATTCAGGGTCACCACGTTTACAAGCCGCCTTCAAATGTAAAACGGGATACTTCAGAATTTTTTGCATGAGTGAACGACTCATCTCTTCAAGTTTTGCCACTTCCTCAGGATTCGAATTTTTTAAATAGCGGGCCAGTTCATCTTTTCGTATTTGCTCCAACGCTGTTTTGAGTTTTTGAATTGTGGGCGAAACAACCATTTCTTTCGACCAGTCATTAAACTCGGCAATAGCCTCACGGATAATTTCCCGGACCTTTGGAATAGACGCTTTTCTCTTTTCCAACGCCTCGTTTGTCTTTTCCTGAATGTCATCCATATTATAGAGAATCGCCCCGGGAATTTCTTCTATTAATGGTTCGATACTTCTGGGAATAGATAAATCAATGAAAAATTTGTGAACTGACAGTCTTAAAGATTCCAGCCGGGACTTCGTGATCAGCGGTTGAGGAACAGAGACTGAACTTATGATCACATCGGCCTGCGATAACGCATTGTCCAGCTCTGACAATCCACCGGGCTTAAATCCAACTTCTCGCGCTAACTTCTCTGCTTTTTCAACCGTGCGATTAAGGATGTTTACGTTATTGAGTCTTGAACCGGAGAGATTTCGTGCGACGTCCTGACCAATCTCCCCAACCCCCAGGATGAGAATTTTAGGATCAGCAGTAAGGCAAGTCAAATCTTCAACCAACTCTTTGGTGGCATAAGAAATGCTGGCCGCTCCATCTCGGAAGGAGGTCTCTTGCACGACGCGCTTGTTAACAAAGAATATGGTGTGCATGATACGGTGTATGAAGGGACCAGCCATATTTTCGTCAGCACTCCATTGATAAGCATTCTTTACCTGGCCCGATATCTGAAGGTCACCGATAATCTGCGCGTCCAAACCAATAGAAACATCGAACAAATGTTGAATGGCATCAGCATGATCCAATGAGGTAAAATGTTGCTCAAAGTCATCCGGGATCTTCTTGATTATTTTCAATCCCTTAAGGATCTCGTTGCTAAGATTCTTCGCGGAGAAGTAATAGATCTCTGTGCGATTGCAGGTGGAGATTACCAATGCGTCGGAGGTCTGGGTGAAATCTCTCATAAAACGAAGAAGCGTTTTTACACCCTCTTCATTTAGTGAAACCTGTTCCCGTATTTCAACCGGGGCAGATTTATAGGTAAGTACCAGTGCCTTAAAGTGTTCTCCCATAAAAATTCAACTACAAAAGTACAGTTGGATTAAAACATTTTATTGATAAAAATCAGTTCCATCACAATTTAGAATCAGTATAAATTGCTTATACTCAATAATCATTAGGGCTAATACGGAATCAGTTGATTTTAAGGTTAGTAACCAACCTGATTTTTTTTGAGAAAATTTAAATCTCCCTATATATTGATGATTTAATTAGTTAGTGGACAGGTAATATAAAAACAAGATCCTCCTCCCATGCATATCCTAAGACGATGGATCAGGCATTTGTTTGGCTTTTCCAGACGCGAGACAAACGGATTTCTGATTTTAGGGCCACTTATTATGGCAATCATTTTTTCGGAACCCCTCTACGAAGCGTTGACTCGTGAAGGTCCAAAAGATTTTACGGAGGAAAGCGTTATGTTGGATAGTATGCTGGCCATCCTTAAAAATGAGCGTTACGATGAGCAAGATACCATTGCCGCAATTTCCTTGTTTCCTTTTAATCCAAACACGGTATCGAGAGATCAACTATTGGCCCTTGGTTTTACAGATGAATTGTCTAATAGAATGATAACTTACCGAGGCAAAGGCGGAAGGTTTATTGTAAAGGCGGACCTCCTTAAAATCTATGGCATGGATTCAACTCGCTATGAGAAGGTGCTGCCCTTCATAGAACTTCCTGTTGTAAGAGCATTTGACCGGGCTGAACGGCGAGTTCAACAGGCAAAGCAGACCCCTAACAATGCTGATTCTTTATTTGATATAAATATGGCTGATTCAATGCAGTTGATTAAGATCAACGGAATTGGGCCAGTGTTATCGTCAAGGATTATCAGATATCGAAGTAAACTCGGGGGATTTATTAGTAAATCTCAATTGTATGAAGTATACGGTTTAGACTCCATTGTGGTTGATAGACTGGCAAGTGCCTCCTTTGTCGATAAAAAATTTGTGCCTCGCAAGCTAAATATTAATCTCCAGAGCGAAATTGACCTTTCCGCTCATCCGTACCTTTCAAGGCCCGAGGCGAAGGCCATTGTTGCTTACCGATTTCAACATGGTTCTTTTCTAACTGTGGGGGATATTCGTAAAATTCATAGTATCAGTGAAAAGACCTTCTATAGGATTGAGCCCTATCTCGCAGTGGAGTGAGAATCAAAACACCTTGGATAATTGAAGTCATCGAAAAAAAATATTCTTCAAACTTACCTGAACAGGCTTACAAACCTGACAGGGAATAATCGTTCCATTCTCCTTCTTCGCCTTGCTAAAGAACAGATGATCGACCTGCAGGACTTCAATTTCCTCACTGGAGATTCCTTTTCGATTTTAACTGGTTTGATGTCGGGAAGGCGCAATAAACTTTGCCAGGTGCTCGATAGCAGAGTGGAAGCCAACAACGAAATCAGTAACAGAATCAAAAGACTCCAACGAGTCGATAAATTTATTTACGAAGAGCGTGGGTCGAATGATTTGCATGTTGGCTGGCCTTTTGTTCGCGGAAAATTCAGCGATGGAACTCTCGTAAGGGCTCCGTTACTTTTCTTTCCGGTTTCAATTGAACAAAACAGTAATCACTGGGAACTTGTTCCAAGGGATAACGCCGGAATAACGATCAATAAATCTTTTGCCCTGGCCTATTCATTTTTTAATAAGGTCGAGTTGCCGGAAGAACTGCTCGAAGCAACATTTGATGAGTTCAATTCTGACAGCACGGTATGGAGGACGGAGCTGTATCAACTTTTGAAGGACAGAATTGAATTGAATTTCAACCCAGACAATTTTCGCGATGAGCTGGTGAAGTTTGAAGAATTTGACAAAGGTTCATTCAAGGAAAAACACGGGGCGGGTGAAATAAAGCTCTACCCGGAAGCAGTGCTGGGAATCTTTCCACAGGCAGGTTCTCAACTTTTACCGGACTACACTTATCTTTTAGAAGCTGAGAATTTTCAAGACCTGGAAGAATTTTTTATAAAGCGAAATGCCACCCATCAGTCAGGTGAGGGCGAAGTGATGAATAATCCGATTTCAATAAAGGAAGAAAGCCTTTTCACACCTTTTGAAATAGACGCCTGGCAGGAGAACGCCATCAAGATAATTAAGGCAGGAAATTCAATTGTGGCGCAAGGCCCACCCGGCACAGGGAAATCCCAACTCATTTGCAACCTGATTTCGGATGCCATTGCATCCGGAAAAAAGGTTCTTGTTGTGTGTCAAAAGCGTGCCGCGTTGGATGTAGTATTTCAGCGTCTGCACGAAATTGATTTGGAGGATTTCATTGGTCTTGTGCATGACTTTAGAAATGACAGGAACGAAATATTTGCAAAAATCGCTCGACAGATCGATCGAATTGAAGACTATAAGGCGATAGACCGGACGGTTGACATCATACAAATGGAAAGGCGATTCCTTCAGCTCTGCAGAAATATCGATCTCATTGTGGAAGAGTTGGATGAGTTCAAGCGCGCCTTGTTTAGTGACGAGGATTCCGGGCTTTCAATCAAAGAACTCTATTTAAATTCTGATCCGAACGGAGCATCTATCAACCTAAAACAGGAATTTCAGTTTTTCCATTACTCAGGCGTTAATGAATTTATAAGAAAACTTAAAAGCTATACGAACTATGCTAAGATTTTTGAAAAGGATGGATATGCATGGAAACACAGACAATCCTTTTCCGGGTTAAAACTAACGGATATGAAAGCCCTTGTTCAGGTAATACATGACATTCCTGAATATCATAAGTGGCTTTCCGAAAAAATTTCTTCCATCATTCCTCCTGTAATTAACATCGATGATGCTCATACGCTTTTTAATCGCGAAGATGATATTCTTGGAATGTTGAGCGTGTTGAAGGATGAAGAAACCTATCGCTATTTTGTCGCTATGGCCGGGGAGAACGATGAGGAGACGAGCCTTTTGTGGCTCTCAAACGTGGAACGTGTTACCATGAATTGTTACGAAAATGAAGGACCTGAAAAAACGGTCGCGTCAGAGGAACTTGGCAGACTTCAGGCGGCTTTACACCAGAGCATAGCCGCGAAGCGCAGCCTGATCCGCCTTATACGTTGGTATTGGTCAGAAAATAATTACTGGATAAAGCGGGTTGTCATTGCTAACGGATTACCCTTTAACAAAGCGGGGCTTAGAGCACTTGAACAAAAACTGGACAGCCGTCTCAACCTTGAGCATCATCTTACTTCGTTAAAAGAAAGGCCGTGGCTCATTGAATTACCTCAGTCCTACGAACGAGATGAATTTAAGCAATGGTTTGAGCGAAAGAAACTGGCTATTCGGGCAAAATTGGTTTTCAATTCACTAAAGGAAATCAAAGATTTCATAAAGCCAAATGAGTACACTCGAAAAGAGTTTATAAAACTGTTTTATGATTTGTTAAAAGTTTTTTCCGACATACCCCGTAAGAAAAAAGAATGGCAGCGGTACCTATCACCCTTTCAGATTCGCCATATCATTCGCGAACCTGCGATCGCGGAGGAGTATGCGTCCACGTTAAAAACTGATTTTGACAACTTGTGTGCATTCGACAAGTTGCGGGAAACGTTGTCAGACAGTGAGCTGGATACAATAAAAAAACTCCAGTCACAATTGAATGTCTGGGAGTTTGAAAAATTGGAATCACTATTTGTCAATAGCCTTGCGCTCGCGTGGATTGATTACATCGAGACTAAATATCCGGTCCTCCGCATTGTAAGCTCGATGAGAATTGAGGAACTGCAAGCTGAATTGTCACAATTGGTAGGAGAGAAAAAAAAGCTCAGCAAGGAAATAATTTTACTTCGGGCAAGGGAGCATTTGTACAGCGAGCTTGAATATAACCGATTGAATAATCGAATTACCTATCGTGACTTACACCATCAGGTAACGAAGAAAAAGAAATTGTGGCCATTGAGAAAGGTGATGAATGAAATGCAGAATGATCTGCTCAAATTGATTCCCTGCTGGCTGGCGTCACCGGAATCTGTGTCGGCAATTTTTCCAATGAGGGAAGTATTTGACCTGGTGATTTTTGATGAGGCTTCACAATGTTTTGCAGAAAGGGGAATTCCAGCGATGTATCGGGGAAAACAAATTGTTATCGCTGGTGATGACAAACAGTTGAAACCTTACGAGCTTTATCAGGTACGATGGGATGATGAAACCGATCACCCGGATAGCGAAGTAGATTCACTTCTGGAACTAGCGGAACGGTACCTTCAGTCGATCTACTTGCAAGGACATTACAGAAGCCAATCTCCAGAACTCATTGATTTTTCAAATAAACATTTTTATGAAGGCCGGTTAAAATTATTACCCGATCGACTGCGGCTAAATCGTCACGAACCCGCCATTGAATTTCACAAGGTCGAAGGTTACTGGGAAAATAACGTTAATGCCATTGAAGCTGAAGAGGTGGTAAATAAGGTACTCTATTTTGTTCGCGAGTTTCCCAAGCTGGAAATTGGTGTTGTCACCTTTAATGCGCCTCAGCAAATGCTGATAATGGATCGGCTTGAGGAAGAATTTTTGAAAGACGGATTAACGATTCCTTCCACTTTATTTGTCAAGAACATAGAAAATGTTCAGGGAGATGAGAAGGACATCATCATTTTTTCGATCGGATATGCGCGTGACAAGAAAGGGAAGATGGTTATGCAATTCGGAAGTTTGAATTTGCCTGGTGGGGAAAACCGGTTGAATGTCGCGATAACACGCGCACGTGTGCAAGTTATTATTGTGAGTAGCATTTTGCCTGAAGACTTGAAAGTAGAGGAAAGTCGAAATGAGGGCCCCAAATTGTTGAAGGCTTATCTCGAATTTGCCCGTCAGGTCAATAAGGGTGAATTTACGCCAAAAGACTATCAGCCCGAAAAGCAGGAAAGTTCCTGGTACTTAAAAACGAAGATGAAAGAGGTGGCAAGATTGAGGTTTCCTTCGATGATGTTTGAGACCAACGCAATGCCTTTTACGGATGTGTGCTTCAGGCAAAATGGGAATTACCTCGGTGCTCTGCTTACTGATGATGAACGTTATCTGAATAGTTTATCGGCAAAGGATCTCTATGCCTATACAATGGATCAGCTAAGCAGGAAACATTGGGAACATCGCATGATCTATAGCCGAAATTATTGGCTGGACAGGGAACGGGTAGAGGATGAGTTGCTTCGACTTGTGGGAGGTCAGATGGGATAAGAAACATTAGGGTGTCGCTTCTTCAGGTATTTGGAAGCTTTTCCATTCAATTGGTCAAGGCCATAGTAACAATGCAATATCGAATCCATCTTTTCCTGGCCAACGGCAATTTTGCTAATCTTTTCGCGAAGGGCATCACCAAGCAAATGCATCAGTGGTTGTTCCACTTTTCTAAAGCTGTTTATCGCTGCCAATAATTTGGCGTCCCAGTCGTGGTGATAACGGATAGTATCATCCGGATAAACGGTTTTTCTCCTGATGCCCTTTTCTGGTACCACCTTGAATGGCTCCTCAACA
>DASUGQ010000537.1:0-4216 GCA_036273935.1 Cyclobacteriaceae bacterium | reverse complement strand
AGAATGTTGATTGCACTATAGATTCTGTTCTTCCGGATGTTGCGCAGCGCAATGGTAAAAAGATTCTTTAGCATGGGTGAGTAGGTTGATAATAGTAGATGACCATAAGACTGTTAAAGTTTTAAATAGTTACATGTCGGTCCATACTTTTTGCACACGAGCATCGAAATCATCAAGTGTTGAAAGAGTACGCATGGAACTGAGGACACTGGGAAATTCCAGTGTCTTTGTGATAATCCAAAAATGTATTACTACCTTATGTGTAAGTTTAAATTCTGTGAACCAGGTGCCGACGACATCCACCTAAACCTATATAATATATGAAAAAAGGAATGATTAAAGTGATTGTACTTTACCCTAATGATAAAGGCAAAACATTTGATATGGATTATTATTGCAACAAACACATGCCAATGGTTGCCGAATCGTTGGGTACATCGCTGAAGGGGCTTTCTGTTGACAAAGGCTTGGGTGGGGCAGTGCCAGGTGCCGACTCCCCGTATGTGGCGGTCGGCAATCTGTACTTTGAGTCCATTCAGGCATTTCAAAGTTCCTTTGGGCCTCATGCCGCAAAGATTGCAGCAGATTTGCAGAACTACACAAACACCGAACCTGTTGTCATTATCAGTGAAGTGATGGTTTAACGTAAGGAAAATCCACAAATATTATCAATTACCCGCGCCTCCAACGCCAGAAGGCTTTCCCCGACGAAGGTATTGTTTAACGCGAAACCGGAAGATGTTATCCGTTGTATTGAAATCGCCCTCAATGGCATTCTTCGATTCTTGCAGCGTATAAACAAATTCAAGACGGACGGAATAATTGGTGCGGTAGCCTATACCGGCCCTAAGTCTGAAACGATTGGCAAATCGTTCGTGCACATCCTGATCCATTATGTAAAAATATTCTCCGTCAAGTAGTGCATACCAAAGTTTATCCCCGGCATACATCGTTGGCTTATTTAATGGCGTTATCGTTTCGAAACGAAATCGGGTTCGGGTGCTGTGATCCCACTCCTTTGTTTCCTCATCCTGAAGGTTACGCTGTTCAAAGCGGAGGAGCAGCCGGGTTAGAATCCTTCTGTTAGGTGTAAAATGAAAGCGGGCACCGAGCATTTCTCGAACTTCTAATGTACTTAACGATTGACTTTGAAAAGTGCTTCCCATGAAAAAGGCAGCCATTAAATCAATATGTTGCGTTAGGGAATACTCGGGTGTCAGTTGAACGTCGAATGAACGCCATTTGGGTTGATCAAGGACCGTACTGTATGTCGCCGCTAATTCAATATTATAAGAATTGGCGAAGGGATAGTTCAACATGTATTCTGTCCAAACCTGTTCGCTGGACTGCGCCAACGTAAGATGGATAGAAATCCCTTGAAGAAGAATGCTGATTCCTATCCATCTTCTCATCTAAAAAAAGTTTTACCCTTCATGCCCGATCAATGATTTGAATCCTGCAAACAATCCCTAATTTTTTGAAATGTCTACAGTGACTTTTTTGATCTTTCCAGTGAATTTATTGTCACGCTCTTTGTAGTCATTTGATACATTGGTTTCGTTATCTACGCCGACGTCAACACCTTCATCAGCAGAAAATACAAAGGGTTGAGTTTTTGGAATCTGCCCGCCTGCTACCTGCTGTCCATCGACAAACAATAGACATTTCCCTCCCGTACCTGGTTCTTTCTTGTCAGCAATAAACTCATATTTGATTTCGTGTTTTCCCGCCGTCAGGGCTTTAGGAGATGAAACGTTTGTGTGCTCCAGGCCGAAGAAATTATACTCATGATGCACTTTACCTCCTTTCATGTAGAGCACCCACCCGCCAAACCTGCCGGCCTGTGCAATAATTACGCCGTTGGTATTCCCGTCTTTAAGTTCTACCTCCGACGTAATAGTGTAGTTACGACTTTTAGTATTAATGAATGCATTCTCAGTAATTCCTGTCATACCTTCATAAAGTGAAAGTGAAGTGCGCGTACCGATCAGGTCAGGCCTGCCGGCAATTTCCGGATCAAATCGTTCAGACCTTCGATCATCAATAGGGAAGACATGATTCTTTGTTGCTTCCTGAAAAAATACTTCTTGCAATTCCTTTAGCTTTTCCGGGTTAGTTGCAGCCAGATCATTTGCCTGGCTGAAATCCTCATCAACATTATATAATTCCCAAACATCGTCTTTCAACGGAGGGTTAGGTACCATTAGCCAGGGAATAGAATGGCGGGTACAAGCAACCCAACCGTTGTGATAAATGGCCCGGTTTCCAAACATTTCAAAATATTGAGTAGTATGACGATCCGGGGCCTTAGCGTCATCGAATGAAAACGCAAATGACACCCCACTGAACGGTATTTGTTCCGTTCCATTGACTGATTTTGGAAAAGGTAAGCCCGCAACTTCCAGAACTGTTGGAGCAATATCCGTCGCATGGGTAAATTGAGAACGTATCTCGCCTTTAGCCTTAATGCCTTCGGGCCAGTGAACGACCATTCCATTGCGGGTTCCTCCAAAATGGGATGCGATTTGTTTTGTCCATTGAAATGGCGTGTCTCCGGCATGCGCCCAGCCAATAGCGTAATGGGGAAATGTATTGGGACTTCCCCAGTCGTCAACATGATTCATCATTTGTGAGGCTTTGCCAATAATTCCATTCAACGCCATCATTTCATTGTACGAACCCTCAGGCCCGCCCTCTGCGCTTGCTCCATTATCACCGACGATATAAAAGAACAACGTATTATCAAGCTCACCGATCTCTTCCAATGCCTGTACTAACCGGCCAACTTCGTGATCGGTGTGTTCTGCGAAACCGGCAAATGTTTCCATTTGGCGCGCGAAGAGTTTCTTTTGCTCTGGCGTCTGCTCATCCCACGCAGGAATTTCTTTGGGACGAAGTGTAAGTTTTGCATCCTGGGGAATAACACCGAGTGCTTTTTGTCTGGCAAATGTTTCTTCTCTTAATTTGTCCCAACCCTGATCGAACTTGCCTTTGTATTTTTCAATGTACTCTTTTGGAGCATGATGAGGAGCATGTGTCGCGCCGGTTGCAAAGTAAATGTAGAATGGTTTATCAGGCGTGAGCGATTGCTGGGCACTTACCCAATTAATGGCTTGATTGGTCATATCAGTAGTAAAGTGATAATTCGGATCATCAGGCGTCTCCACCCTTATCGTTCCGTCGTATATAGCCGGCGCCCATTGATTCGTCTCGCCACCGATGAAGCCATAGAATTTATCAAAGCCGGATCGGGTCGGCCAGCGATCAAATGGCCCTGAGACGGAAACTTCCCACGGTGCAGTTTCGTGATACTTTCCAAACGCAGCCGTACTGTACCCATTCAGTCGAAGCATTTCTGCCAAAGGGGCTACGCTGTTAGGTCGCGCACCTGTGTTGCCTGGAAATCCCGTGGCGAGTTCCATAATCGCACCAGCATTATTCAAGTGATGGTTTCTTCCTGTCAGCAGTGCTACCCGTGTTGGTGAGCATAAAGCGGTCGTATGAAAACGATTATACTTCAACCCATTTGCAGCAAGCTTCTCAACGGTCGGTTCGTTAATAGGACCACCAAATGCACTGGACTGACCAAATCCCTGATCATCGATCAATACGATGACGACATTTGGAGCCTTTTCGGGGGCCTTCACCTCAAATCGCGCGGGGGCTTTTGCGTTACGCGCATCCAGCGTCGTGTCTTCGGGGTAGACGGGTTCCTTAATGGGTAGACTGGTTCGATCCAACGTACCCGAAGCGTTCGCTTGTGTTGTTTCTTTTTGACCTGGAGCACATCCACAGAGCATGCAAATCGCCATGACGAGACAGAGAAATTTCAATTTCATAGGTGGAAATTTATGTGAGTTGATTCGAGTGTTGAATAAATGGGTATGTCATGAAACGATAAAAGCCTGCCCTAAACAGACAGGCTTTGTCATTTCCTATAAAAATGAATTACTTTTTGCCCGTGGGTGGGTATTTTGTGAAAATTTCCTGGACTGCGGTATTGATATTTTTCTCTCTTTTCTCAGCGGTCGCATCTTCATCGATGGTTTTGGTTGCCCGCCCTTGCCAGACAATCTTCTCCGTTGACTTATCCACGAGGTTTACGAACAACGTTCCTTCCACGTACTCATTATAATTGATCTGTGTGGTTGAAAAACCTCCTCCATAACCATAACGCCAGGGACCTCCGTAACCATAGGTTGGCGTTGTTGTGGCA
>DASUGQ010000536.1:0-2779 GCA_036273935.1 Cyclobacteriaceae bacterium | reverse complement strand
GCGCGGCTCCTTCGCTTTTTGATTCCCCAAAAAAGCCTGGCCTTCCATGTAATCGGGAACTGGAATGCCTGCCAGTGAAAGTAACGTCGGGGCAAAGTCAACAAAGCTCACGAGCTCATCATTCCATGTGCCCGCTCCTGTCTTATTGGGGAAACGAATGATCAGTGGAACATGCAGTCCACGATCATACAACTCGCGCTTATAAAAAGGTAAACCGGAACCATGATCACTGTAGAAAAATATGATGGTCTTCTCCAGCAATCCGTCTTCCTCCAGTTCCTTCAGCACCTTCCCCACCATGTCATCCATGCGGATGATGTTCGTATAATTTCGGGCCATGTCCTTTCTTACGGTCTCGGTGTCAGGATAGATGGGTGGCACTTTTATCCTGGATGGATCAACAAGCAGGGATTCGTGATCACGACTCCAGATCTGTGATTCATGCGTGATCATAAAATTAAAGATGGCGAAGAAGGGCTTGCCTTTAGGTCCCTTGCGCCAATGGGCCTGCGCGCTGCAATCGTCCCACGCGCTGATGGGATTTTCAAACTGGTAGTCTGTCTTTACATTATTCGTGCAGTAATAACCCGCAGCCCGCAGGTATTCACTGTGCGTCTTGAGATAAGCGGGCGGAACAACGGAGTAATAGGGAACTTCTCGGGCAATGTTTTGCAACGTGCGCATGTTGTTGGCGCCAAACGAAGTGGGATACATTCCACTGATCAGCGCCGCACGACTCGGAGCACACACACCGGCCGTTGAGAACACCCGTGAATACCGAACGCCTTCGTTCGCTAACCGGCTGATGTTGGGTGTCGCAATGGTCGAGTCGCCATACGATGATAAATGCGCGCTCATGTCTTCACATGTGATCCAAAGGATATTCAATGGAGTAGCCGATGATTGCTTTTGCTGTCCGTTCACACTGGTTCCCAAAAGCAAAAGGATGAATATGTGGATAAGGTGACGCATAGGCTGATGAATTTGAATCTCAATATAACGATTCACAAGCCAAACATCTGAGCATAGGTGGCACTCAGAGACTTCTCTCCGCTCTGAATTTAATGATTAAGGGCATCTCTAAAAACTCCTTATGACCTTCTCCGGTAAGGAGAAGGACTCAGGATGAGCCTGCCTGCCGGCAAAGGCAGGTGACAAAAAATAGGTTTTTAGATATGCCCTTAAGTGTTGTACAGACAGACTAGCACAAATCAGCTGGGAAGTTTTCCTTCGGCCAGTCGCAATTGCTTCTTGCGGATCCATGCGTAGGCTTCTTCCAGGTTGGAGAAAACGCCGAGATGAACATCATAGTCCTTGAATTTTTGCTCGGCATCATGCTTGAATTTTTCCATGGGATAGTCGGCAAAGAAATTGGCACCCAGGATGACGGCGTGAATCTTTACGCCACCTTCGCCAAATAACAAATGCTCCCATTCCTTCACGAGCCAGGTTTCGGTTTCTTCGTCAAGTTCTCCCAACTCGACCGTATCCGCCAGCCACGCCAACGATTTGTAATCCTGGCTCAACGCCTGGTATTCCTTCAATACCAGCAACAGGTTTGACCGGAACTCCTCTCCTGAAGGTGATTTCTTCCAGTGATGACGCAATACTGGCAGCGCATCATCCAGCTCACAGGTGAGAAATTCATTTTCGAATATTCCCTTGATCACAAAGAAATATACTGCTTTGAGCCAGTTTTAGTTGTGTACTTTTTAAATTTTTATGCGAACTGCACCCAAATCGCCTGAATGGTTTACATTCCTTTCTTTTTCGGTTTGTTCTGGCGGTTTAACAACAGCATCACGGACAGCGCGTCTTTCTGAAATGATTTTTTCAACAGCCCTGATGAATCCCCCGGGATGTCGACGCTCGTAAACGAGCCGAGTACCAGGTCCATTCGTCCATCTTGATTGATGTCCGCATCGGTCATGGTGATCCATCGCCCCGTTTCTGTTTTGGGCAATTTTGAGGACATGAATTTCAAATGACCTCCTTCTGAAATATTTTCCAGGTAGATAAAACCTTTTATAGGACGCTGCTTGAAGTCGGGGAAAAATGAAATTGCTGCAAGGTCCATATCGCCGTCGCTATCAAAATCACTGGCAATGGCCTTATACGCTCCGGGAAAAAAATAAAAAAAGGATTCATTAAAATGTTGATGTTGATCATTGAGAAACACCCGGATGCCATGATAGGGTTTCACAATGCGCGAAGCATCTGCATTATCACCATTCACATAAAGAAGATCTTTAAATCCGTCTCCATTGAAATCGGTCAGGCTGATCGAAACGGATCCATAGACTGGCGGAAATTGCAATACTCTCTCTCTTCTGAATTGAGCATTCCCTTCATTGTAATACAGGTCAACTCCTTCGTCTCCCTGCGCCATTAAAACGATAAGGTCTTTCCGGGAGTCATTATTCAAATCTTCAACGATCACCTTGATCGCACCGGGCAGTTCCATTAAAACTTTCTTCCTGTATTGTCTGCCTTCTTTGATAAACAACGATGCACTTCCCGTATGATTTCCAAATTCGCAGACAACAATATCCTCATCACCATCGTCATCGATATCTGCATAAGCAACATCCACAGGACGTCTCAGTCCTTTGATGACCACCTGGTAACCTTCGTAATCACCGCTCTTGTTTTTCACAGCTTTGATCAGTTGCCCTGCCGCCTCGTCGGAAGGAACAAAATGACCCATCATTAATATGTATAAGGTATCCCGCAACAGCGTCAGATTGGAAACTGGAAACGGTAGCCCTAACGATGTAAT
>DASUGQ010000535.1:0-28402 GCA_036273935.1 Cyclobacteriaceae bacterium | reverse complement strand
CGCAGTGAGACTTGGACCATATCATATTGCAAGTCTTCAGACTTGCGTATATATTTATCCCACCGTTATCTGCCATGCTATGAGCCGAAAATACAAGATCCGTAATCAGGAAGCTCCATGACTGGTTCAAGTCTTGCGCGCCGGATCGCGCGCAGCGAGACTTGGACCATATCATATTGCAAGTCTTCAGACTTGCGTATATATTTATCTCACCGTTATCTGCCATGCTATGAGCCGAAAATACAAGATCCATGATCAGGAAGCTGTCTACTTTGTAACGTTCACAGTTGTTCATTGGCTGGATGTATTTGTGCGAAGAGAATATCGCGATATTTTCATAGAAAGCATTCGGTATTGTCAGCAGCATAAAGGCCTGCAGGTATTTGCATATTGTGTTATGAGTAGTCATGTTCACATGATCATGAGCAGGGTTGGACAGCAAAAGCTGGAGGCCGTAATTCGTGACATCAAGAAATATACCTCGGTAAAAATAATTGAAGCAATAGCGAAGAATCCGCAGGAGAGTAGGAAGGAGTTACTACTCCGATTGTTTGCAAAAGCAGGTGAGCGTAACCCCAACAACACGCATTACCAATTTTGGCAGCAACACAATCACCCAATGGAATTAAATACTAATGAGAAATTTGATCAACGTTTAAATTACATTCATAACAATCCGGTCGAGGCCGGCATTGTGAGGTATCCCGAAGAGTATTTGTATAGCAGTGCGGGCAACTATGTAAGGCATTCCGAAACGGTGTTGGACGTGAGGCTGATATAGTCAGTCGGAAGACTGACGACATCAAAGGCACAAGTGAGCCAGTCGCAGTCCGAACGCACAACACTTGCGCCAGTCAAGGGGCCAGTCAAGGGGGATAGTGTTGGGTAACGATAAATATTTTTTAGGCCTCCGCAGAAATGTCCCGCTTCGGACACTCTGCGAGGACTTAAAGAGTTAGGCTTGTCCTAACCACAAAATTTTTGAGTATTTACCGTTCTGGAAAGGAATGAAAAGCTTCCAAATGTCCCTTCGCTCGATCGCATTAAGGCTCATAAGACGAATCATATTGAGAATTGGACGATAAACAAAGATGTAGAGAACAACTAAGACAAATACGAGTGATGGCGAAGAATACATGGTCATGATGAAATACAAAACTAATGCAGGCACTGCCACTGCAATCCAATATGAAATCCGGTTTTTCATTGCTTGTCGTATTTTTTGTGTCCTTAAATTTACAATCCGTTGAAGGTTATATGCAAACTTTAAGGCTATAACACTCGTCAGGATCAACTAGGTATCCTGAAGAGTATTTGTATAGCAGTGCGGGCAACACGGCTGGTTCAAGTCTTGCGTGCTGGATTGCGCGGCGCGAGACTTGGACCATCATATTGCAAGTCTTCAGACTTGCGTATATATCGGGACAATTTGGGAGTTGGTACCATGTTTGTGTAAATTAACCTTATCAACAAATTCAGAGAAATGAAAACCATGACAAAATCAATTACCCGTTCAGCTATAGCAGCCGTGCTACTGGTCCTTTTAAGCTTCACATTTAACCATGTCACCGCGCAATTACGCACTCCCAGTTCGGTAGGGAAATATGAAAAAGGTACAATAAAGCTTGAAAATGGGGAGGAGATAAATGGATACATATTCATTGATATGATGAATCCACAGGAATTTCAAAAAAGGGTTAACCTGATTGACGAGAAAGCCTATGCTGCCTATAGCGCAGGAGAAAAAGTTAATGACGTAGTTTATGATGCCAACGACTTGCAAAGTTTTACACTTGAAAATGGAAAAAAATTCAAACAGGAAACCTATGTCAATCTCTTTGCGAAAAGAAAACAAGACATGATTCCTAATAAACTGATGTTAGAAGTGGTTACGGAAGGAAAGATTACCGTTCTTAAAAAGTATCACCACACCCAGGGTTTCGTTACTCCTTACTTACCTGACCGTACGAAAGTTAATGATGCTGATTATGTCAAATGGCAGGAAAACAACTTTGAGATTCTTTCGCAGAAAGAAGGAGAGGAGGCGAAGAATATGTCTACCATCAATCTAAAGTCTCTTTTTGGCGATAATAAAACCGTATTAACTGACTACGCCAAAAACAAATATGGTTTTAGAGATCTTTTTGTGAAAGGGCCTGTCTTTGAATCCAGCTTCCAATTGGATACGCTGGAGGCTTTCACCAAAATGGTAAACGATTATAATCAATAGCGTGTAGCGGATTGCTACAAAAAAAGAGGACTGGTTCAAGTCTTGCGCACGGGATTGCGCGGCGCGAGACTTGGATCATTGCATATTGCAAGTCTTCAGACTTGTGTCGGGAGGAGTATTTATATCTAGTATTCCAGGCAATTATGTAAGGACGTGAGGTTGATAGTCAGTCTGAAGACTGACTACATGAAAGGCACAAGTGATCCAGTCGCAGTCCAAACGCACAACACTTGCGCCAGTCAGGCGAAACCTGTTGCCGTAATTTTGATTTATGGGAATACCGCTTTTATCGGCTGTCCTGCATCATCGTATGTAAAATATATCGTTTCCTCTTTTCCTTCAACAAAGAATCTGTTGCCTGTCATAGGATAGAGGTTAAAGTTTCCGAGGTAGCGGATATTCACGATAAGTTGACCATCCTCTGCACGCAAGATCGTTACCGGGTCGCCGTCGTTGTCATAATATTTTTCAAAGCGTTTGGTTTGCGATGGATCGTCAGGTATCAAAGCCGGCCAGTGTGAGCGATCAGGTTGGTACGTTACGAGTTTAGACTCGTCGACCGTTGTTTTTACTTCAGTTCTTGCCGCGAGTATTCCCTTAACAATCGCTTTGATTTTGATCCAGTCAACCGCGGCCCATGGTTCAGTGTACGTGTTTGCGCGATGAACAATGATCATATCGCTGTCGGGCAGTAACATCATGATGTGGCCGCCTGACCCTTCGGCCGTATAACATCGCTGATTGAAGGTTTTCTCTGGGTAAATATTCCACGCATAGCCAAAGCCGATTTTTTCCGTGTTAGGCGAATAAGAAGTGAGACTCTCTTTCACCCATTGTTGGGGCACGATTTGCCGGTCATTCCAACGACCTTCATGCATGTAAAGCAAGCCGAAGCGCGCCAGGTCTCTCGACGACATATTGATATGATAAAGGGGATGCATCGAATAGCTATGGCAGTATGAAAAAGCATCACGAGGTATGAGGTCTTCCATACCAATGGGCTTTGCAATCTCCTGATCAAACGCATCAGTAAGGGAGACATGGGTTTGTTGCTCGAACAAAGTGTTCAGGGCATTGAAGTTCCAGTTATTGTAAAACCAATGTTCGCCTGGTTTGTGCGAACCGCGTTTAGGTATTTCACCCTCACCGCCGGGCGAGGGGAGATATATTCCCGAGTAACCCGTCATGAGTTGTTTTACGGTGGCTTGCTTTTCTGTTTCCGTGAGTGGTGTTATTTCATCGATTCCATATTTCCCGATGGATTTATTGAGATCAATCTCACCGCGGGAAGCATGAATGCCGATAAGGGCAGATTGAGTTGCTTTCCTTGAAGAATGAAGACAGAATTTGCGACTGGCATCGCCCCACGATTGAACGATCACTCCTTTATATATGATGAGCACGTTCGCAGAATGGTATCGTGTTGCCAGTTCATGCGCTTTCTGCAGCTTTTGAGTTGAAAACCCCGCGTCTTCCGGGGTTTTATACTTTAGCCAGTGTGTTGCGGGTAGTTGGGCTGAGCCGGACTTGTCACGTCTTCACCAAAAAAAGGAGAATTGTCCTTAACGAATTTTGTAAGGAAAGTAACTCCGTTGATTTTGGAGGGAAAAGGAATCCTTGGAGCGTACACAATTTTGGAACAGAAATCTGTTCTAAGCAACTATTACTTAGGTCTAAAGAATGTATTTCCAAGTTTCTTCAAGAAATATGAATCGATCTTCTTTCAGACCCTCGGTTTTGGGGCTCTCATGAATGCCTTTCCTGTTGTCTTTTCCATTACACTCCGGGAATACAAGGGATTCAGAGTCGAAGATGTCACGAAGGTATTCAATGAAATTAGTTATTTCGATTTTGAGCAGTGGGCAAGAGTGGGAACCGGAACTGCCGCTGAGAATGATGCCGCGGATGATCTAATTTCTGAGCTTCGCGATGCCTACAGCGAAGACGGAAGTAAAACCTCCATTAGAGTGTGAGGGCTGGGTATGGGTTTTGAATTGAAGCTAAAGAGAATTGACAAAAAGAATTGGAACCAGATCCGATCACATTGGTTGCGGCATCTTCCTATAATTGATCCAATAGGAACTCCACCTGTAGAATCACTTAGCGGGCACCCCCTGCTGGCATCAGCGGTTTTAGGCCTAACAAAGGATGGAGAAAAAAAAGAGGATCTTAAAAACCTGAGGTCAATCCTTTTTCACGAAGCCATTTTTCTGCTACATAAATCTATCAACGTCTTAGAGGCTTCCGGTAGTAATTTCTCGGAAGGTTTTTCCACTTGGTCGTTATCAGGTGGCTACCAGTCAGCTTACTTTGCCGCCAAATCGGTCTTATCATTTATGGGAGTAACATTCCCTCGAGTGAATGGTACTGATATCATACTGGATGGATGGCCTTACCCAGAAGAGTTAAAAAGCAAACAAAAGAAACTTGGTGTCGAGCCGGAAATATTGGTCAAGCTAATTAGGGAACACCCCATCCAGCATTTTCATATCTGGGGAACATTGAAGCGAATAATAAACACGTGTGATATCAGTACTACCTTGTGGCCGGAAGCATACACTGAATTCGTTTCAAAAATCGACGATTTTGCGTCCCAGAGAAATGCACTTCATTACTCAAACTACGAATGGATATTAAATGACATACATGATCGGTTGATCATACCTTATTTCGGAACTAGGCCAGACTTTAAATCAGATTTGGCGAGAGTGAATGAAAGTACAGACGACTTCAGTGTCCTACTGAGTTACGTTCTGATAAGCCTTTCGTACGTCCTTCTCGAGGATATTGCGAAAGTGGCTCCGGCCATCAAGGACGAGTATGAACTTGTTAAAAGGAAACTGTTAAGGGTCAATACGTTTGCGTTTGTAACGGACTAGGTAGTTAGAAGCTCCCTAAAACGAGAGTGCCAGAGCAAATACTCACGTGGCTTTGAACGCGAAACGCAAACGGAGAACCTAAACGCCAAGCAGCAGCCACAGCCACCGCCATTGACCCTAAGTATAAATTTAAACAAAGCGCCATCCGCGGGCACCTTTCTATCGGCAAGCCCGTAACTTTGTGTTATGTTTAAGGATTATTTGCTTTAGATTATTCCATGTCAGCGGACCTAAAATTTGACCTTCTTGAGAATGGACTTGACTTCATCATATCTTCAGTCCAATCAATCACCAAAAGGGAAGGAATTAGAGATTATAAATATTCAATTATTCACCTATCGGCAGGGCTTGAATTAATATTAAAGGAAAGGCTTAAGCGGGAACATTGGTCGTTCATATTTGACAATATTGATAAAGCTAAAAAGGAGTTACTTGCAACTGGTGACTTCCAGAGTGTAAAGCTGGATTCTTTGCTGAATAGATTGCAGGAACACTGTGACATCGACCTTGCCCCGGGCGATCTTAGAGTGATACAAGACCTTAAGAAAAGGCGTAACAAAATTGAGCATTTTGCTTTTACAGACACAGAGCTGTCTTTAAAGAGTATATCAGCGAAGGTGTTGAATTTTGTCTTTGAGTTTATTCATAATGAATTGGACATTGACAGCTTTTCAGAAAGTATAAAGTCCCAAGTTGAAGAGATAAGAAAAAATTCCCTAGAGTTTAAGGAGTTTGTTATTCACAGGTATGACAGTATGAAATCAAAACTGGATGAGCTAAGAAAACAGGACTTCACACTCGTAGTTCCTTGTCCTTATTGTGATCAGGAGTCTTTGGTACTCGACCAAGACAAAATAGCTCACGATGGTCTCGTAAAGTGTGCTATTTGTCTAGTCGAAACAGACCCTGAAACTGCGGCTTTTGACTACGTTGAAAATATTTTGGGCTATTCACACTATTTGTCTATCAAGGATCGGGACGAATTTCCTCTCGGTAATTGTCCAGAATGTGGACTAAATAGCCTCGTAGAAACCAATGAAGGATATATTTGCTTCAATTGTTGTGGGACCTCTGCAATAAATAGTATCACTGAATGCTCATATTGTGGGGAGAAATATTACCCCAAAGCTGATGATTTAGGTATTTGTAAAAATTGTTGGGAGTATAAGGAGTCTCAATGGCAAAAATGGTGATACCTGAATGAGCGCTGGCCCAACCGTGTGGGGGGTAGCGCGTAGGCTTGTGCTTGAGCGTCTCATCAAGAGTAAAAAGAATACTTGTTAACGAATAGAACCCCCTCCAACCTTCTTCCTTACATACTCTCTAAACTCCCCAGGTGAAACAATTTCAATTTCATCCAACAGCCCCATAACAAACCTGCCAATGCCGGCATAGCTGGCCACGGGTCCGCTGAAGATGTATTTTTCATTTTCCTTGTGCGAGAGGTAGGGCAGGGCCATGGGGAATTCTTCGCGCAGCAACAGGTAGGCACGCGCCGTCAGGTGCAAGGTTACGGTCGTAAGGTTTTTTCCGGTGAGTCCGAAGATGTCGCAGGCAGGGGGTTGGTGCAGATCGCGGTGCTGAAAAGTTTTGTGTTTTTCCACCACTTCGCCAATGCGGTCGAGTTTAAAGAGCTTACATGTTTTTTCTTCTACATCCAGGGCCATGAGTGAACCATAGTCGGGTCCGAAGCGAATGGGTTCCACCAGGCGGTCGCGCACCGCGCTGCTGTTGGCGCTGTGATATTTCTTTAACATCACCTGGTGCTGGTTGCGCATGGCCTGCGTGAGTTGCTCAACGAGATTGCCCAAATGCGCTTTGAGAAAAAGCTGTGGCATAGCGTCCAACTCCGAGTGGAGCGAAAGTTTCTTCAGCACGGAACTCTTCAGCGGGTGACTTGCATCCGCCTGGATAAGTGCGCGCAGCATGGCCGTTTCTTCCACGGTAAACTGCGCCTGCATGGGGTCGTCTTCCGTGGTGATGATGAAATAGCGGTTGTGAAAATCTTTCTCGAGGCAAAACCCGGCTTCGTCCAGCAGGGCGAGGTAGCGATACATGGAACTCTTGCTGGAGTCGAAACGATCCACCAGTTGTTTGATCGTCCAGCGTCCGGCTTTTAAAATACCAATGAGTTGGAACAGCTTTAAGAGTTTTGCCAGCGGGAGCGAGGCATCACTTTCACGGACAGGGTCAGTTTTTTTTATCATGGATTTCGGGCAACGTGATTTGTTATAGGTGTCCCAATTTATAAAAAAAGTTTCTGCACAGAAATCCCGCTACCAACACAAGGCCTGCTTTGCGTGTCGTGATGGCCGGCATTTCATAGAACATGGGTGTCGACACGCTGATCGATTTATCTGGTAATCCCTACGGGATTGTGGGCTCATGGTGGCTGGCATTCAGGTGAAGTCTGCCTGCATAACGATTAATGATGATCCCAACAGGCTTATGGTTGTAGTGAATGAGTCCGTTGTTAGTGGTGATGCGCTCATTGCTGCAAACCTCCGGCTACTGGTCAGGAGCGATGAGCGTGAAGTCGGCCATCACAAGCTAAAGGTCCATGACAATCGAGAGGTTTTCTGCCACATCAAACCAAACGCCCATGACAATGGACTCATCGACATCAACCTCAGACGGTTTTCCATCGGCATAAGGCTAGTTGCCGACAACGATCGGCTTAGCAGGCGCGATTTTAAGCCTATTATGAACAAAAGTTTTCTTGCGACGGCGTGAGTTTCCCACTAGTTGGGAATGCACCTCATTATGTTTGTCTTATCGAACGCGTCACTTAAAACAATTTACATATGAAAAAGCGAGTTAAAATTCCGGTAAGTAATCCAGCACAATTGTTGGATTTGGCCAAAAAGGTCCAGTCCAAACACACAGCCGATGGCGATGGGTCGTTGCTGAAGATTCTGAACTGGACAGAAATTACCCCGACCATTGAAGCGGCTGTGGCCAACCACGAGAAGGCCCGGCAACTGAAACGTGAAATGGTGGAAGCGTATCAGCAACGCAATCTTCAGCTCCAGGAAATTATCCAGGCCGTGCGTGACAGCCGCGATATTCTATCGGGTGCCTTTAAGAAGGAAATGAAGGTGCTTGGCCAGTGGGGTTACGAAGTGCTGGATGTACGAAGCAACGCGGCCGAACCTAAGACCGAAAAGGTTTAGCGCAGCAGGTCAATAAAAAAGGAGCCAGGCGCTCCTTTTTTATTGACGCTGATCAGCGGGCCGTTGCATCATTTCTAAATTCTAATCGCAGCGTTGAAGGTCTGGATGTTGATCAATTTTTTATTTAATGAATGGCGACTAACAGCCTCGTTCAGTATCACTTAAATGGTGCAATTGTAAATTTTTCAATCGAAAACCGCCCAATTGGCACTTACGCGGCCCCGTCAATCCTCGGAACGCTGATTCTGCACAACCACAGGCGTTATTTCAGGGATAAGTTATATAATTTATATTATGTTAAATAGTATTCTTAGGTTCTATCCCTTCACCAGGTTATTCAACGCTGCGCGCAGATCAGGATACTTAAATGAGTATCCCTCCCGAATCAACCGGGCCGGAACTACTCGCCTGCTCTTTAATATCAATTCTGTTTCAGTCCCGATCATTACAGCACCAACCTCAAGCAACCACCTGGGAATTGGAATGCCAACGGGAATGTGTAACGCTTCCCGTAGCGATCGCATAACTTCTGCATTTGAAATCGGATTCGGTGCCGTCACATTATATGCACCTGCGCCGGACTCATGCTTAATTATGAAAGCCACGATGTTGGCAAAATCATCTTCATGAAGTCCACTGAAAAACTGATCGCCTCGGCCTTGTTTTCCACCAAGTCCAAAACGCGCCAGCATTTTCAAGGGCTTCAATGGTCCGCCACCTTTGCCCAGCACAATACCCGTGCGCAGCAACACCTTTCGGGTATTTGGAAAATCAAAGCTGTTAAACACACCTTCCCATTGTTTGCAGACGTCAACACTGAAACCCGTGCCGATTTCTCCGCTCAACTCATCCATCTCTTTGTTCACCGAGTGCCGGTAGATCGTAGCTGACGATGCATTGATCCAAAGCTTTGGTGGTGCGGCTGCCTGCTGAATAGCGGCGCCCAGTGCTGCCGTAGCCTCAAGACGTGTCGCATAAATCAACGCTTTGTTCTTCTTCGTATAACGACAGTCTACGGACTTACCATTCAAATTAATGACCGCGTCGGCTCCGTCGATCACATCGGTCCACGGTCCCGCTGTTTTTCCGTCCCAGTGAACATATGACACTCCGTTACTCGTTCTGTCACTGCCGCGAGTAAGAATTATCAACTGGTATTCATTCTTAAACCGGTTCATTAGAATTGTTCCGAGAAATCCGGTACCGCCTGCTATCACCATTCGTTTCATATGGATTAGAGTATAACGGTGAACAAAATGAGGAACCGGTACAACACCCACGAATAAGAAATTAGTACGGGCAATTCGAGGATGCATACACGCCTTTTGTGCTCAAAAAACATAAAGGCGACGACCACCATGAAATACCCGATGTAAATCCATTGTGTTTGAATCCATCCAGTAAGCAACAGAACCGGCGCCAGCGCCAACGCTCCCGCCAGGGAAACGGTCATGACATTTCCCAGATAATGAATTACCCGGTCCCGCCTGAAGCATGCTACAATGATTCCCTGGAAAACCAACTGACCTGCGCAAACAAGAAACTCACGGCCAAAACCGGATGCAGGTACAATCGGTGCGCCTAATGCAAAGTACCGAACCAGGATTACGGAAGTGACCAACCACGCAAAAAGCAGGTAGGCTATCCGATAAGGATAGTTCATGGACGGTTTGCAGGCGTGATCCGATTCAAATTCCTTACCCGGCGCCATCACTTTTCGGTTATATGAAATAAAGAAATAAAGTCGGCGTAACAGGAAGTAAACCGGTCTGAACCGAAGTACTGGTCTCACGAACGGCAGACTGTTCTCCATAATAGCAAGGAGACTGTCCACGCCATACCGAACCGTTTTGTCTTCGCGATTGACGAGCGCGATTTCATTCCCTGCACGATTCCAGTCTACCTCTGGTATCTGTCCTCTTAGATCGGTGAATGCTTCTCTCCCGTGGTTGTCCAGCATTCCGGTTTTTACAAACACTTTACTGTACGCGTTGCACATGGGGCATTCACCGTCGTAGATTAGTGTATGATTCGCTAAAGGTTTCATGCGATTGTATTTGATTCGAGTGTACTAACAGCTCTTTTGCGAAGACGGAAAAAGACAAACAGGTTGAAGAAGTGCATCACGCCGAGGATTAAAATGATCGTCCCGACCTTAACACTTAGCACCTCGATCATATGGTGTGTCGTTTCAATGGAATCCAGAATCCTCAGCGTAGAGACGGCATACCCTATGTTAATCAGGTAAAATCCAACCAGCAGAAGTTTGTTGACACTGTTGGCTAACAGCTCGTTCTTATGAAAGATATCCAGCAGAAAGACCCTGCCATTGGTAAAAAGCGTGCATGCTACCCATACGGTGAGGATGATCGTCAAGGGTAGATAAAATGCGTAGGATAAGATTACGTAGTTCATAATGGTATGTTTTAGTTTATATTAATTTCAGTACTTTCAATATTTTATGAAAATTATTATTAAAAAAATATCAGAGCTTCATCAGCAATTTGTAAAACCAGGTTTGGTCTGATTTGGTGAACTTGTCAATCATACCATCCACCTTGTGCGAAAAGTCAAACAATTCCTTCGTCACGCTCTTGAATTCTGCCAGGGCCTTTTTGTTATCGCCGGTAACGTTCTGCACTTCAGCAAGCACGTTAAGAATGGGCTCGACTTCCCTCCTTCTGCGTTCCTTGGACACCTGCTTGGCGAGCTCCCAGACATCTTTTCCCGTCGAAAAGAATTCTTTGCGCTCCCCTACTTTGTGCTCCTTCCGGACAATTCCCCAGTCCATCAGCGCCCTCAGATTCATGTTTACATTTCCGCGGGACATCTGCAGTTCTTCCATAATTTCTTCGGTAGATAACGGTTCTGTAGAGATGAGCAGCAAGGCATGAATCTGGGCCATGGCTTTATTGATGCCCCAATTTGAACCGAGGGTGCCCCACGCCTGGATAAACTTCTGTTTGGCCTCGTTGTATTGCATGGTTCAAAGGTAATACACATTTCTAAACTTTCAAGTATTTCTGAAAGTTTTATTTAATGCTAATCTTTGGAAATCCGTAAAGTCCTCTGGCTCTTCGGGATACCGATTGGTACTCCGATGAGTTATTCCGATCGCAGCCGATCCACCGGATTAGCAAGAGCAACCTTGATACTCTGATAACTCACCGTCATCAACGCGATGACGATGGCAGCAAGACCCGCGATGAGAAATATATCCCATGTCAGTGAAATACGATATTCGTAAGCCTGAAGCCAGTTCTTCATGGCATACCAACCCAGCGGCACGGCGAGTGCAATGGATATCAGCACCAGCATGACAAAGTTTTGCGTCACCATGGTAAAGATGTTGTTTACCGAAGCGCCCAATACCAGGCGAATGCTTATCTCCTTCCCGCGCTGCTCCACCATGAAAGCCGACAAGGCAAAGAGTCCGAGGCACGCCACGATCAGGGCCAGCACGGCAAAACAGGTGAAGATTCTTCCCATGCGCTGCACATCTTCGTACATGTGCGCATAACTGTCATCGAGAAATGAGTAACGTATAGGCTGGTTAGGCATAAACTTGTCCCAGACCGAACGAATGGAGGCCAGTGTTTGCTGCATATCCTCCGTCTTCACCTTTACCGAAATGGTAGCACCCCGATCGCCGTAAACAAAAGACAGCGGTCCTATCTTTCCCTTCATCGATTCAAAGTTGAAATCTTCCACCACGCCGATGATGTGCCACGTCTGCCAGTTCTGAATCAACTCGCCGACAGGCTTCTTAAGTCCAAGGGCCTTTGCCATTGCCTGGTTAATAATTATGGCGCTCGTATCGGATTTAATATCTGGATTAAAAGTTCTTCCTTCGACGAGGCGCATGCCCAGGGTCTTGATGTAGTCTTCATCCACGTACCATTTCTGGGCGCCTATGGATTGTTCTTCCTTCGATTTACCATTGTGCCAGAATCCATTTTGGTCGCGCTTGGAGCCGCTGATCGGGATGTAGCTGCTGACCGAAACATTTTCTACATGGGGAACTTGTTTCAGCTCTTCCTTAAAAGTTTTTTGCTGGTCCAACGTGTTCGTTCCTTCAATCATGATCACCTGATCCTTATCGAAACCAATCTTTGTATTGAGAATGTAATTCATCTGGCTATGGATAACCAGCGTGCCGATGATCAGGAATATCGAAGTAGTAAATTGAAATACCACCAGCGCTCCACGCATCTTTCCGCTCCTGGCTCCCCTGCTTACGTTTCCTTTTAAAACGGCGATGGGCATGAAAGATGAAAGGTAGATGGACGGATACAATCCGGCGACAATACCAACGATCAGCGCAGCGATCCCTAACATTGGAAAGAACCAGGGCTCCGTCCACGGAATAACGAGGGAGCTGCCGGCCAGCATGCTGAAATACGGCATGACCAACCATACAATGACGAGACCAAATGCAAATGAAATAGCACTATAGAGCAACGACTCGGAAAGGAACTGCCGGATCAGGTAGCTGCGGAGACTTCCCACTACCTTTCGCAGGCCTACCTCCTTGGCCCTGTTGGCGGAGCGCGCCGTGGTCAGGTTAATGAAGTTAACACACGCGATCAGCAATATAAAGAGTGCGATCCCTCCCATCAGTTTTACATAAACAATATCCCCTTGCTTTGCGCTCCCATGAATTTCTGCCGACCTCAGGTAAACATCTTCAACAGGCTGCAGCCGAACGAAGTAATTTTTTTGCGCGTCGGCGAGGGATTGATCTTCTTTTTCCCGTAAATATTTCAAGTAGTGATTGTCGCGGAGCGATAGCAACTTTTTCTCCAATACTTTCGGATCCGTGCCAGGTTGTGTTTTAATGTATACGCTATAGTTCCAGCAGCACCAATTGGTTTGTTCTCCCTCCCAGAACTCCACTCCCTTTAGGGAAATGAAGAAATCGAAGTTGATATGTGACCTGTCTTTGATGTCTTCCATCACACCGCCAATGGTATAGGGCAACGAGTCCTGATCATTCAATATAACCACATGTCCTACCGGATCTTCCCTGGGGAAATACTTCTTGGCAATTCGTTCCGAGATGACAAGCGATCTTGGTTTCGCCAAAGCCTGATGCACATTACCACTCACCATCGGCAGTTGCAGGATGTCAAGCAATTCCTGATCGGCATAAGCGAATCCTTCTTCATAGGTATTTTCAATCTGGTCGTCTCTGCGAAAAAGATTGCTGCCCGCCAGGAACCAGCCGCTGAATGGAATAAGGCGTCCCGCATTTTCAACCTCAGGAAATTCCTCGCGGATGATACTTGCCACCGGAGCTGGGAAGGCTGTCCATTTGCCTCCGTCTCCTTCTTTTATATCCTCACTATAGACACGATAAACTCGTTCTTTGTCGGCAATCCACTTGTCGTGACGCAACTCATGGCGAATGTACAGCGCGATAATCAGGCAGGTAGCTATACCGAGGGCAAAGCCCCCAACCTTTATTCCTGCATAAAGTTTTTGCCGCGACATAGCGCGCCAGGCGATAATAAAATAGCTTCGTAACATGGCAAGTTGATTATGTTGATAATGTGATTTGCGTTTCCGTAAAGCGAATGGTTGAATAAATTGAAATACATTCCAGAGAAACAAGGCATCGGCTTTCCATTTGGCCATGCGTGTTCGTCTGCGTCCGTAAAGTTCTTCAAGATCGCCCATCACAGCCTCGGCGAGATAATCGTTGCAGAACCAATGAAAGAAGTTGCGTGCCCACTTCGGTGGAGATGTTGTTGTTGTGTCTTTCATATCCGTCCGTCTAATACCACCTTTGGAACCTGCTCCCACATTGCGTTGCGCATTTCGCGCGACTGGTGCAAAACTTTAACGCCGGATGCCGTGAGCGAATAGAGGCGTTTCTCTCTCCCTCCGCGTTCTTGCGTGGCTCCTCCCATCCGTGACTTGACGTAGCCCTTTTCTTCCAGTCGGACGAGCACTTTGTGAACCGAACTGATCATGACCGATCGGCCGGTTTGAGCCTCCAGCTCGTCGACGAGGGCAAGGCCGTAAGCATCGTCGTAAAGAATGGCGACTGTCAATAAGACAAGTTCTTCGAACTCTCCAAGGTAAGTTCCCTTCATAAATATTTGTTTCACCTTTGTCTATAGTACCCTCGTTTCTCCGGAAGGTTGCATGAGGTAATAGAAAAATTTTTTTGGTAAGGCGGCCGGCGAACACCGCGTCATAATGCAGATATAGCGGAAGAATGCTCACATTCAATAAGGAAAATCCCCTCCGCCAGCCCTAATTCAGGGTTCTGACAAAATCCTCCAGCGACTCCTCATCCACCAATCCCAATCTCTTCTTTAATCGATATCGCGATTTCTTTACACTCTCAGACGAGATGCCCAGCATGTCGGCCGCTTCACGAAGCGACAGATTCATTTTGATCAGCGCAGCGAGTCTAAGTTCCGAAGCTGTTATGGCCGCAAATCGAAAGCGTAGATTTGCGAAAAATGTTGGGTACACTTCCTGAAATGCTTTCTTGAATTGCTCCCAATCCTCATCTGTGGCTATGCTAAAGTGCAGGATATTGTTGAACTTTTGTATTTGCTCCGGTGTCGGCGAAAACTTACCCTTCAATATCTCGAGTTCCTGGCTGATGGCCCTGATCATCTCCGACTTCTCCAACAGATTTACCTTGTAAAGGTCCAACTCACGCCGCTTCGATTCCTCCAGCGCCCGGTTCCGTCTGGACAATTCTTCCCGGTGCAGGGTTAGCTCATCATTTTGAGCGGATATTTCTTCGTTCGCTGCTGCGATCTCGTCGTATTGCTCCTGGAGCTGTTTATTCTTTGTCTGTATCTCTACAGTGCGTTCCGCCACCGCCTTCTCCAATAACTGGTTTTGTGATGCCAGTAGTTCGGCCTTTTCGATCTCGGCCTTTCGAAGTGCGGTTTCTACAGCAAACTTCCTTTTCGTATGAACGAACGTAAAAAACAAAGTGGGAACGCTGATGAGCAGAAGACTGATTTGTACGAGATAGTTATTTCGTAATGCGGCAAGGTATTTTCTTTGTGCACTCTCATTGATCTGATCTTCAAACTCGTTTACCCCTTTCGAAAAGCGTTCGTATTGCAACCACAACAAATATCCTTTGTCCTGATCGGACAACCGGTTAAATTCAGCCGTATCCTTTGCCTCATATAATTCAAGCAGCCGAAGGCACAGTGCTTCGTAAGCGATGATTGAATCTTTGAGTTCGTAAAATTCTTTCAGTGGATATTGTTGTTGTCTTAATGATTCCTCTGCCATGCCCAGTATGGAATCTTTGTACTCGATGGCGAACCTCAATGGCGTGAGATATTTTTTCTTTCCGTAAAGTGCGTAGCTGCGCAGACCCAGGTCGAGATTATGAATAATAACAATAGCGAATTGCGATATCGTGACCTTCACCTGTTCCGCTTCCTTCTGAAGATTTCTGTTGTGTTCGAGTATATTATTGTTGTGGTGTGTAATAATAATGTTCAGGACTAACAGAACGGTTATCACACTCACCGAGAAAGCAAGGACCTTATTCTCGAAACGGTGTTTCACTTAACGGATTAAAATGTTTTCGTAAAGAGGATGAAATGTTAACGGGCTAAAGCACCCCTTATAAGTTCTGCTTTTTCAACGAAAACAACAACTGGCAAAACAAATCATTGGTAATGGATTGACCACTTTTTGGTCCGCCTGGGCGTCCACTTAATTGCCTACCATTTTGTCGTGCGTGGATTCGCCGGAATGAGTGAGAAAGATGGTATTCTTGATGTCAGTTTCAAACACGAAAAAATGACTTCATTACCGCACCAAATCATCAACAACCGAACCCTGATGGAGGCTTACGCTATGGCGATAATCTCCAAACTCAGGATCGCTGTACTGGATAGCAATTGCCGGATCATCTGGGTGAATGAGCGTTTCTGCGGGCTGACCAAATATCATCAAGATGAGCTCGTGGGTCAGCGCATTCAAGACCTGAAGTTGATTTGTGACGACATGGAAAAAGTTAATGCGGCCCTTGCCTCCCTGTCGAATGGACTGAAATGGTCCGGAGAAGTTAAGAGTCAGGCAAAAGACGGTTTAACCTTCTGGGTCAAAACCGACATCCTCCCGATTTTTGGAAATAATGACGAACTGGAATCGTACCTGGTCTTTTGTTCCGACATCACAGCGATGAAGGCAGCTTTGAAAGAAAAAGACGATGTGTTGGAAAGGCTGACGCTCGGTGAAGCAAGGTACCGCGCGCTCGTTGAGAACCAGTCCGACCTGGTGTCGCTCTGTGACGCGAACGGCGTCAGGATTTATGTAAATGCCAGTTACTGCAAATTCGTTGGAAAGCACTACGATGAGTTAAAAGGGACAAATATTAAAAACTACCCCATGCCCGGTGTCCCCGATGATGTCACCCAAAAGGCATTTCAACTCACTCCGGCTCAACCTGAAATTTCCGGAGTTCTTCCCTTGAAAGATGCAGGCGGCAGGTCCTTTTGGATTTCACTTCGCATAAAGGGCATCTTTGACGGCGACGGTAATCTCTATGAGATTCTCACCATCGGTCGTGATGTTACGAGCCTGAAAAAAGCTGAATTGGAAAAAAGCAATTACATCAAGGATCTCGAACGCATTGCGCATATGACTTCACACAACGTTCGCGGCCCCATTGCCACGATGTTGGGTTTCCTCGAGCTAATGAGGATGAATGCAATTGAAAGCGAACAATGGCACGATGTGCTTAACAACCTGAAGAAATGCATTAACGATCTGGATTTTTACACACGTGAGTTGGGCAGTTTTATTTATCAGCGGCAAGCCAGCTGACACGGCCAGTGGCTAATGCCGGTTCTGGCGCTGTAATCTGGCACATTTCAACTGTCTCGTCGCCAGCCATCATTTTTCCTTTCAAATTTTGACGGCAGATCGCTATTTTCCCCCAATTTTTAAAAGACAATCGGTTACGATTATTCCTCTGTGGCGAAAGTTTTTGATGTACTACCTAAACCGTTAAATCAATCTTATGAAGATGTTTCTCGTCCTGCTCAGGAAATTTGTGTTTTTTGCGCTCCTCCTGACCACCGCTGGCATTTCATGCACGACAGACCGCGACACCGGTCCCATCCGCATCCTCGTCTTTAGTAAAACCTCCGGTTATCGTCATGAATCGATACCCGATGGCATTGTCGCCCTCAGAAAAATGGCTGACGAGCATCACCTCGTAATGGATACGACGGAGAATGCCGCAAATTTCAATGAAGAGAATCTACGTAACTATCACGTGGTCATTTTCTTAAGCACAACAATGGATGTGTTGAACAAACAACAGCAAAATGATTTCGAGCGCTTTATTCAGGCCGGCGGCGGATATGTTGGCATCCACGCGGCAGCCGATACAGAATACGACTGGCCGTGGTACAACGGACTCGTTGGCGCGTACTTCTCCAGTCACCCCAACAATCCTAATGTCCGCGAGGCTGAGTTTTATGTTACCGATCCCAATCACCCCGCCACGCAAGGTATGCCGGAACGATTCAAGCGCACGGATGAATTCTATAATTACAAATCCATCAAAGATGATCTCCACGTCCTTGTTAAGATTGATGAATCTACTTACGAAGGGGGAACAAATGGTGACAATCACCCCTTTTCATGGTATCATGAATATGATGGCGGGCGGGCGTTTTATACCGGCATGGGCCATACAAAAGAAACCTACACTGAACCACTCTTCCTCAACCACCTCTGGGGCGGACTCAGTTGGGTATTGGGAGGTGAAAAACCCAAGAAGCTGAATTTCAGCAAGGTCAGCACTCCCCGCGTTCCGGATGAAAACCGTTTCACGAAGGTCATACTGGACGAAAGCCTGGACGAACCGGTCGAACTGGTTGTGTTCAATGACAACCGTGTACTCTTTATCGAACGCAAAGGCGATGTCAAACTTTACACACCTGAAGACGGCAAGGTTCAGACGATTTATCACATTGAAGTGAGCCATCACTACAAAAATCCTGATAACGCCCGCAATGAAGCGGAAGACGGACTGCTGGGTTTGAATAAGGATCCGAACTTTGAAAAAAATCACTGGATCTACATGTACTATTCCAAGCCCGGTGACAAGGCTGTCAACATCCTCACCCGATGGGATTTTGTTGATAACAAACTCATTCCTGAATCCGAAAAGGTCATCCTCGAAGTGACAGTGCAGCGCGATCAGTGCTGCCATACCGGTGGGTCTATTGACTGGGACGCGAATGGTAATTTATATCTCGGTACCGGTGATAACAGCAGTCCCCGCGCCACCGCCTATGCGCCCCTCGATGAACGCCCGGGGCGCAGTCCGTGGGATTCACAAAAAGGATCATCGAATACGAACGACCTTCGTGGCAAAGTGATCCGCATTCATCCTGAGCCTGATGGTACTTACACCATTCCCGAAGGCAATCTCTTCCCGAAAGGTATGGAGAAAACGCGCCCTGAAATTTATGCGATGGGCACACGTAACGCCTACCGGATTTCTGTTGATAAGAAGACCGGTTATTTATATTGGGGTGATGTTGGTCCCGATGCGCGCAAAGATTCGGCGGGCGTGGGCCCTAATGCCTACGACGAGATCAACCAGGCCAGGAAACCCGGCTTCTTCGGGTGGCCTTATTTTGTTGGAGATAACAAAGCCTATAATGATTATGACTTTGCCACCAATACATCAGGCCCCAAGTTCGATCCCGAAAAACCAATCAACGAATCCCCTAACAATACAGGCCTGCGCGAATTGCCTCCCGCTCAAAAGGCTTTCATCTGGTATCCATATGGACGCTCGGAAGAATTTCCGCTCGTCGGTACCGGCGGCCGCACAGCCATGGCCGGCCCTGTCTTCTATTCCGAAGATTTCAAGGGAGCGAAACGCGCCTTTCCTGAGTATTTTAATGGCAAGCTTTTCATCTACGAATGGATTCGCGGCTGGATCATGGCGGTGACCATGGATAAAGACGGGAATTATGTTGAGATGGAACATTTCATGCCGAGCTACAAATTCAGCAACCCCATGGATATGGCCTTCGGCCCCGATGGTGATTTGTACATGCTTGAATACGGAACAGGTTGGTTCCAGCAAAATGAAAATGCCCGCCTCATTCGAATTGAATACAATGGCGGGAATCGCAAGCCGCAGATTCAGATGGCCGCCAGCAAACCTAAAGGCGCTGTACCCCTCGCTGTGGATTTCAGCCCAGCCGGTACGAAAGATTTTGATCGCGATGAATTGTCCTACACGTGGACGATAAAGTCAAGCGATGGAAAGGAATTGGCCACCTTTAATGAAACAAACCCCTCCTACACTTTCAAGGATGCCGGCCTCTATACTGCCACCCTTACCGTGAAAGATGGCAAGGGCGAGTCCTCTTCAGGGGATCTCACCATCCAGGCAGGTAACGAACCCCCTGAACTTAAATTCGACATCACGGACGGGAACAAGACCTTCTTTTTCCCCAATACCTCCTTCAGCTATAATGTAGAAGTGACCGATAAAGAGGACGGCAGTTTGGCAGATGGTAAAATCTCACCGGATGAAGTAGCCGTTACGGTCGACTATTTAAAGGAAGGATTTGATAAAGTGGAAATTGCCATGGGCCACCAGGCCGCCGACGCTTCCGCCATTGAGTTTGGAGCGGCCATGAAGCTAATTGATGGAAGCGATTGCAAGTCGTGTCACCTGAAAGACGCACAATCGGTCGGCCCGATGTTCATAGCGATTGCAGAAAAATACAAGCACGATCCAAAGGCAGTCGATTACCTGTCCGATAAGATCATTAAAGGGGGAAGTGGTACCTGGGGTGAGGTTGCCATGGCCCCCCATCCTAACTTTACCAAAGAACAAACGAGCCAAATCGCGAAATATATTCTGAGTCTTGGCCAGGAGAAAGCGATAAAAACATTGCCGGTTAAAGGCACCTACCGGGCACCGGCGGAAAATCAGGGTGTTCTCATTGCAAGAGCATCGTACCAGGACAAAGGTGCGAACGGTGTGCCGGGTATCCGTACGGAGCAGACCTACATCCTTCAGGCCCCTCAATTATCAGCCAGCGACGCTCCCATCATGGACCAGGTAAACAAGATGACTTATAATCGAATGGACATGATGATTGGTACCAACAACGGGGCCTATATTGGCTTTGAGCACATTGATTTGACCGACATCAGTCAAATGACCTTTGCGGCCAGCGCCAGCAAGAATTATGGATTCCAGGGTGGAACGGTAGAAGTTCATCTTGACGCGCCGGATGGCGAGCTGATTGGCACATCATCAGCAATTATTCCATCCCCAACGGTTGGTGGCCAGCCAAGCGTCGTGAAGGCAGCGATCAAACCAACAGAAGGATTTCATAATCTTTATTTTGTTTACCGGAATCCGGCAAAACAAGGCTCACAAAGCCTGTTTATCCTCTTCACGATTAACATGAGTAGCCATCCAAAGAGTATGGCGATGCGTTAAAGATCATTTGACCAGACTCATGAGGCCTGTGATAGCTTTCGCCGTCACGGGCTTTTTTATTTCCTGCAATCCAGAGGCATAGAGTTTGTCTTGCTCATACCAAATCTCTATCGAATTATTTTGAAACGATTGTTGTTTGAAACCCTAGATGAAAATCGAGCACTTCTATCCTTCTCCGGCATTGACGCCCTTCATTAAGGAATTCATCCTCATTGAAAGTGAACTTGAGACCGATAACAAAACCATTCCCGGTACTTCAATGGTTATGGCCTTTCGATACCGGGGTCGTGTCGCGCAAGTCAACGAAGGGTCCAATTTCTCTATTGCATCGGCCACTCTCTCTGGCTTGAGGAAAACGGTGCGCATCTTCAAATATTCAGGAGATACCGCTAACCTTCTGGTCATTTTTAACGAAGGAGGAGTTTCCGCATTTTCGAGACTTCCCTCCCATGAGCTATTCGGATTAACTATTTCCTCTGAAAATTTATTTCCCCCAACTGAACTTGAGCAAATTCTGGAAAGCCTGGCCGAAGCGGCTACCAATAAAGATCGCATCAACATTGTTGAAAGTTTTCTCCTTTCGAAAATCATTTCCCCTAAGAAGGATACCCTGATTGATCACGCAGTAAAATTCATCATTCAGCAACGTGGCAATATCCGGATGAAGGATTTGGTCTCCTCGCTCCCACTTTCACGGGATCCATTTGAAAAGAGATTCAGAGCGTGGACCGGTTCAACGCCAAAACAATTCGCATCCATCGTACGCCTGAGAAATCTAATTAAAAAGTATCCTGCCCATCGGTCACTTACCGATGTAGCTTATGATGCCGGCTATTTTGACCAGTCACATTTCATAAAGGACTTTCGGCTCTTTACCGGGCAGTCACCAAAAGAATTCTTCAGCGCTCCGTCTTATTGGTAATCAATGATTTTTTACAATTCTCCGTGTCCTCGCGCGGGTAATTTTGATAAAAAATCAAACTGATGAAACCGACAAGAATACGTTATCTCCCGTTGGTCATTGTACTGATCGGTGAAATCACTTATGCTCAAGAAAATAACTCAAAAACTATGATAACTGACATTGAACAAAACAAAGAAACCATTCGGAATTTGTATGAACATGTTTTGAATCAAAGAAAAATGGAACTTCTACCCGTTATCATCTCGGCAGACTTCAGGGGTCCTGGTGGAACAAAAGGTGCCGCAGGCTTTGAAGAACCCATAACGATATTGATCCAGGGATTCCCTGATGCCCAATGGGAGGTAGAAGAACTCATTGGAGAAGGTGATAAGGTGGCGGCAAAATGGAGAGTGAGTGGAACGCATACCGGTACGTTTGGAAAAATTGGATCGACGGGTAAAGAAGTGTCGAATGACGGTATGGCTATTTTTACATTAAAGGAAGGAAAGATCATCAGCGCGCGGGTACTGACTGACCGTCTTGCCTTTTTGCAATCGTTGAGTGTAATTCCATTTGATCTGGGTACATTACCTGTTCAAAACAACTCTGATTGTTACGTACGATTCATCGACAAGTTTTTTGTTCCTTCCGGAGGAAAGAAAGAATTTTATGAGCGAATGAATATGAACCGAACCTTTATTAAAACACTGCCCGGATTTATTGAGGACGTTGCCTACGAGAATTTGGATGACCATGGCAACCTGATCTGTATTACTATTGCCACATGGGAAAATCAAGAGTCAATTGATAAGGCCAGGGAGGCTGTGCAGCAGGAATATAAGCGCCAGGGTTTTGATCCTGCTGAGATGATGAAACGGTTAAACATTTCAATGGACCGGGGCATATATAGAATGACGGGCCATTAATCTTTTAAGATTGGCCTTATTGGAAATAATGTTGCTCTCACGTTTGCATTGCCGATTTTCTTGAAACCCGGTACTGATCTGTGGCAATTTTCCACACCGGTAAATTGTTAAATGAGCGCTGTATAAGATAATTTTCATCAGAACTTACATGGGAGCCCTCTTTACCAAATTACTCTTAATTTTGGCTCTGGGTTATCTTATTTTTCGGCATGAACTGCGGCAGAGCGTTTTTTATTATTTCAAGTCTCATTTCCTGTTCAGCCTTTGCCCAATCACGGATCACAGACAGCCTTGAGCAAAAACTGGAGAAAGCCCATGGCACCGCGAAAGTTGATATACTCAATCAGCTTACATATGAATTCATCACCCACGACAACGATAAAGTAATTAAATACAATGGAGACGCACTCCGGCTGAGCAAGGAAATCAACTACCTTAAAGGAGAAGCGAAGGCTTACACCTACCGGGGTGTCAATGAATACCTCACCGCTCAGTTTCCTGAAGCCCACAAGGACCTTCATCGGGGATTGAAATTAGCCATTAAGGCAGGCGACATAACCTTACAGGGATATACTCTTCTTCAACTGGGAAATTGCAGCCTGGAAGATGTGCACATGGATTCTGCGTTACTCTATTTCAAAAGGAGTTATGAAATTATTAAAGATAGCACCGATCCGGTCACCCTTTCAAAGCTCTATCGAAATATAAGCGCCTTGTACGGGCAACATCATCAGGTGGATTCACAGCGAATCTACCTTGAGCGTGCAATTGCCATCCGTCGCCTTTTACCCAATAAGGCCCTACTGGCTGAAGCGCTTTTGCTGAAAGCCAACACGCGTCTGCGCCTGGGTGATTTTCCCGGAGCCGATGCCCTGGTTAAAGAAGTGGAAGGAATTGTGAATGTCAACCTTGAAAATGAGGAAAACCGAAACGACATCAACCACCTCAAAGCGCTTATCCTGTTTCATCAGGGAAAGTTTGATGACGCTTCGACGTTGCTGGACTCCGCCCGTAACTATTATTTCAGGACTTCCCTCCTTCGAAAATATGTTACGCTCCTGATCGATCTTGGTAAAGTTTTTTCGGATCGCGGAGAATATGAACTGGCATTGAACAACCTGTACGATGCATTGAAACTCAGCCAACTTCGTGGTTTCGAGGTTGAGACATCAATCATCCGCAACCAAATCGGGTGGATCAATTATAATCTTGGCGATGTTACTCAAGCATTGCGTTTGGCCGACGAAGCCATGAGCCTGGGGTCACAGCGCCTGTTGCCCGGAGACCTTGCCAACGCGCTAACCCTCAAAGGTGTTGGGCTTACTGACTTAAAAGACTTCGGGCAGGCACGTTTCCTCCTTGATTCTGCATTTCACATCTACAAGCGCCTCGGTGATGATCGGGGATTGAGTGAAACGTTAATGAACCTGGGTTATCTTGAAGGGAATCGAGGCAATTACAACGAGGCCCTTCAGCTCTATCGTGAAAGTGCGCAACATGCGGAGTCCATTCCTTTTCGATATGGATTAGCCTGGTCATCATGGGGCATGGGCGACATATATTTTAAGCTGGGGGACTTTGAAAAATCGGCGCACTTCCTTGACCAATCCGAAAGCTATGCCCATGCGATCGATTCGAAGGAAATCCTCGTACTGAATTTTAATACCCGAAGAGACTTGCTGGCCGCACAACACCGCTTTGAGGAAGCGCTGGTATTTTCCAGGCGATCGAGTCGACTCAGAGACTCCATTCACAGAGCAGATGTGGCCAGAAGATTTCTGAACCTGGAGAAGATCCAGGAAATTGAACAACGTGATCGGGACATCGAAGTACTGCAAAAAGACAAGCTCCTGGCCCAGGATAAGATCCATCTTCAGGAAGCACGGCTTAAGCAACTATCGATTATGATTATCGGAGGGATAATCGGACTCATTCTGCTCGCTGTCATTGCCTTCGTGTACTATCGATTCTATTCCCGTATCAAATCGCTGAACGTTGCCATCACAGAGCGAAATAACCGGATACAGACTCAGGCGAATAAACTTCAGGAAGTAAACTCTGAATTGGAGCGACTTTACGGAGAAGTCTCTGAGCAAAAAGAAAAGATTCAGGCACAAGCAGAAGAGCTCACCACGACAAATAGAAATATCAGTGACATTAACAGAAGCCTCGAAAAGCTTGTGGAGCAGAAGACACACGAATTGAGGACCACCAACGAGGAGTTGATGAAATACAACAATGAATTACTTCAATTCTCCTACACAGTTTCGCACAATTTACGGGGACCGGTGGTGAGATTAATGGGTCTCTCCGATCTGGCCCTGGCCGAAAACGATTTGACCCTGGCGCGACAGTGGATTGGTCTCATTGGCAAGACAACGCATGAACTCGACACGATCATCAAGGACCTGAGCAAGATCCTCGACCTTCGAAATAAGCCACACCAGTATCATGAACCGGTAGGACTACAGGCCGAGTGGAATCAGGCCAGAAGTCTTCTGCAGGGTAATCTTACCGGTAGTGAGGAGATTGTTAGCAACTTTGAATCGTTGCCAGAATTAACCACTGTACGGGCATTGCTCCAAAGCATATTTTACAATTTACTGAGCAACGCCATTAAATTTCAATCTCCGGAAAGGAATTTGAAAGTAATTGCCACGAGTCGCGTTGAATACGGCAAGGCTATTCTGGAAATCACAGATAACGGCCTTGGATTTAATACCCAGCGGAACAAGGAAAAATTATTCAAACTTTATAACCGTTTTCACACCCATGTTGAAGGTCGCGGGCTTGGCCTTTACCTGATCAAATCGCAGATTGAAGTTCTCCACGGGTCGATAGAGGTCGAATCCGAGCCGGGCCGTGGTTCAATGTTCAGGGTGGTCTTGCCCATCAGTGTCGAAGAGACGGAATATCGTCAGCTCGCTTAGCGTCATGGGATCAAATTCAAAATTTCACAATGCCCTTTAACCAGTGCCGCGTTGGCGCTTAAACAAACCGCCTCTGCCCTTACGCCAACGCCGCGAAGCCCGAGCCTGTATCGATGCAAGAGCGGCTCCTCACTGACGATTTGAATGGCGGACCCGGTGTCTTTAAGGTCTCTCAATTCGATACCAATGATCAGGCCACTCAGGTATTGATAGTTCTCAACGGTAGAAGTTTTATGCAGGATGTGTCTTGCCCGAATTGAAAAAATGCTGTGAAGAATATTTTCCTTTTGAGAATCCATAATTCCTTTCATGAATGATTCTTCACTATCGCCTGGTGAGACTGATTTGGCAAGAATACTTTTTTGACTGAGCAGGTTAAACAATTCCCCGGTCGCATATGTCGTGAAATTTTCTGCGAGACCGTTTCTTACCATGACATGCTTGCTATGCGTACCAGGAAATATGAATATGGCTTCGGTATTGTCCTTTACATCACAACCCAGCAAGATTGTCTCTTCGCCCCGCATCACGTCTTGATCGGTGCAGCAACCAGAAACCAGTAAAATCGGGTAAGGGAACTGCTCGTCAGATTCAATTGCCGAAACGTTCAATTCTCCCACCCCGACATGTAAAGGAAATTTCGAATAAGGCAATTCCATCATCCCAATCGAAGAGGACGCCATGCCTGAAATAACTATAGGAACATTTCGGTCACCAGTATCCAATAGTTGTGAGCAGGCGTAGTGGAGTACTCGCTTGTAGAATGAAACTCTCTCGCTTTCGGGAAGATTTGCTTTGAGCCAGGCGTTGTAGGTGTTGCTAATTCCGTCATCAGAATTGATTTGTCTCATGATGGTCGCTGAGTCAGCGTCCACCAAGCGGAGGCGGAAGTTTGATGTGCCCCAATCGCAGCTTAAAAAACGTCTCATGCGCTAGTCAGTGACGGCAACTTTGTTCAATGCTTCTTCCACATTTCTCCGGATGGCTGGATAGTTCTTCGATTCAATTAATGCTCGTGTGGCCAACCAGGACCCTCCGACGGCGATTACATTTTTCAGTTTAAGGTATTCGTTTAAGTTACTGAGATTCACACCACCCATGGGAATGAATTGAAGGTTTAGTTGGCCATATGGTCCGTCGATCGCTCTAAGAAAATCAGCACCTCCAAGTTGGGCGGCGGGAAATAATTTAAGAATATCGAAGCTCATGGTTGAGGCCAATTCTATTTCGGAAGGAGTCATAACCCCCGGTATAAAGGGCAATTTTTTTTCCCGGGCACTTTTGCATGTGACAGGATTAAATCCGGGGGCGAGTCCAAACTCGGCACCTGCATTTACAGCCTGTTCAACTTGATTGACGGTCAGCAACGTTCCTGCTCCGACTGACATCTCGGGAAAATTCTTTTTTATTATCGTGATAGACTCTGCAGCGACTTTCGAACGAAAGGCAATCTCCACAATGCTCAAGCCTCCGCGTAAAATTGCTTCTGCTACTGGCAAAACTTCGTCAATGCTATTGAATGTAACGGCCGGCAGTATCTTTTCTTTCAGCAGAATGTTGTAATGAATCATACATACAAATTAAGTAAACTCTTCCTCTGCCCGAACTGTTCGCGGAATTTTAGTCACGCCTATTTGATCTCATCAAGTGAAACGGTTTGATTCTTTCGGGTCAATAAGTGAATGATTACCCATGTGACCAGGTAAGTGAGACCACACATAGTGAAAAGAATATTGTATCCTGTAGAGATGGTCCCGGCTGCCTTATAGGTGTCCAGCAGGTAGCCAACCAGGACAGGGAATGCCATTCCACCAAGAGCTCCCGCCATACCCCCTATTCCCACAACCGAACTCACGGCTTGTTTGGGAAACATGTCGGATGCGGCAGTGAATATGTTTGTCGCCCATGCCTGGTGAACTGCGACCGCGAGACTGATCAGCCCGACGGCCGACCAGATGTGAGTTACAAATTGAGTGGCGATGATGGACAACTCCAGGATAGCAAAAACAAACAACACCGACTTCCTTGCCTTCAGCGGCTTCATTCCCCGGCGAATCAAATAGGACGATAAATACCCTCCCCCGATACTGCCAATGGTTGTCGCTGAATAGATGATCATCAACTCCAGGCTTGGCTTCTTGAGGTCCAGTTGAAACGCTGATGAAAAGTAAGAAGGAAGCCAGAAGAGAAAGAACCAGAATATCGGGTCAATTAAAAATTTCCCAAAGACAAAAGCCCATGTTTGGGGAAATGCAAAAAGTCGAAACCATCTTACCGGCTTGTCGTCATTGGTGATGGTGCCATTGGTTCCATCATCCGAAATTAACTTAAGTTCATCTTCAGATAAATTCTTGCTTCGTGCAGGTATTTCATATAACCATAGCCAAAAAATCAGCCAAATAAAACCGAAGGATCCTGTTACGATGAATACATGTTTCCAACCCCAGGAAACTAAGATCCAGGGGGTGATTAATAAGGCCACTACAACTCCGACGCTTGTTCCGGAGTTAAATATGCCGGCGGCCAAACCCCTTTCTTTTTTTGGAAACCATTCGGCAACGGCCTTCATTCCTGCCGGGAAGTTACCCGCCTCTCCCAGTCCAAGGCCAATTCGCGCAACACTAAAACCGGTGACACTTCTTGCGAGGGCATGAAGCATGCCCATCATGCTCCACAAGGTCACGGATATCAGATAGCCGACTTTTGTTCCAACGCGATCGATGAGCCACCCAAACGCTAAAAGGCCGATCGCATAGGCTGCGGTAAATGCGATGACCATCAGCGCAAAATCCGATTCGCTCCAATCAAACTCCTTTTCCAGAACAGGCTTGAGAAGTCCGATGATCTGCCGATCAAGATAATTGATCGTAGTAGCC
>DASUGQ010000534.1:0-8808 GCA_036273935.1 Cyclobacteriaceae bacterium | reverse complement strand
TCGTTGAGGTGATCGGCCGATAAAACCTGATCAGCAACAAAAACAGGATAAGAATTAAATTCTGTCATACGAATTAAATTTTATATGTTCCAAGAACCGTGTTTCCGAGTAATACCGGATTGGTAAGTCCCGTCTCACAGTCATGTAACTGTGCTTCAGGATATTCACTATGTATTTTTTTCAAAATGTCAATCAAGGCATTGCTCGCCTTGCGCAGTGGATCTTCCTTTATTGCTTTAGGAGTTAGATCAGCTTCATAGTTTGACAAAGCCTCCAACCATTCTTTATAGGCGCGTTCAAATTCATTCATCAAAGTATTGCTCACCCAACAAATCTTGAGCATGCAGTGAGCCGGTGCCTCTGTGCGTGCCATCACTTCAAAAAATCTTCTGAACTCCATGCTCCTGAAACGCTCATGCCAGTAGGGAAGAATCAACGAAACGCGAAATGAATAAGGGTCTTCTTCACCACAGAAATCACAATTATCGCCGAGACAAACCTGGAACATCCTGTATACATCTTCAGGGTCAGTTCCTCCAATGACAGGAGCAGGGAATCGAGGGCGAAGAAGAATGTGTTCAACCAGATGCATCCCCTCATCACGGCAAGGTTTACTCATCAAATTCGCTATCTGGATCACCGCCGCCTCTCGTGAATCAAAGTCCGGAAAAATTATTCCGCTTTCTGCTAAGGGTGTGTTCGCGGCATCCCACACTTCAAATGAAAATTCCGTAGGAGAAATATCTTCATCCTGGTAAAATGTGGCATCCCCAACAACTTCCAGCAACTTCTGCAGAATCGTTTCCACTTCTTTGTAAGAGTCATATTCCTGTAAAGATTGCAACAATGGATTACCTGCCTCATCAATCACCTTAAAGAAATATTTTTGAGGAGAAGAATTTGTTTTCTGTATTTCAATATGGTTCAGGCAAAACAAAAATCTCATGGTGAAGTCGTCAATACCCGAGAGTCGCGCAATACGCTTTTCCAACCCTGATACATTATCCGTGTTCCAGGCCGGAAGGAGGTAATCGAACGCACTTCCGCGCTCACTGCTAATGACCGGGTAATCCTTCAAAAATTGGATTTTATCTTCGACCAATTCTTCGTCCTCCAGTTTCAGATAGTCGCTTGCGTTGTTGTAGGTGTACAACATGAATACATAATCATTAAAAGATTCAGCAAAACGAGCGATAAGGTGATCGAGAAACCGATTCCTCCGATCAAAATAAAGAAGGGAATTCTCCAGCAGATCAGCACGCGTCCTCAAAATATCAGCCGTATCCGTACTGTCTGGTTTGCTGAAAACGTCCTGTAGGATTACGTCATTGATATAAATCTCATCGGTTGCTTGAACATCATTTATGAACTTTGCAAAGTAAGTCTGGTTTACATCCGGGTTAATTGAAAACAATTCCCTGGCGTGCGACAACTGCGCGAAAAAATTAGCAAGCGTCTGATCATAAAACATTAAGTAAGCTTTCAATTGCTTTGACTGAGCCTTCCGCTCATCCGTTGAGGTGCTGGCCAATCCCGCCTCACCGATTCCATAGGTAATGGGGAATTCATATTGCACTGAAAGATAATCTTCAAGGTCATGAAACTGTCCTTCGGGCATCTCCAGATCGTCAGCCGTTCCTTTAAGTTTATTTCTTTGCTCAAGTCCGTGCAGGAATTTTAAAGTATCCAACGTCTCGTCAAGTCTTGCTTTGAAGGGAAGTTTGCCTTTGAAGAACAATACCTTTGATCGGAAAACATTCAGCACGGGTTTACAACCATTCTTTATTTCCATGCACCACTTATCGCTGGGGAGTACAGCCTTACCTTCACCGTCATACTTCGTTAGCAGCACATTCTTCACCGCCAACACACCTTCAATGTCCATGATAAAGTTGATGATATCTGAAACGTAAATCTTCCTTCGAACCTGGGTAGTTTTAATTTCATCAGTTTTAATAAAACCGTGTGTCAGAATGGGACCTTCGAAGATTTCGTCTGCTGGAATCCCCTCATTTAATAATTCCTTAAGCGAATAAAACTTTACCTCGGGATTGAAATAATTTTCAATTTGAAAAAGAACCTCTGCATACACTTTTTCAATATCCGTATCGGGAGTCACTTCAATGTCAGCACAGAAGGCTACTTCCTGCGTGCAGATTGTTTCAATTTTTAGAAAATCTTCACATAGGCAACGATGTGCATGGAGCGCTGACTTCACCGTTTTCAAAATGCCCAAAACAAGGGCAATTTTTTTCTGATATAGGGAGAATATTTCCTGCACCCTAAGAACATCACTGAACTGAGTAGTAATATCAGATGCAATTGCCGTAAGATCTTTCTTAAGCAGCACAAAAGCTTCAAAGGAAAAAGGACGAACATCTCCCCCATTATCCACATCAAATGAAACCGCCCATCGATCAATGTTAAGAACAACATTCAAATTGGCGATTGATAAGGGATTAACGCCAACAATAAAATCGTAATCAATTACATCCCAATCGGGTAGAGTAATCTGAAGCCTTATATCGATCAGGCTTTCTGTTGCAAATTGCCATGGGATGTTACCTCTATTCAGATCACCGAAATCATCCGTCTCATCTAAATCCACCACCACACGATACAATCCATGCAACCGTACCGGGTGTTCAGTCACTTCATAAACAAGCTTATCTTTTTTGCAATGCGCGTAGATCGGGACTTCCTGATCTGGTTCACCTGCAAGATTGGTGTCCTCGTCACGATACGGATAGAGCCAGGCATTTTTTACACCAATGATGTCAACGAGAAGTTTCCGATAATCTTCAACGGTCAGCGGCTCTGAAGAAAGGATATTTTTTGCAGAGAAAAATGTCTGATCAATATCAATTTTACCATCCTTATCCGCCATCAGGTCTTTAATATCAAAACCCGTTCGGTAACCCAACTCAGTAATGGCATAACATAACGCTTCGAGAATCGTAATGCCCGGGTCGTGCGTATTATAATCCGTCCAAAGTTCACTGGCCAGATTTTCAATGTATTTCAATCCTTCCTCACGAAGGAAAGTGTAGTCCTGATCTTTTAGTAGTTCTCTCGATTTCGATATGATTAATGTTTCCTCCATCAACATTCACATTTGTCGGTGATAAATGAAATCCTATGAGCATTGAGTGCGTCATCAGATTTAACTGAAACAAAAACGGATCTTGACGAAGTAGCCAGTGCCTCCTCCACATTTTCGGATTTACGTCCTTCAACGATTTGATACATATTGACACAACTAATGAAGTCCACATAGGATCGCTCTTCGATAAAATTGATCAAAACACTTTTACTGATTTTTCCGCCAAACTCAATATCGGTTTCCGGATCAAAAGCCCAGGGCGCCATGAACTGCTCGAGTTCTTCTTTCAATTGTTTAGTATAAAAGTCATTGTCTTCCGTGAGGTATTTTACCTTAAACTCAAGTTGTATCTCCTCAAACCGTGGATTGCGCACATCAAGATTAACATGGGGAGATACATACGTATAGAGATATTGTTTTATCTCAGTCATTAAACCCAGGCTGGTATAAGGGCGCAACGGATCAAACGCGTTCATGTTCTGCAGATCAGGAATGGGAACCACCAGCACGTAACCTGGTTTTTGCTCATTATCGATATAAACTGTTTGCGTACCTGAAGTTTTCTCAAGCACTTGCGTATGATTGATACATTTCACTTTATAAATGGAGGGATAGGCTTCCAGTACGATTCGTTCGTAGTCCCACATAGTTACCGCGCGACTTTTATGACGAAGCCGTTCACTGACCCGCACATAAAAGTGATCATCGCTTTCTTTTACTCGTCCGCCAAAAGAAGCATAGGGTTGTGATATTTTCTTAATGGAGGCGTCGGCAACGACCATTTTGCTAATGGCACCGCCCGGCAATGTTGCTTTGAAATAATTCTCAATGTGCTTATAGTCGATGAATTGAGCTTCTGCCGCCTGTGCAACAACATCGATGATTTTACATACAGCGTTGGATTTTTCGTTAACAACACCTCTCAGCCAATGAAGCTTCTCCGTCATCAAGGTATTTTCAGAGGAAGCGACGTCCGGAATACTAAACCGAATAATTCCCGACTGTGTCAGATCATTAGTATTATCAACAATATTTTCCTTTTCAAAAGAAATCCACTCATTATCCTGTCCGAGGAAATACCAGAACATTTCCTGTTTGACGGCAAGCGGATCCGCGCTACCTTCCGCCACCTGAAACAGGACGGACAGCGTTTGATCTGTTTTGAGGTTTTCAATTCCTATAAACAACTCACCTTCGTTATCAATGGCAGGTAACAATTTTTTTATGGCATTTAGAGAAATATCTTTTGAACCGAAGGGCGTGATATGAATAAACTTACCTTCCTCATCTGAACCGAAATCTAAAAGGGTCTCAACTTTATAATCAATGCTGATTTCTTTCACCTTAGGAGTATAGGGCGCCTCCACCTCAACCATGTCTACGGTAGTAGTGCTTTTATTTCCACTTGTTGTAGTAGTGATCTCAGCGCTCCTTGCAGCATCAGCCAATCGCGAAGCATAAGTACTATGGCCAAAGTCAGGCTTGTTTAACTCAAGTTTCAGAAAACCCCACGTTGACTGAACTGAATAATTTTCATTTTCGGTGAAATCGGTGGACACATCGAGGGGAGGAAGTACAATTGAAAAGGTATTTGAACCAGTGAATACATTTTGTATATACTTCTCAATTGAATCTGCCTTGCCTACTATACCCTCCAGTTTTGATTCATTGAAACTTAATTCGCTTATCGTTGATTCAAGAAAGGACGCTTTATTAACCGTTGGAGCGTCTGCCTCTGAAGTGGCAACAGTCTGCTGAATTTTTGACAGTTCCTGATTAAAGGAGCTGCTTGCCTCAAGCACAGCAATAGATTTGATAAGATCAAACAACGCAACATTCGTGTGAGCGGATTTCCATGTAGCATCCTCCAGGTAGAAAATATCTACTGTGTAAGACTTACTTGTGTCAGCCAGATCTCTCAGTTCATCCAGGTTATCCCACGTTAGGTGTACTTTCAGATTCACATTTCCTGAAGGTTGTAACGTCTTCATAAAAATTTCCTTGCTGCCCATTACGAATGATGATCCGGCGTGAGGTGTTGATCCAAGAAGTTCGAAGGGTTTTGAAGGGTCCAAACTTCCGGCGTCATTCTGAATCGCTACATCCTTCATTCCAATTACTTCCACAGCAATTCGAACTTTCTCAAACGCAAAATCCCACACATCATCATTTGCCTTCGCGCTATTGACGGTGAACCTGGCAACAGGTAACGTAGTCTCAAAATTATTTTGATGCAAATCCTGCGAATAAGGTACAACAGCAGGCTCACCTCCATCGAGGGTAACGGTAATACTGAAATGTTCTTTTGAAGGGTGGATTGAAACATCAGTAGGATTAACAGGTACATCGATCCAACCTTTCTCTCCCGAAAGCTGAATGGAAAAGCGATCGCGGACATGTGATTCAGAGAATTCGATGGGCTCACCTGCCGGAGCATAAAATGCAAATGTAATTGTTCGTGTGCCTTCCAACAAATAGAGATAATGAGAGGCAATCACAAAACCAACCGTTGCAGGAGGTCTGTCTTTATCGCCGAAGGTCTTCCAACTTTTGTCAGCAGAAGTCAGCTTTCCACCCAAACCATCATCAGAATTGGCGACCGGACTCGCCAGAAGTTGTCTTGTGTTTTTGTTCATGTCACGATTGACAAAAACAGTTTTGAGACTCCTGACAACTCCTTTATTGAAAACAACATCTTCTAATTGTGAATAAAACATTTCCAGCCCGTCAATATCCTTTCCTGCTTTGAAGGCCGTATCCTTTTCAACGAGATAATTGTCCTTAACCGTTTTGGCCAATTCAAAAGTCAGGTGCACCTGATCGGGCTCTGCCTTTTTATTTGTGAGTTGCAGAATTTCCTTATAGTAAAGATCAAGATGTCGCTTGGTGAATTCGTTTAAATGATCCTGTGAGAAGGTGAAAAGCTTAATAAAGGAGAGATATAAACCATAATGTGGAGAGTGTTTAGGAAATGATTCCAGGGTACTTTCAAGATAAGAAGCAGAGATTTGAACAATGCTGGCCAAAGTCTTGAGATAGTTATCCAATATTCCAGTAAACAGATTATGCGTGCAGGTATTTTTAATTTTCAAAGCAACTGTACCGCCGTTAAATGTTGGGGTAAAAACAGGTATTGAACTGTCTGTCCAAACCTCGTCTAATTTTGCCGCGTCAAAATCCTGAGAGAATATAATTTCTACAGGGGAGGGTAATACTGAAAAAGTATTCGTTTCATCAACGATTGACTGTAGAACGGCTTCATCATAGTATTTTTTCAAACGGTCATAGTATTGCGGAAGATTAGATTGTAGGGCATTACCCAGAACTTCCTTGAAATCGAAATCAACAGGCAGCGCCTTGTAGTATTCGTTTAGAAAATTCGTAACAGTAAAACAAAAATCGAAGAGTACTTTGAAATGATTTTGCAGATCAGCAACCTGCGTGGTGTCCAAAGTTTTTATTGAATCGAAAATCTTCTTCACATAAGCATAGCAACTTTCGGCGTCAAGCTTTACCAGTGAGGCGAGCGTAACAGATACATCCATGCTCATGAACACCTGCCAATCGCCATCTGCAACATTGCTTGAATTAAAGTATTTTAATTGCTTCGCATAGTTTTTTGCAAAAAGAATTAGATCGGCATGATCGCGTTCATCCACTTGGACATGTGACGGCATAAGCGCATGAAGTACTCGTTGCCTCTGGTTTACACCCGAACGCAGAAGAGGATTCCTATGGTTGCAATTATCCTTCATTTAATATCTGTTCCTTCTTCTTTATAATATGGAAATACATAATTAAACCGCGTATTCGTCGATCGAATGGTGTAGTCTATTTCGATCAGTATTATTCCTTCCAGTTCACGACTGTCGTCCAGGGTTACATTATTGAGTTTTATCCGAGGCTCGTGAAATAAAATAGCCGTCATAACAAGATCGCGAATGTAAGACTTGAATGTGGAGGTTAACGATTCAAAAACAAGTTCGTCAAGATTGCATCCATACGTTGGCTGCATTACCCTTTCACCAATTCGCGTAGTGAGGAGAATGTGCAGACTGCTTTGAATGTCTTCTTCATCTTTAAGCAGATCAACACTTTTCAGGGCCTTGCTGAATGAAGGCGGAAAACCCCAGCCCGTTCCGAGAAATGAATGCTCGCTCATACTAACCAATTATTACAGTTGGACATCCCAATATGATTGTGCCGCCATGGGCAGTGCTGTCTCCCACTCTTGCGGCGGGTTTCCCTCCAATCAGAACAGTGACCGATCCAATTATTATTGAATCCGGTGGCCCTGCACAAATGCACATATCGCCCATCGTTGCAGCCGGCAAACCACCGATCAAAACCGTTACAACTCCAGGTGGTAATACGGGCCCTCCTACATGTGGAACCCCACCTGGGTTCACCATCGGACAGATATGCATATCGCTTACTCGTGCTGCAAATGGCATAATCGATTAATTTATTTTCACTAATCCACCTTTCACTTCTGTGATTCCACTCCCTTCAACTTTAACCATAGGTCCTTTAATTTCCGCAGAGCCATTGCCGGCTTTGATCTCCGCCCCGGAAGCCGAAACAGAAAACTGAGAAGATGGAGACAGTTTAATGTTCACTGCTTCAAGGGTAATATCAGTACCTGCCTTTAGTTTCAATGCAGTAGCGCTCTCGACGGTTACACCTCCAGACTCCATCTTAATTTTATTTCCATTTTCATCTTCGATCTGCACAATGCCATTATTGTCACTTAGCGTAATCTTCTTTCCTCCCGGTGTTTCGAGCTTATACGATTTCTCATCATCATTGAAAATCATTTTCATTTCAGACCGACTGACATATCCCTTTTCATGATTGCTATTCGAAGCCGTTAATGGTGCCGGTAATGCGCTACTGTGAAGCATGCCCAGGATGACAGGATTGTTGGGGTCATTAAAAATGAATCCAACAATAACTTCATCATCAATTTCCGGACGAAAGAATGTACCTCGATTATTGCCTGCATCAAGCGTCGCAATGCGCATCCACACGCCTTCTTCTTCAGCACTTACTACTGGCAATCTCACTTTCACACGATGCTCTCCTTCGGGATCTTCAAGATCAGTTACGGTACCAATCTGCAAACCTTGTACAGATGGTATAAATCCTAATTGTGATGATAAATGAAATGGATTAATCGCTTCGGCAAACCATGATTCCGGCATTCCAAAATTCACATTGGTTGTCCAATTACCGCTGCCGTAATCGTGCCTGACACTGCATACGAATACAGGTCCATTGAAACGTTCACCAACTCCGCTCAACGAAATGATAGTTCCTGGTTTAACATCAGGAAATCCTAAGAATTTTACTGAGCCTCTGACTTTTGCCAAACGACTTCTTAACATTTTCGCATTCGCCCACTCCTTAACTACCTCGCTTGTAAGTTTTCCGGAATGAATCAGCAAGTTGCTGTCCAGGTCGATCACACCTGCTAAGTCATCCGGAGAAAGATTGCCCGCTTCATTCATTGTAGGAGCATCACCTGTGTCTTCGGTAATTTCCTGATTACTGTAATCCCATGTCTTTGATTTTATCTCGCTGAATTGCGTCCGTGCATCAATCTCTGCGTTATAGTCAAGAATGGTTGCTCCATACAGTACGTCCAAAATTGATGACGCAGTGAGTTCAGGTTTTTTGATGATTATCTTTCCATCTTCTACCAT
>DASUGQ010000533.1:0-17398 GCA_036273935.1 Cyclobacteriaceae bacterium | reverse complement strand
TGTTGCAGCATCACCGGCGCTTTTCGGTAGCATGGCTGACCATGCTCCATAGTTTTTGCCGTTTTCAAAAACAAAAACATTTCAATTTATGAATAAACCCAAACCGATTCAAGAAACACTATTGTTTCTCATGAGAATTACTCTAGTACATATTATTCTGACCTCGATCTCCATAACGTTTGCGAACGCCGTGGACACCATGGGTCAGGAAATATTGAGCCGTAAAGTCACGATTGATGTGGAAAGTGAAGAATTTCAACAGGCTCTGATGTTGATCAGCGAACAGACAAAGGTAAAGTTCGCCTATAGCCCTGAGCTTATAGAAGATCAGAAAAAGGTCACCCTGCATTTGAAAGAGGCCGAACTGTCGGAAGTTCTTTCGGCTTTGCTTGGGCCAGATATTAATTATAAAGTTATTGGGAAAAGGATCGTATTAAGCCCCGTTTCCGCGACAGCACTGGACGAACCTGATGGTGAACTGAATGCAGGCTCCACCATCGTGGCGGGAATATCAGGCACGGTGACCGAGCAAAGTGGTGCTCCTATGCCGGGCGTGTCAATCGTAGTCAAAGGAACCACTGTAGGAACAACAACCGACACAAATGGAAAGTATTCCATTCAGGTAGCCGGAGAAAATGATATTCTCATATTTTCCTTCATCGGCTACGCAACGCAGGAAGTGCTTGTAGGCAGCCAAACGACCATCAATGTGACCTTGCTTGAAGACGCGACACAGCTTAGTGAAGTCGTTGTGACTGCGCTGGGCATTGAGCGCCAAGCCAAGACGTTGGTGTATGCCACTCAGTCTGTCAATCCTTCGCAATTGACAGAAGTAAGGGATGCCAATAATATTATGAATTCCTTCCAGGGAAAGATTGCCAATGCACAAATCACGCAAGGATCAGGAGGGCCGGGTAGTGGGGCGCGGATTGTTTTGAGGGGCAATCGCTCCATCCAGGGAAGTAATAATGCCTTGATTGTTGTTGATGGAGTTCCGATAAATAATGATACCAGGAGCGCCGCCGGAAGTGATTTTGGTTCGGTCCAAAGTTCCGACGGGGCGTCAAACATCAACCCCGACGATATTGAGTCTGTGACCATCCTGCGAGGCGCGTCTGCTGCTGCTTTATACGGAAGCGCTGCAGGTAATGGAGTAATTGTGATTACTACCAAGAAAGGCACCAAGGACAAGATGTCCGTCACTGTCAATTCCGGAATTACCGCAGAACAGGCTTTCGTACTTCCTGATGTTCAGAATAAATACGGACAAGGTAATGCCGGGATCCTGAATACTGCCGTGGGTGACAGTTGGGGCGCTAGAATGGAAGGACAAGCCTACACCAATCATCTTGGTGAGAGTCGCTCATATTCTTCACAGTCGGATAACATCAAGGATTTCTTCCGCACAGGTATCAGCCTGAATAATTCCATCGGCGTTCAGGGGGGATCTGAGAAAATGCAGACCTACCTTTCCTATACCAATAACCAGGTGCAAGGAATTGTTCCGGACAATGACCTTACTCGTCATACGATCAACCTTCGACTTTCAAATCAGATCAGCAAGAAGCTTTCCACAGACGCAAAGATTACTTATATCAGTCAGGATATTACCAACCGGCCACGTACCGGTGAAGAGAATGCTCCGGTGATTGATATTTACCAGGCGCCCCGGAGCATGAGCCTTAGCGACATTAAGAATTTTGAATACATCAATAATGTGGGATTGCCTACACCGACACCATGGCCATCTACATTAAGTTCTATTTATCAAAATCCTTATTGGATGATCAACAGGACGGCAATTGACCAGGCGCGTAACCGTGTGATGGGTTTTGTGACAGCGAAGTACGACATTCTCGATAATCTCAGTATTACAGGACGGGCAAATCTCGACAAGACCTATGACCTTGATGAGCAAAAATACTCGCAAGGAACGATCCTGTGGGTAAGTCAACCAGGAGGATTCTACTCCAGGACGAATACAACAACAACCCAGCAATGGTACGATGTAACACTGGCAGGGCAACAGCAGTTAGGCAGTGACCTGAAATTGGACTATCGTGCCGGGGCAATTTTCCAGGATTACCTGTTCGATCAAAGCTATGCAGAGGCGAACGGTCTTTACATTGCCAATAAATTCAGCCTTGGCTTTGCCGGTACCTCTTCGTCGTCGCAATCCTCAACGGAGGTTCAAACCCAATCTGTTTTTGGACAGGTGAGTTTGGCTTACAAGGAAGTGCTCTTCCTGGAAGGAAGTATACGGAATGATTGGGACTCTCGTCTGCCATCTCCTTATTCCATACCTTATCCGTCGGTGGGTTTGTCCGGAATAATATCGGATATGGTGGCTTTGCCAGGCGCGATTTCATTCCTTAAGCTTAACGCAAATTATGCGGTCGTAGGTAATGGCGGACAGGCGCAGGTACGAACGAACACCTATAGTTTCAGCCAGGGCGCAGGGAACGGTTTTCTTTCCCGGTCAGCTACGGAGGCCATCCCAGGAATTAAATTCGAGCTCGTTAAGAATCTTGAGTTTGGTGTTGATGCGAGGTTCCTCGACAACCGCCTTGGATTTACCTTTACCTATTACAAGAGCAACTCGACCAATCAGCTCCTTAAGCTTAGCCAGCCCGTTGCAACCGGATACAATGACAAATACATCAACGCCGGTGACATTCAAAACTCCGGAATTGAGCTGGTGTTGAATGCGACGCCCGTTAAACAGGGAGCGTTTACATGGGACCTGACGTTCAATCTTGGTATCAACCGAAACAAGATTAAAGAGTTGAGTCCTGAAATCGACATTGCTTATCTGAGCGGTAATTCGGGTTATGCCAGAACGGCGACACCTGTGATCCAGGTGGGTAAGGGATATGGCGATATGGTTTCGAGAAAATGGCAACGTGATGACAATGGAAATTTTGTTGTGGATAAAAACTCCGGCCTTCCGGTAGCGACGCCCACACAGGAGTATCTCGGCTCCTTCATGCCAAAGGCGACCATGGGCTTAACCAACTCGATTACCTATAAGAATTTTTCGCTTCGCTTGCTGATCGACGGACGCTCCGGCGGTGTGATCCTCGACGGCACAGAAATGAATCTTGCATTCAGCGGAATTTCTGCTGTGACGGAAAAGAACAGGGAAGAAGGTTGGAATTTAGGCGGCGTGGACGCCGAGGGAAATGCCGTGAATCAACCCGTTACAGCGCAGCAATTTTGGACTGCCGGATCGGAGTCGACCTCTGGAAAGCGCTACGGAATCGGAGAATTTTTTGCGTATGACGCGACTAATTTCAGAATACGAGAGCTCTCCATTGGATACAACATTCCAGTACCGGCAAACTTCTTTATCAAGTCCGCACGGTTTTCACTCGTGGCACGAAACCTCGCCTGGATTTACAGAGGCTCTTCTCTGCTCGACATTCCAGGGCTTGGAAAACGGAAATTGCAAATCGATCCCGACATGAGCTTAGGAAATGGCAACTGGCAGGGAGTTCAATACGGATCATTACCGTCGACACGCAGTTTAGGTTGTAACCTCAATCTTACTTTCTAAACGCCAATCCATATAACATGAAGTATATGAAAAACATAAAAATATTTTCTTCCAAAGGCCTGAGCGTTCTTATGCTCAGCAGCCTTGCATTGGTGATGTCTTGTACCAGTGATTTCGAAAACATTAACACAAACAAGAATAATATTTCAACCATCGGCCCGGCGGAGTTGCCGTTCCTTTTTTCGAAGGCACAGTCATCTGCGCCGAATAGCCAGTGGAACTACCAGGTTGCACAAAACCTTTTTGCCGACCAGTACTGTCAGTATTTCGCCTGCGAAGCAACCTATTTCGGGTCAGATCGTTTGGTGATCAATCAGAACTGGGTAGGGGCAGCGTTTAATCCGATGTACACGGACGTATTGCCACAGTTGCAGACGATCTTTGAAAACAGCGATCCGACTTCGGCAGAGTATGCGTTAGCGAACATCTGGTGGGTGTACACTTTCCATAGAGTCACAGACTACTGGGGACCGATTCCTTATTTCAGCGCTGGACAAAGTGGTACTACCGTTCCTTACGATCCGCAAGATCAGATCTACTATGATTTCTTCGATCGGCTTGCTGATGCCGTTCAGGTATTGAAAGGAAAAACGGGCGAGACACCCTACGGAAGCTACGATATTGTTTACGGAGGTGATGTGAACAAGTGGATTAAGTTTGCCAATACCTTGCGGTTAAGACTGGCAATGAGAATATCAAGCGTTGATCCGACCCGCGCCAAGACAGAAGCCGAAGCCGCAGTAGCGGATGGTGTTATGACCACTAGCCCCGGCGATGACGCTCTTGTGCAAAGAAGTTTGAAAGGAAGTGACGGCAATGGACTCTCCATCATGCAATGGAATGAATTCAGGATGAGTGCGTCGATGGAATCTGTGCTTAAAGGTTATGACGACCCGAGGATGCCTGAATATTACCTTCCTTCGGCAAGAGATGGTGAGTACCACGGGTTGAGAAATGGGCTTACTTCAGCGCAGCTGACGGATGCCAGCGGGTTGAATGATGCGGACTACAATTCTCAGCAAGGTCCTCGCTGGTCCCCCGCAAGCCTTGGTGGTGTTGACGGTTATTTGGCTACACCTCAAAATGTAATGTGCACAGCTGAAGCGTATTTCCTTCGTGCGGAAGGTGTGCTCAAAGGCTGGAACATGGGAGCAGGAACCGCGAAGGATTTTTATGAGTCAGGTATTAAAAGTTCATTCCTGCAATGGGGTATTACAGCCGATCCGACGTCCTACATCAACAGTACAGGAACCCCTGTCGCTCCCCAGGATTTCCTTAACTCGCCGCCAATGACAGACATCCCGGTGTTGTTCGGTGCGACCCCGGACGTACAGGAAGAACAGATCGCAACGCAAAAGTGGATCGCCCTTTATCCCGATGGGATGGAAGCATGGTCCGATTATCGACGAAGTCACAAGGTTAAATTATATCCGGTTGCCAATTCGGATAATCCGCTGATCACTGATCCTTCTACTCAATGGTTGAGGAGAATCCCATTCCTCACCTCGGAGAAGAACACTAATAAGGAAGCAGTGGACGCTGCTGTGGATCTTCTTGAAGGACCCGATGATACACAGACACCACTATGGTGGGATAAAAATTGATTGGTAGTGTTGTTTTAAGTGCAGTGAAGGTCAGTCGTTGAGACTGACCTTCTGTTTTGTTTTAACAGGTTTGAATTTGATGTGATGTTTTGCGAGCTACCCATTCGGAATCTATCATTTGCGGCATTTTTTGCTTTCTTTACTTTATCATCATGTAACCGACCGGGCGAGCGACCCGCAAAACTTTTTGAGGAACTTTTACCTGAGACTACGGGCATCAGTTTTTCGAATATTGTAAAACAAGCCGGCGAGAATAATGTCCTTAACTATCCTTATTACTTTAATGGTGGCGGAGTAGCAGCAGGTGATATTAATAACGACGGACTCGTTGATCTGTATTTCACTGGAAATCAGGTTCAGAACAAGCTCTATCTCAACAAAGGAAATTTTGTATTCGAGGATATAACGGACAAGGCAGGGGTATCTGCTCCCGTTGGTTGGAAGACAGGCGTTACGATGGCCGACATCAACCACGATGGCTTACTTGATATTTATGTATGCCGATCGGCATTGAGCGACTCGGTTCAACGACAAAATTTATTATTTATCAACAACGGAAATCTGACTTTCACAGAGCGGGCAAAAGACTATGACGTTGCCGACGACTCCTACAGCACGCATGCTTCGTTCTTTGACTATGATCGCGATGGAGATCTTGACTTGTTTGTGCTGAACCATTCCCTCCCTCAATACGCCGGGTTCAGCCGGCTCCTGGGAGATATGAAGAAGCAGAAAGCTTCGAAGTTTGGCAGCAAGCTTTACCGGAATGATGGAGGAAAATTTCATGATGTGACCGGAGAGGCCGGCCTCATTAACAACGTGCTCAGTTTTGGCCTGGGGCTCGCCGTTTCGGATATTGATCTTGATGGCTGGCTCGACCTTTATATATCCAACGACTTTAATGAAGAAGACTACCTTTACATGAATCAACACGATGGCACATTCGTGAATGTAATTAAGGAAGCCACCGGTCACGTCTCACTCTTTTCTATGGGATCCGATGTCGCCGATATCAACAACGATGCATTACCGGATATTTTCACTTTGGACATGATGCCTGAAACCAATGAGCGCATCAAACTTTCGTCGGGTGATGATAACTATGACAAATACAAGTTGCTTGTCGATGAAGGTTTTCATCATCAGTCAATGCGGAATATGTTGCAATTGAACAACGGCAACGGAACGTTTTCGGAAATCGGACAGCTTGCCGGAATATCGAATACAGACTGGAGTTGGGCAGCTTTGTTTTCTGATTTCGATGGCGATGGATGGAAAGATCTTTTTGTGAGCAATGGGTATGAGAAAGACTACACCAATATGCAGTTTCTTAAGTTTACGGTGGATGAACAGATCAAGGCAAGGCAAACAGGTACGTCGCCGGATATTGGCCTCATCCTTGATCGCATGCCCGCCATTGAAGTTGGAAATTATTTTTTCCGAAACAATGGCGACCTGACGTTCACTAAGACGTCGGAAGCGTGGGGCTTGACAAGAAAATTTAAATCTAACGGAAGTGCTTATGCCGACCTGGACAATGATGGCGACCCCGACCTCCTGATTAACGTGATGAACGGAGCGGCCGCAGTCTACCGAAACGAAACGATCGAAAGCAGCAAAGCAAAATTCTTGAAAATAGATCTGACGCAGGAAGTGCGACCAATCACGGGCACAAAAATATTTTGTTACGCCGGGAGCAAAAAGCAGTACTATGAATTTTCTCCCAACAGGGGATTTCAGTCCTGTCTTTACACACCACTCGAAATTGGCCTTGGTAACGCAGATACGGCCGACTCTGTACGGATCATCTGGCCTGACGGTAAAACCAAAGTTTATCAACGCGTTTCTTCCGTACTGATACCAAAATACGCAGAAGCGGATGACGGGTACCACTATGCAGCTGCGACACAGCCACTGTTCACTGAAGTTGAAACCATTCACTGGAAGCATTCTCCGCCAGTGTTGAATGATTTCAAACGACAATTTCTCCTTCCAAAGATGTTTTCATATTCCGGTCCGAAGTTGGTCAAAGGGGATGTTAATGGAGATCAACAAGAGGATATTTATGTATGCGGTCCCAATGGGCAGGCAGGAAGCCTGTTTGTACAAAGTGTTGATGGAGTTTTTCTAAATATAAAAACCACTGCCTTCGAAAGGGACATGGATTTTCAGGATGAAGACGGTTTGTTCTTCGATGCAGACAACGACGGTGACCTGGATCTTTATGTAGTGAGCGGAGGATATATGTTTGATGAAAAGGACAAGCGCCTTCAGGACCGCCTTTACATCAATGATGGAAAAGGAAATTTTGTACGTTCAGTGTCAGGTGTGCCGGATGAAAATCTTGATGGTGCTTCTGTTGTAACGCTTGACCTGGATGGCGATGGTGATCTCGACTTGTTTACAGGAAGCAGAATGGTACCTGGAAAATATCCAATAGCAGCACCCAGCCTGATATTGTTTAATGATGGGAAAGGAACTTTCTCAAAATCTCCAAACAACTTCTCTCCGGCTTTGAAAAATGCTGGAATGGTCTGTGCGACAATTGCGTCAGATCTTAATCATGATGACATTCCCGAACTGATTGTGGCAGGCGAATGGATGTCATTAAAAATCTTTTCGCGCCGGGATGGAAATTGGATTGATGACAGTCAGCATTGGTTTGCAAAAGGCACTAACGGATGGTGGAATTGTTTGCTTGCAGAAGATTTTGATCAGGATGGAGATATTGATCTGATCGCAGGGAACTACGGACTAAATTCCCAATTTCGCGTGTCTCCCGAAAAGCCATCAACTTTGATTTATAAAGACTTCGACGGGGATAACCAGGTTGATCCATTCTTTAGCTATTTTGTGGGGGACAAATCTTACCCGTTCGCCAGTCGCGATGAAGCACTAGGCCAGGTGCCCTTCCTCAAGCCACGCTTTACAGATTACAATCAATACGCGAATGCTTCCCTGAAAACTATGTTTAAAAAGAAGGAACTGAACGATGCAGTTCGTCTGAGCGCGGATGGATTAAGCACCATGTATTTTGAGAATAAAGGGAATCAGTTTGAAACGAAGCCTCTTCCCGTTGAGGTCCAATTTTCACCAGTCTATGCTATGACCTGCATTGATGTTGACAATGATGGCGACAAAGATGTTGTTGTCGGTGGGAATGAGTCAAATGTGCGCGTAAGAATTGGCAGGACCGATGCCAACAGGGGGGTTATTCTCTTGAATGACGGGAAAGGAAACTTTTCTTGTCTATCACAGCGCCGTGTGGGATTAAACGTGAAAGGTGATGTGAGAGGTATAGTTAATATTAATGGTCAACTTATTTTTGGAATCAATAACGAGCAGGTCAGGGGCTACAAGCTCAATAAGAACTGACAGACGGTTTCAGTGTCAGATTTTTCTTCCATTCACATGTATTCCTGCCGTTCAGGTTAGTTCATATTGAATTCACCAGGACTGCTGCAAATATTGAAAACAAATTGGAAGATGAAACATTGGTGTGCGTCGGGAAAGGCTACTTTCATGACAAAATCTTTCGAGATACCATGATCATTGATTTAGAAAAGGTGTGTTCATCTCTGATGTAGCATTACGTCATTTAACAGAATTGGAAAGATGTTGAATGGGATCAATCCAACAGGCTATGCACGACCAACCCGCTTCTTAATTTGGGTTCGAACCAAGTTGTTTTTGGCGGCATAATCTTTCCGCTGTCGGCAATGTCAATCAGTTGTTTCATGGAAACCGGATAGAGCGCGAAGGCCGCTTCCATTTCACCACTATTTACTCTTCGCTCCAGTTCATTTAATCCCCGCATCCCACCCACAAAATCAATGCGTTTGTCTGTTCGGAGGTCGACGATATTGAGTAATGGTTTCAAAACCTGTTCGCTAAGAATTGTGACATCCAGTACGCCGATTGGATCATTGTCATCGTAGGTTCCCGGCCTTGCCTTTAATGAATACCAGTTTCCGTCCAGGTAAAGACTAAATTCGTGGAGTTGTTCGGGACGATACGCATCCTTTCCTTTCTTCTCGACCTGAAACGATTTCTCCAGCGCTTTCAAAAAAGACTCCGGGCTGTGACCATTGAGATCTTTTACCACGCGATTGTAATCCATGATGGCAAGCTGATTGTCGGGGAAGTGAACCGCCAGAAAAAAATTGTATTCCTCTTTACCCGTGTGCTTTGGGTTTTCATTCTTCAAATCATTGCCGACCAGTGCCGCCGCCGCAGTGCGATGATGTCCATCAGCCACATAAGTTGCGGGCATCTTTGCAAACTCGTCAACAATCTTTTTCACCAGTTGCTGATCACTCACTACCCAAAGGCGATGAACAATACCATCGTCGGCAGTGAAGTCATATTCCGGTTTTGATTTTTTTATGGAGGAAACAATCGTGTCAAGTTCAGCAACGGCACGGTAGGCAAAGAATACCGGTTCAGCATTCATCATGGAAACGTGAACGTGGTTTTTTCTGTCAGCTTCTTTGTCAGGCCGTGTGAGTTCGTGCTTTTTAATCTTATCATTCATGTAATCATCAACTGCAGCGCAGGCAACGATTCCACTCTGTGAGCGGCCATCCATCACAAGTTCATAGATATAGAGGGAATCGGTCTTATCCTGTAAGAAAACTCCGTCATTAACCAGTCTCTGAAAATTATTTTTGCCCGCTTCATAAACCTCCGGTGCATAATGATCAATTTCCTGGGCTAAAGTAATTTCCGGTTTCACCACGTTGAGAAAGGAGTAGGGATTTCCCTTTGCCTCTTCGCGAGCTTCATCTGAATTCAGTACATCATAAGGTCGTGATGCAACATCTTTTGCATGTTCCTTGACTGGTCGAAAGCCTTTGAATGGTTTGATGATCATAAGCTGAAAATTAAGTCTGGAACCCGGTAAGCGGAGGCATGTGTAGTATTTTACTTCTGAAACCTTTTATCTTTTTAGGGGCGATAACAATCTTACAAGGATAATTCCCTCAATGGCTTTGATTTTATTGATCTGGTCTTCTTTAATGTCACCATCCACGTCAATGATGTTATAGGCGATTTCCTCCCGGTGCTGGTTGAGCATGTCCGCAATGTTAATATTCTGGTCAGCGAGCACGTTGGTGATTTTGCCAACCATCGCCGGAATATTTTTGTTAGCGATAATGATACGGGATCCGCCTCCGTTCCTGGGCATGTCGGCTGCGGGAAAGTTTACAGAATTTTTGATGTTTCCGTTTTGTAAATAGTTTTTTAACTGATCCACCGCCATGACGGCACAGTTTGTTTCTGACTCCGGGGTTGAGGCACCAAGGTGAGGCACCGTGATTATTCCATCATGACCTAAAAGATCTTCTTCGGGGAAGTCCGTGACGACGCAACCAATTTTACCTGAACTGAGGGCATCCAGCATGTCTTTTTTGTTCAGAAGACCTTCCCTCGCGAAGTTCAGAATCCGGACGCCATTTTTCATAATGGCAAACTTGGATTTATCGAGAAATCCCTTTGTTGAATCCATTAGCGGGACGTGTACGGTTATGTAATCGGACTCTGCCAATAGTGAATCGAGGCTTCTCGCTTTTTCCACATTCTTTGAAAGCTGCCAGGCGGCATCAATGGAGATGTAGGGATCGTATCCGATGACGCGCATTCCCAGGGCTTCCGCTGCGTTGGCGACGAGCATACCGATCGCGCCAAGCCCGATAACACCAAGGGTCTTGCCGTAAATTTCGGGACCGACATAATTTGATTTCCCTTTCTCAACAAGTTTGGGAACTTCTTCACCTTTTCCTTTCAGCGACTGCGCCCAGGCGATGCCCTGGTAAATCTTTCGTGAGGAGAGCAGCATGCCGGCAATGACCAATTCTTTCACTGCGTTGGCATTAGCCCCGGGCGTATTGAATACTACTATTCCTGCATCCGTGCATTTCTTAATCGGAATGTTGTTTACACCTGCACCTGCCCGGGCAATCGCCTTAACACTATCGGGAAATGTGCGGTCGTGCAGCGAAAAGCTTCTTAAAAGAATGGCGTCAGGCGTTGAGAATTCGGAGGCCACCTCATAGTTGTCGTGAGGAAAGCGTACTAAACCTTCGGAAGCAATCTTATCGAATGTTTGAATTTTAAATGCCATGGTTACTGTATTGATGAGTAATTGATTGGGGCGGATCCGCTGAAACTACAATCGCCGTTAAACAAATGAGAAATCAGGAGTTGGCCTTTTCGAATTCCTTCATAAATTCAACCAGCACCTGAACACCCTCTTTCGGCATTGCATTATAAATGCTGGCCCGCATACCTCCAACAGAACGGTGACCCTTCAGTGTTTTTAAGCCTTTCTTGCTTGCCTCGGAGATAAATTTGTTATCCAACTCTTCGTTGCCAGTGACGAATGGAACATTCATGATTGACCGTGAGCGTTCTTCGACGGTTGCTTTAAACATTTTAGAACCATCAAGGAAACTATAAAGTAAGGCCGCCTTTTCGCGGTTACGTTTTTCCATTGCCTCAACTCCTCCGTTGGCCAGCATCCACTCGAATATTAATCCTGCGATATAGATACCATAACATGGTGGAGTGTTGTATAGCGATGCCTCATCCGCATGAATCTTGTAATTCAACATGGTAGGTGTGATATCCATCGCTTTGCCAATGAGATCTTCCCGGACGATGACAATGGTAAGGCCCGACGGCCCAATGTTTTTCTGCGCGCCTGCATAAATCAATCCGAACTTCGTCACGTCATATGGCTTGGATAAAATATCCGAAGACATATCTGCCACCAGAGGCACATTACCGGTATCCGGAAGTTCGGGATAACAGGTTCCGTAAATTGTATTGTTTGTCGTGATATGCACATAGTCAGCATCCCCTGAAAACATATCTCTTGTCAGCTTGGGAATATGATTGAAGTTTTGGGCCTCAGAAGAGGCGACTACCTTAATTGTTCCATATCGCTTGGCTTCTGATATCGCCTTCTTCGACCAGGCTCCTGTATTGACGTAGTCAGCTTTTTTTGCGGACGAGAACAGATTGAGTGGCACCATCGCAAATTGTGTGGAGGCTCCGCCCTGAAGAAACAGCACTTTGTAGTTCGCGGGAATGTTCATCAATGTTCTCAGGTTTTTCTCAGCACCTTCATGAATGGACATGTACTCCTTACCGCGATGACTCATTTCCATCACCGACATTCCTGATCCATGCCAGTCGACTAATTCTTCCTGGGCTTTCTTTAATACTTCAAGCGGTAATACTGCCGGACCGGCCGAGAAATTAAAAGGTCTGCTCATAATTCTTAACAATATGATTAATGTAAATGTTAGACTTCAAACTCAGTAAAATATAGCGGCAGCGAATATGAGGGTTATTCATGAATTGGCAAAGAGTAGCTTGCATTTTCCTTGCCTAACGGAAATTAGGCGGTGTTCGATTCATACGAAATGTTTGTTGTTTCCGGTTTTTGCCCCGTAAAATCTGTCTCGCAGGCCATTTGAAAATGAAATTGATTTCCGAGACTATTTCATGTAGAGAACCCTTTCCATGCTCTGGAATTTTTTAATGCTTTTATCGTTTTGCCCATTGGATTTTCCAGGCACAAACAGGCCGTCCTGAAATTCGGCGGACCAAAGGGCATGACGCAGATTGGTGTGCTGAAGTTAATGAGGAGGCGCCCTGCGCTCAGCCAATCTTGATTATCTGAGATAATTTGTGCAAAAACGAAGCATTACGGGTATGTAAAATTTCGGCGCAATAGGTTCGATCCACAAGGTTTCGCAGGACGGCAGGGAAATTTACGCCGTGTGACATGACAGCTCCTAATGACTGAAGTAATAGGGACAATCCACATCCTTGTGAATTCTTCTTAGTCTTGTCCTGTAATTGATAGTGAATTCATGGGTGCCCCTTGAGTATTGGTTGATGGCAGACAAAGTGTAGTCGTATGAATAGACGAAAGCAAATTTCTCACTCAACTTGAAATTGAGAAATCCAACCAAAGCATCGCCGGTGCGATAGGATGTTCCCAGACTAATGACATCGTAAAAAATGATATTGAGGTTTAGGTCAGCGCTCAGAGGCGTCCCATCCTGGAGTCTTAGCAGGAATGATGGATTTACCTTTACTTTTTCCATTCTGTCCAGGGGAAACGTTGTACCGATGTTTAGATAATAGAATCTTGGCAGCGTTAGTTGTTCGAACGAGCCTTTGAAGAAGTCAGCATGTTTGAGAATGACCGGTACAGAAAAACCTGCAAAGAATTTATCGTTATAGTAAAATATTCCGCCGCCGAAGTTGGGACGCAACTCATTAAAGTATCCGTTGAAAATAGGATCCTGGTCAACCTTGAGTTTTAACTCACTGAAGTCGGCTTTGAAATTGTTGAAGCCACCCTGCAGACCCATGGCCAGCACACCACCACGCAACATTTTGATGCGGTAAGCATAGCTGGCAAAAACACCGGTATTTGTATAACTGCCGATATTGTCCGACGTGGCCAGCAACCCCAATCCCACTTTCTCTTTGTTGAATGCTGAATGTATTCCGAAGGCGGCAGTCTTTGGAGCGCCCTCAAAGTTTATCCATTGGTTACGATAACTTAATGTCGCGCTCAACTGAACATGACTTCCCGCATAAGCCGGGTTAATAAGCAAGCCATTGAAAATATATTGTGAGTACACAATATTATGCTGCGCCTGCATGCTTATTGAAAGCGACATAAGCATTATCATAAACCCAAAAGCGATTCTTTTTTTCATAGCACTTATCGCATCAGTTCAAGATATCCCGTTCTTGGTTTCGATCCATTTCCTTTATCGATGATGTAGAAATATGTTCCCGACGGAAGCTCGTTACCGAGTAGATTGATACCACGGTTGGAAACGCCATTGAAATAGGTTTCCTGGTTATCGTAGTACTTTGCCTCATACACAAGTGTACCTGCACGATTGAAGATCTTCACGCTGTTGTTGGGGAAGTCGTTGATACATCCTATTTCGAAAATATCATTTGCCCCGTCACTGTTGCGGGATATACCATTGTATACCGTTATGTCGGGCTCCACAATGAAATCCTTTGTCGTACTACAGTTCAATTGTGACGTTGCTGTCACCTCGTATGTGCCTGGGGACAGGTCATTCAGAATGGCTCCATAAGTAATCATCCCATTAATATTCCATTCGACGGAAGTGATGTCCACGTCATTTTTAACCTTGATCTCCGCACGTCCGTTTTCCTCATCGCAGTTTGCTGCTTCGGTTCTGATGTCGAAATCCGGATAGACGAAAATTTCTTTCACATCCTGGCTTGCCGGAGGTGACACACAACCGGAAACCCGGTCTGTTGCTGTTACCGAAAAGGTTCCGGCGTATAAGTCGTAATAGGTTTCGCTGATCACGTCGGGTTGGGGTTTTATCGCATTACCGTTATACCAGAAGAATGAATAGTCCTGCGTGTTTCCGTCTACAGAGGCTGTCAGAATTCCATTTGGATTGAGACAGTCTGTGTGTTCAGCCAGTACCTCAATGACCGGAAGAGGAACCAGCACCGGATCATTTGGGACCAATATACTTACCGTGTTATCACAGCCTGAAATTACGTCGACAGCCTTCACATAATATGTGGTTGCCTGTAAACTGCCTGCTTCACTGCCAGTGTAAACAAGATTTCCAGCGGGCGATCCTTCGTACCATTCGAAAGTATAACCAGTGACCGTACCATTAACCTCAGCCCGGGCGACCCCATTTGGACGGGATGGATCACAGTAAGTCAGGGGAGATTTCAAAGTAACAACAGGCTGTGGATATACACGGCCATCTGTTACTTCCGCAGTTCCGGGGATCGAAGTACAGAAATTCAAAGTAGGGTGTTTCGCTACGACCGTATACACACCGATCGGTGCAATCAGCACTTCATTAGTTGTGAACACCGGTGTCGTTCCCACGGTGGGTCCACTGTACCACTCGTAATTGTAAAGTGCTCCGGCACCGTCCTGTACCGTAGAGAAAAGACTTCCGTTTGGTGTCACGCAACTGGTAAGTGGCACAGCAGAAGCAATCGCCCTGATTTCAACAGTATCAGTTGCAAAGGTGTATGTCGCATCACTGAAACAATTTGTTGCATTGGTTGTCACGCGAACGGTGTAGGTTTGAGGATCTGTGTAGGCAATGTTGCTAAGAATAGGATTGTTAGGTTGTACAACCGACCCACTGGTATTATTTCCTTCATACCACGTAAACGTGTAGTTCGCGAAGTTGATGGAGCCGTCAGCGATTGTACTTAGACTTCCGGTGCCTTCGGGAAGAATACATACGGATGGATTCGTGAAATCGTCAAGAACAAGATCGGGGTGCGTTGTCTGATCTTCAATTACTGCACGCGTGAAACCTGTCGTGCAACCGCCGGTATTGGTTACCTGCACATAGTAGGTTCCTCCAACTAAATTAGGAGAAACAGATGATCCCGTAATTACGGCCGAGATCGGATTTAGATTTTCATCAAACCACTGGAATGAGAAGTTCGCCAGATCTGCCGCATTACTCATGTTGAAGACCGTCGTCGTACCCATCAGTATTTGCTGAACACTTACAACGTTGATTGAACCGTTCACGGGCAAACACACAGTTTGATTTGTCACTGACAAGGTTGCGTTGAGAATTGGTATTTCGCGCTTCAGATTGATCGAAGCGGTTCCGAGACAGCCATTTCCAGGCGTTGCGAGATCGGTGACCTGTACGGTGTAATCTCCTTCCTGCAGATTGGAAATTGTCGTGCCGGTTGCAATAAAGTCGGCCGGGTTTGTATTGTTGGCGCCCCGGAACCATTCAAATAAGTAGCCGGCAGTTACTCCATTGGTTGTGCCCTCGGAGACTGAAGCCGAAAGTTGACCGGTATAATTTGTATCGCAGCTTATATTCGGGAAGTTTTGAACAGCCACGATTGTGGGTGTCACTGTTATGTCGTCGATGACAAATGGCGTTACGGGAGAAATGCAGTTAGAGGCGGTATTGGTTGCCCGGACAAAATAACTACCGGCATTCAAGACCACACCTACTGTTGATGCATTACCCGATCCCGGTATCGGTGTAGTGCCATCGCTCTCGAACCATTCAAATGAATAACCCAGTGTGTTGCCTAAGACCGAATGATCGACGGTAATATTTGTGACGGAGGCGCTTCCATTAATCGGATTGCAGTCTGACTGATCGGTGATTGAAATTTGACTTTGATCGATTCCGATGATTGGCAGATCGTCATTTATCACGAACGAAGCGGTAGATGAACAGCTATTGTTAGGAGAGGTGTTATCAGTTACACGAACATAATAAGTACCGGCACTGAGCAGTTGAGCGATTTCATTATCGACGCCAGCGACGGCACCTATGGTTGTACCGAGGTTCACACTTAACGCTGCATCTTCAAACCATTCGATAGTAAATTCATTAAGAGGTGCAGCCACACCGTTGACTTCCACAGATAAAGTTATGGAACCGTTAGGCGTAGCACCTGAGCAGTTGGAGTTGTCGATGATCGATGAGGCGATGATAGTGGGATCAATATGGACATCGTCTACCGTGAAAGGAGAGACAGAAGTACTACATAGTGATGCATTATTAGTTGCCTGTACGAAGTAATCACCGGCAGGTAAGTTGACAGCAATGAGATCTGCATTACCGGCGCCCACGACTGGAGTTATGCCATCACTTTCCAACCAGTTGAATGAATAGCCGGCCGTTGAACCGAGGGCCACACCATCCACGATGATGTCAGTGACCTGGGCAGATCCATCGGCAGGAGCACAATCAGCCTGATCGGTGACGGAGATGTCCGCCTGGTCAATACCAATGACAGGAGGATTATCGATGACAGAGAAGGAAGCAGTAGATGAACAGCTATTGTTAGGAGAAGTGTTATCAGTTACACGAACATAATAAGTACCGGCACTGAGCAGTTGAGCGATTTCATTATCCACGCCAGCGACGGCACCTATGGTTGTACCGAGGTTCACACTTAACGCTGCATCTTCAAACCACTCGATAGTAAATTCATTAAGAGGTGCAGCCACACCGTTGACTTCCACAGATAAAGTTATGGAGCCGTTAGGTGTAGCACCTGAACAGTTGGAGTTGTCGATGATCGATGAGGCGATGATAGTGGGATCAATATGGACATCGTCTACCGTGAAAGGAGAGACAGAAGTACTACATAGTGATGCATTATTAGTTGCCTGTACGAAGTAATCACCGGCAGGTAA